>JAXDKT010000075.1:0-54047 GCA_034666965.1 Chloroflexota bacterium | reverse complement strand
TCGATGTCAGGGGTCGTGAAGCCCATCTGGGTGTGCGTCCCCGAGGCGGACCCGCTGCTGCGAGTCACCGCGAAGAGCGTCCCGGATCCGGCCTGGAACATGACTGCGCCGGGCTGCGTGTCGTACGGGCTGAACCCGAGGGTGTCCTCGTAGAACGCCCGGGCCCGATCGAGATCGGCCACTGGCAGCGTGACGTGGACTCGTCGCTCGGAGAGCATGGTGGGTCCTCCAGGGCTGCCCCGACCGGGAGTCACTCGTCGGCTGCGATCGGTCGGTGGGAGCCTTCGACTACGATACCCCGGCGATGACCGAGCGCTCCGCCCAGAACCCCTTGGCCACGCCCTACCGGAGCCACACGTGCGGTCAGCTGCGCGCGTCCGACGTGGGCACGACGGCCCGCCTGTCGGGCTGGGTGCACCGCCGACGAGATCACGGGCAGCTGATCTTCCTGGACCTGCGCGACCGCCACGGGATCACCCAGGTCGTCGTCGACGCCAAGGGCGCCGCGGAGGCGCATTCGGTGGCCAGTCGGGTCCGCAGCGAGTTCGTCGTGACGATCGCCGGTCGCGTCGAGCGGCGGATGGCGGGCAAGGAGAATCCCGAGCTGCCAACGGGCGAGATCGAGCTGCGGGCGGAGACCGTCGAGATCCTGGCCGAGGCCAAGACCCCGCCGTTCTACATCAATGAGCCCGATGCCCCGATCGACGAGGCGCTCCGGCTCAAGTACCGCTACCTCGACATCCGGCGCGAGCCGATGCAGCGTCGGTTGCTGCTCCGCTCGGAGCTGGTCCACAAGATCCGCGCGGTCCATCACGCCCAGGGCTTCATCGAGGTCGAGACGCCCGACCTGATCAAGTCGACGCCCGAGGGCGCCCGCGACTTCATCGTCCCCAGCCGGCTTCAGCCGGGCGCCGTCTACGCCCTGCCCCAGAGCCCGCAACAGCTCAAGCAGCTGCTGATGGTGGCCGGCATCGATCGCTACTTCCAGATCGCGCGGTGCTTCCGTGACGAGGACCTGCGTGGCGACCGACAGCCCGAGTTCACCCAGCTGGACCTCGAGATGAGCTTCGTCGACGAGGACACGGTCATGGCCTTCGTCGAGGGGATGGCCATCGAGGTCAGCCGCGCGGTCGTCCCCGAGCGTCCGATTCAGATCACCCCGTTCCCGCGCTTCACCTACGACGAAGCGATCGAGCGCTATGGCACGGACAAGCCGGATCTGCGCTTCGGGATGGAGCTGGTCGACCTGGCACCGGTGCTGGTCGACGAGAACGGCACGCCGGCGTCCGGGTTCCGCGTGTTCGACGAGGCCCTGACCGGCGGTGGTCGGGTGAAGGCCATCGTCGCTCCGGGCATGGGCGGCGCCACTCGCTCGCAGCTCGACGAGCTGACCGAGCTCGCCCGCCGCTACGGAGCCAAGGGGCTGGCCTGGCTGGTGGTCGAGGCCGCCGGCGCCGTGCGTTCCCCGATCGCGAAGTTCCTGGGCGAGGATGGCACAGCGGCACTGATCGCGAGGGCCCGGGCCGGGGAAGGGGACCTCATCCTGGTCGTGGCCGACGCTCCCGCGGTGGCGGCGGACGTCCTCGGCCGGCTCCGGGTCGAGCTCGGCGAGCGGCTGTCGCTGGCCGATCCCGCGGTCCTCGCCTATGCCTGGGTCCATCGCTTCCCGATGTACCAATGGGACGCCGAGAACCGGCGCTGGGACGCGACCCACAACCCGTTCAGCGGGGTCGTGCCCGAGGACGTCGAGCTCTTGACGACGGCCAGCGGCGACCTCTCGCGGCCGTCGCCAGAGGATCCGGCCGGTCGAGCCCGGGCGATGCAGTACGACCTGGTCCTGAACGGCTGGGAGCTGGCCGGCGGCAGCATCCGGATCCATCGCCGCGATCTGCTCGAGCGGAGCTTCGCGCTCCAGGGCCAGACCCCGGAGGGGATGAAGGCGAAGTTCGGGGCGGTCCTCGACGCCTTCGAGTACGGCGCCCCGCCGCACGGTGGCATCGCGGCGGGGATCGACCGCTGGGTGGCGCTGCTCACGAGCCAGACGACCATCCGCGAGGTGATGGCCTTCCCCAAGACGCAGTCGGGCAGCGATCTCATGCTGGACGCCCCGTCGCCGCCCGATCCTGGCCAGCTCGCCGAGCTCGGACTGCGCTTCGTCGGCACGCCGGCCCGACCGGAGGGGTAGGCCCATCGAGGCGATTGCCGCGCGACCTCGCCTGGCGGCGCTCGTCGGCGCGACGTTCATCGCGTTCTCGGGGATCTTCTTTCGCTACTCGGGCCAGTCGCCCTCGACCGCGACGCTCTTTCGCTGTCTCCTCGCTCTGCCGTTGCTGGCCGCACTGCTCCTGGTCGAGGATCGCCGCCTGGGTCGGCGGTCGCGGCGGGATCGCGGCCTGGCGGTCGCCGCGGGGATCTGCTTCGCCGCCGACCTCATCGCCTGGCAACATGCCGTGCTGCAGGTTGGCGCAGGCCTGGCGACGGTAGTCGCCAACTTCCAGGTCGTCATGGTCGCGGGCCTGTCGTGGCTGCTCTTCGCCGAGCGTCCGGACCGTCGCATGATCGCCGGAATCCCAATCGTCCTGGTTGGCGCGATCCTCATTTCGGGCGTGCTCGACAGCGCCGCCTACGGCCTGGACCCTGTGCTCGGCGTCGCCTTCGGGCTGGCCTCGGCATGCGCCTACTCGGGCTACCTCGTGCTGATCCGCCAGGGCAATCGGGATGGCACCCACACGTGGGGCTCGTTGTTCGATGCTTCCGCCGCGGCGGCCGCGACTGCGTTCCTCGCGGGCCTGGTCATCGGCGACCTCGTCCTGCTGCCCGAGCCGACCGCGCTGTTCTGGCTCCTGGTCGTCGCGCTCACGTCGCAGGTCGCCGGCTACGGGCTGATCAACCTGTCGTTGCCGCGCCTGCCGGGGGCGGTGACGTCGGTCCTACTGCTCGCCCAGCCGCTGATCACCGTGATCGCCGCGGCGGTGCTCCTCGGCGAGCATCCTTCGGCACTGCAGCTCCTCGGGGTATTCGCCCTGTTGGTGGGGGTGCTCGTGGCCGCAGGGGCGGGGCGCCGGTCTGCGCTGAGCGCCGCACCAGGAGCGCCTTGAATCGGGATCAGAGCGCGGGCGTCGTGTCCGGCTCGGGCAGGCCGGCTTGGGCGGCCACGTCGGCGCCCCACTCGTGGGTGTGCCCGGCCGGCGGATCGGGCGGGCCTTCGTAGGGCGGCAGGTCGGCCAGCGGCGTGTCGACGTCGTGGATCGTCCCCGGGTCACCCGATTCCAGGATCCGCGAGGGCACGGCCGCGATGAGCTCGGCAATCACATCGGGCGGCATCCGGTCGGGTTCGACCGCGCGCAGGACATCGACGAGCGTCGCCGGAACCAGGATCGGCCAGCCCGGCTCGCCATGCCACGCCGGTTGGAGGACCGTGCCCGGATCGGTCCCGTGGGCCTCGATCAGGGAGGTCACGGTCTCGGGCCCCACCCAGGTCATGCGGGCCGGCCAGAGCAGGACCGCGCTCACCTCGGCGACTTCGGCCTGGGCCAGGTAGACGCCACGCAGCATCTGGCCGACCGGCCCGGACTCGACCGGGGCGGGAGAGCCGTGGACGGCCTCGGAACCGGCCAGGCTCGCGGCCACCGCACCGATCGGATCGGGTGAGACGACCACGATCGGCAGCGCCCCGCCGGACCAGGCCAGATCGGCCAGGCGGCGGACCCGTGGTTGGCCGGTGGTCTCGTCGAGCGCTCCCTCGGCCGTGGCGGACAGGATGACGGCGGCGACGGTCACGCGGGCATCCTAGCAGTGCCTTGCGGCGCTGGCTCCGGCGCGCGCGGCGGTGGCTCCGGCCCGTGGCGGCGGCTCCGGCGCGTGGCGGTGGCTCCGGCCCGCGGCGGTGGCTCCGGCCCGCGCGGCGGTGGCTCCGGCCCGCGCGGCGGTGCCTCCGGCGGACGTCCTGCCGCCTCGTGGGACCGCCGGGGAGGGGGCCTCGCCCAAGCGATGTGCGACGATGGGTCTTCCATGACCGCGCAGACCGATACCGGCACGTCCTCAACCGCCCCGTCCAGGGAGGTTCGCACGGATGTCCGCAACGTGGCCATCGTGGCCCATGTCGACCACGGCAAGACCACCTTGGTCGACGCGATGCTGCGCCAGACCGGGACGTTCCGGGCCAATCAGGCGCTCGTCGACCGCGTCCTCGATTCGGGCGACCTCGAACGTGAGAAGGGCATCACGATCCTGGCCAAGCAGACCACCGTCGACCACGCCGGGGTCCGCCTCAACATCGTTGACACGCCCGGCCACGCCGACTTCGGAGGCGAGGTCGAGCGATCGCTGCTGATGGTCGACGCCGTGCTCCTCCTCGTCGACGCCGCGGAGGGGCCCTTGCCCCAGACCCGCTACGTGCTCAAGAAGGCGATGGCCCGCCGCCTGCCGGTGATCGTCGCGCTCAACAAGATCGACCGCGGCGACGCGCGCCCCGCCGAGGTTCTCGACGCGGTCTACGAGCTGTTCATGGATCTCGGCGCCGACGCCCACCAGATCGAGTTTCCCGTCGTGTACACCAATGCCAAGGCCGGCACGGCCACGACCGACCTTGCCCAACCCGGAACCGATCTCGGGCCGCTCCTCGATCTGCTGGTCGAGGTCACCCCGCCGCCAACGTACGAGGAGGGTCACCCCCTCCAGCTGCTGGTGACCAACCTGTCGGCCAACGAGTACGTCGGGCGAATGGCGGTCGGGCGGATCTGGAACGGCCGGATCCGGATGGGTCAGCGGGTAACGGTCGTGCGCGAGGAAGCCGACGATATCGCGGGTACCGTCGAGCCGGGTCGGATGATCGCCCTGTCGGGCACGGTCACGAGCCTCCAGACGGCCCACGGGATCGATCGGGTCGACATCGCCGAGGCGGGCCCGGGTGACATCGTCTCGGTCGCCGGCCTGCCCGAGGTGACCATCGGCGACACGCTCACCGACCCCGGCGACCCGCGGCCGATGCCCCGTCTGGACGTCGACGCGCCAACGCTCCGGATGACCTTCGGAGTCAACACCTCGCCGCTGTCGGGTCGGGATGGCAAGTACGTCACCAGCCGCCAGATCAAGGCTCGCCTCGAGCGCGAGATCCTGGGCAACGTCTCGATCGAGGTCTACCCGACGGAGTCGGGCGATACCTACGAGGTTCGCGGTCGGGGCGAGCTCCAGCTGGCGATCCTCATCGAGCAGATGCGGCGCGAAGGCTTCGAGCTGACCGTCAGCCGCCCCGAGGTCATCCTTCGCACGGCCGGGGGTCGGGCCGGCGGTCAGGTCGAGGAGCCCTACGAGCGGATCACCATCGACATCCCGCCCGACTACATCGGTGAGGTCCAGACGGCGCTGGCTGGCCGCAAGGGGCGGCTGGAGCAGATGAGCTCCGACGCCGACGGCCGGGTCCGGATGGAGTTCATCATCCCGGTCCGCGGCCTGATCGGCTATCGCGGCCAGCTCCTGACCGACACTCGCGGGACGGCCCTCCTGCACCAGCTGGGCGAGGGCTACGGCCCCTGGGCCGGGGAGGTCACCCACCGCACCAATGGGGTGATGGTCGCCGACCGGACCGGGATCTCGAACGCCTACGGGCTGTTCAATCTCGAGGAGCGAGGCGAGCTGTTCATCGGCGCCGGTGAGGACGTCTACGAGGGCATGATCGTCGGCGAGAACTCCCGCTCGGGCGACATGAACGTCAACGCCACCAAGACCAAGCAGCTGACGAACATCCGGACCCATGCCCACGACGAGTCGCTGCGGCTGACGCCGCCCCGTCAGATCACCCTGGAGTCGGCGATCGAATTCATCGCCGACGATGAGCTGGTCGAGGTCACTCCGACCTCGATCCGGCTGCGCAAGCGGTTCCTGTCCGAGCACGAACGCCGTCGAGCGCCGGGTCGGGCGGACGCCGCGCCTCGGGCGGACGCCGAAGCTCCCGCCTGAGCCACGGCTGGCGTCGCACCTCGAAGCCCCGCCTGAGCCCACGGCTCGGATCGACACGGACTCCCGCCTGAGCCCACGGCTCCGGTCGAGGCCGAAACCCCCGCCTGAGCCCACGGCTGCTGTCGCATGTCGGACAGTCCCACGGTCGGCGCACACTGTTGCTCCCGGGCCGGCGATGGCTCACCCTGGGACCACGACCCCCCGACCCGAGGAGACCCCGATGACCAGGAACGACACCAAGGCCGTCGCCGGAGCCGATGCCCAGGACATTTCGGACGTCCCGCCCGCCGACGCCGACGACACCGAGGGCCATTCGCTCGGCCTGCTGATGGGCCTCAACGCCCTGGGTGAGGCTCGTAACGCCGACGCTCGGTCGCGGACCCGGAAGGTGCCGGAGGAAGAGCTCCCGCCACTGTCGAAGAAGTGGCCGAGCATGCGTGAGGACCGTCGCGAGGGCAAGAAGGCCTGACGCTCCCGGGACGGCCGCGGGTCCATCGGGACGGCCGCGGGTCCAACGGGACGGCCGCGCGTCCAACGGGACGGCCGCGGGTCCAACGGCGGTCGCGGGAAGCCGAGAGTCGGCCTGCGGCATGCGGCGGGTCTACCGGGGCGGCCGCCTCGGTCCGCTCGTGGGCTGCACTAGTCCGGGGCGCGGCGCCGGGCGGCAACCGGGCGGCAGGACGTCTCGTTGCGCGACGCGATCAGAGGACCACGACACCGCCTCCACCCGGGTTCCGCCCGGAGCGTAGCGCCGCAAGCACCTCTCGTGTCCTGAGCGGCAGCCACTGATCCAGGCCGGATCGCATGGTCGCGATGGCGCGGCGGTTCGCTCGGGTATCGGACACGAGCAGGACGACAAGGCCCTCGGGGTCGTCCCGGACCTTCAGTTGTAGTCGTCGGGTCAAGGCCTGACCGTCGGCCAGGTTGGTTTCCGCCTCGACCCGGAGTCGCCAGGGTGGTGCGGTCCGTCCGGCCACCTCACCGTCCCAGGCGCGCAGGTCTCCCTCGAGGGGTAGCGGCACCTCGGCTCGCCAGCGCAGGTTCGGGTGGAGGCGGCTCCGGAAGCGCTCGAGCAACGCCAGCTGTGCACGATCGCGGATGGGGTCGCCGGCCGGGTAGGCGCGGACGCTGAGATCGAGGCCCACGACGGCGCACCACGCACCGACGTCAGCGACACGCATTCGCTGGAGCTCGCCGCGCTCGAACCGCAGCAGCTGGACATGGGATGCACCGGCTGCGGCCGCGGCATCGCGCAGGCTGAGCCCCGCGCCCACCCGAGCCTGTCGGTAGTCCGCCGCCAGACGATGGAGCGCATCACGAGTTCGTCTGCGCCCCCGATCCGCAGGTCGTTCGCGGGTTCCCATCGCGGCACAGGATTGCAAATCGCTCTGCACCGATGGTTGCTCCGGACTTTCCTCGCCCGCCCGGTTGGTCCGCCTGCCGTACCATGCGGCGGCCGACCGACCGCGACTTCCACCACCTGCCGGTCCCAACCGACTTCCTCCGCCGGTTGGTCCGCCTGCCGTACCAAGCAGCGGCTGCGCCAGCGCGACCGACCGCGAGGTGCGCCCCAGGCCGGTCCCGACCGACTTCCTCCGCCGGTTGGTCCGCCTCTCGTACCAAGGAGCGGCTGCGCCAGCTAAGACGAGCCCGTCCGCGGCGAGGGCGGGCTACGATACGGCGCGATGGCCATCTACCTCGATCACGCGGCGACGACCCCGGTCCGCCCCGAGGTTGTCAGCGCGATGCTGCCGTACCTCAGCGACGTCTTCGGCAACCCGTCGTCGGCCCACACCTACGGCCGCCAGGCAAGGGCGGCTCTCGACGACGCCCGCGAGCGCCTGGCAACGGGGCTCAACGCCCAGCCCCGCGAAGTCGTGTTCACCTCGGGCGGGACCGAAGCCAACAACCTGGCCCTCAAGGGCGCCGCGTGGGCGGGCAAGGCTCGCGGCCATCGGATCGTGACCAGCTCGATCGAGCACCACGCGGTCGGGCACACCCTGCGCTACCTCGAGAAGTTCGGGTTCGAGGTCGTCGAGCTGCCGGTCGACCGCTACGGGCGCGTCGATCCGGACGAGGTTGACGCCGCGATCACCGACCGGACGATCCTCGTCAGCGTCATGCTGGCCAACAACGAGGTCGGCACGATCCAGCCCATCGCCGAGATCGCCGCTCGGACGCGAGCCAGGCGCGGCGTGGTCTTCCATGTCGACGCGGTCCAGGCGGCGCCATGGGTGGCGCTCGACCTGGAGGAGCTCGGCGCCGATCTGGTCAGCCTGGCCGCCCACAAGTTCGAAGGGCCAAAGGGCGTCGGCGCCCTGTACGTCCGCCATGGCACCCACCTGCTCGCCCAGCAGCAAGGCGGCTCGCAGGAGCGTCACCGGCGGGCCGGCACGGAGAGCCCGGCGCTGGTGATGGGGATGGCCGCGGCGCATGAGCTGGCGTGCGCCGAACGCGAGGCCACCGTCACCCGCGTCGGGACGCTGGCCGACCGCCTGCGCGACGCGATCCTGGCCGTCGATGGTACGGAACTGACCGGGCACCCTCGCGACCGCCTGCCCGGCCTGTTGTCATTGGTCGTCCAGGACACCGACGGGTCGTCGGTCGCGCTGGCTCTCGACCTCGAGGGGATCGCCACCTCGGTGGGCTCGGCATGCGCCACGGGGTCGGCCGAGGTCAGCCACGTCCTGTCGGCGATGGGCTACCCCGAGGAGGAGGCCCGCGGCGCACTCCGGATCTCACTCGGCCGAACGACGACCAGCGAGGAGATCCAGACCGCGATCTCGATCATTCCTCCCATCCTGCGCGCCCATCGCAGCGGCGCCGTGACCCTGGCCGCCGACCCGCTCGCCCAGGCCGGAGTCTGAGCCCGTGGCTCGGATCCTGGTGGCGATGTCCGGGGGCGTGGACTCCTCCGTAGCGGCGGCACTGCTCCACGAGCAGGGTCACGAGGTCGTCGGCGTGTGGATGCGCCTCCACGACGTCGCCGACACATACTCCGAGTTCAAGCGCAGTTGCTGCACCCTCGACGCGGCCGAGGACGCCCGGCGCGTGGCCGGCCAGCTCGGGATCCCGTTCTACGTGATGAACCTCGAACGCGAGTTCGATGCGGGCGTGCTGCGTCCGTTCCTGGCCGCCTACATGGGTGGCGAGACTCCGTCCCCGTGCGTCGACTGCAACACCTACGTCAAGTTCGGGGCGCTCCTGGGTCGCGCCCGGCACCTGTATGAGTGCGAGGCCGTGGCCACCGGGCACTACGCTCGCCGCGACGAGGATGCCGCTGGCCAGGCTCGCCTCCTGCGGGCCCACGACCGCGACAAGGACCAGACCTACTTCCTGTACGGCCTGCGCCAGGATCAGCTCGCCCATGCCCGGTTTCCGCTGGGCGACGTGACCAAGCCGGAGGTGAGGGCGGTCGCGCGATCGCTCGGATTGGCCACGGCCGACAAGCCCGAGAGCCAGGAGATCTGCTTCGTGCCCGGTGGCGACTACCGCGACGCCCTTCGCGAGCGGGCCGGCTGGCAGCCGGCCGCCGGTCCGGTGCTGGATGCCGACGGTGCCAAGGTCGGCGTCCATGGCGGCTCGGCCGGTTACACCATCGGCCAGCGACGTGGCCTCAACGTGGCTCTCGGCGAGCCACGCTACGTGAGCCGGATCGACAGCGCCTCGAACACGATCGTGCTGGGTCGCCGCACGGATCTCGAGACGCGGACGATCCCGCTCCGCGAGGTGTCGTTCGTGGCGGGTCAGCCACCGGTCGGCAGCGCGCCCTCATTCCGTGCGGAGGTCCGGATCCGCCATCGAGCGACGCCGGTCCCGGCCACGGTCCGCCCGGCCGGCCCGGACGAGGCCGACCGGGGCGGCCACTGGACGATCGAGACCGACGCCCCGGTCTGGGCGGTCGCGCCCGGCCAGGCGGCGGTCCTCTACGACGGCGAGGTCGTCCTGGGCGGCGGCCGGATCGGCCCCAGCTAGCGCGCGCAGATTGTGGTGCGTTCGGTCACCAGCGCGGTAGCGCGGCCGGCGGGTCTGTGATACTTGCGCAACCGTGGCCGCAGCACACGGGTGGGAGCGGAGGAGGCTGGCATGAGCACGGGATCCAGGCGCGGCCCCAGGTTCGGCGTCGCCCGACGGGCGATCGTCGCAGCGGCCATGGCATCCATCGTTGGCGGCCTGCTGGCGGTGCCCCTGGCAACGACCGTCTCCGCTCGCGATCGCTCGGTCGGCCATCGGTCCACGGCATCCGTCATCCGCGTCGGTCCGGCCAATGGCTTCGCGGGCCGGTCCGCGGCCAGTGCCCATGCCCTGAGATCGATCGGACCATCGTCGCTGACCAAAGAGCTCGTCGAGGAGCCCGAGCACGAGCGACCGGGCGCGGCCGAGCCGGGCCCGCTGCCGACCGATCCGCCCCGGGTTCGGGCCAACGGCCTGACTCGCAAGAATCCCGGCGTGCGCGGCTTCAGCGGCCTCGATCACTTCGACTCGCGAACCGCGGACAACGGCAACCAGTTCTCCGTCGAACCCCCGGACGGTGCGATCTGCGCTGGCTCCGGCCGTGTGCTCGAGATGGTCAACGACGCGATCGCGCTCTATGACCGCAGCGGCAAGATGATCGCCGGGCCGGTCAGCCTCAACGCGTTCTTCGGCTACGCCCCCGCGATCGATCGGACAACCGGCGTGTTCGGGCCATTCATGGGCGACATCAAGTGCCTGTTCGACCCGGGAACGCGACGCTGGTTCCTGTCGTCGTTCAATCTCGAGCAGGATCCAGTGACCGGTGACTTCACGGGTCATACCTCGGTCGACTGGGCGGTGAGCAAGTCCAGCAACCCGGCCGGCGGGTACACGGTCTTCTCGATCGACACCACCAACGGCGACGGGACCCTGGAGGGTCATCCAGGCTGCCCCTGCCTGGGCGATCAGCCGCTGATCGGCGTCGACGCCTACGGCTTCTACATCTCGACCAACGAGTTCTCGTTCTTCGGCGATGAGTTCAACAACGCCCAGCTGTACGCGATCAGCAAGACCGGGCTAGCCGGAGCCGCCAATGGCGGCCGCGTGCCGCAGGCGACCTGGTTCGACCAGATCCCGCTGGCGGAGGGCTACTCGTACAGCCTCCAGCCGGCGTCGGCCCCGGTCAATTCCGGCCATGAGCGCGGCAACGGCGGGACCGCCTACTTCCTGAGCGCGCTCGACTTCAACGGCGCATTCGACAACCGGATCGCGGTCTGGGCGCTGACCGGGACGAAGTCCCTGGGGAGCAACCATCCCGCGCCGTCGCTCCAATCGAAGGTCATCAAGTCCCAGACCTACGGTGCGCCGCCGCCAGGAGCCCAGGCCCCGGGTCCCACGCCACTGCGCGACGCTCTGGCCGCGGGTCTGCTCGGCGATCCCGTCGAGAACGATCTCTCGCCGATCGCCTCGAACGACGATCGGATGGCGTCGGCCACCTTCGCCGACGGACTGCTGTGGGGCACCCTGTCGAGCGCGGTCACGTTCAGCAAGAACGGTCCGGTTCACGTCGGTGCCGCCTGGTTCGCGGTCCGACCATCGATCCGCGATGGGCGGCTGCGGGCGTCCATCGTGAAGCAGGGCTACGTCTCCGTGAAGGACGAGGACATCGTCTTTCCAGGCATCGCCGTCAACGGGGACGGCAAGGGCGCGCTGGCCTTCACCTTGACTGGCGCGGACCGTCACCCCAGCGCGGCCTACGTCCGGATCGACCGTGGTGCGACGAGCGCCGTTCACATCGCGGCGGCCGGAGTCGGTCCGCAAGACGGCTTCAGCGGCTACATGCTCGACCCCAAGGACCCGCCCGCGGATCCGCGTTGGGGCGACTACACCGGTACGGCGGTGGACGAGACGGGCAGGATCTGGTTCGAGGCCGAGTACATCGCCCAGGCCTGCACGCTGGACGAGTTCGTCCTCGACTCGACCTGCGGTGGCACGCGCACCACGCTGGCCAACTGGGCGACCTTCATCGGCCGCATCACGCCGTAGGCGGTCTCCTCGCGCGACGACGGGCGAGTCCGTGCGACGACGGCCGCGTCCGCGCGAGGGCCGGCGCCAGTCTTGCGGGGCCGGAGCCGTCCGGAGCCGGGCCTATACTGGCTCGGTGATCGGCCCGGCCTTCGTGCTCGCGGTGCTCTTCGGGATCCTGAGCACGGCGGTCTACGCGCTCGTCCGCGGCTCGATCGGGGCCCGTCTGCCGCTCGTCGTCCTCGCCGCGATCCTGGGAGCGTGGGCGGGCGATTCGCTCGGCGAACGGCTCGGGATCGACCTCCTTCGGCTGGGGGACTTCCGGGTTCTCGCCGCGGTCGCCGGAGCCTGGCTGGGGATCGGCATCGTGTCGATCGTGGCCGCGCTGGGCCCCCAGGGGCGCCGGGTGTGAACCGTCGTCGAGTCGCGAGCGAGCGCGATCGGCGCGGTGGTCCGTTCCTGCGTGGGCTGACCATCGGGGTCCTGGTCGGGGCGGCCATCGCGGGTTCGCGGATCTGGCGCCGATTCCTGCGCCGAGTCGGAACGACCTGACCCGCGCCGCCGACGAACTCGGGGCCGAACCGGGGGGCCGGCCGCACGCCCGGGCACCGGGTCCGGTCGCGAGGCTGGGTTTGGTACCGTTACGGCCGATGCCGCAGCCCGAGACGACCCCGGATCCCCGGATCAAGGCTCTGCCCGCCGACGAGATCCGGCGGCGATTCGTCGAGTTCTTCGCGGAGCGCGGCCACGAAATCGTCGAGTCGGCCAGCCTGGTCCCGGCCGGTGACCAGACCCTGCTCTTCACCAACTCGGGCATGGTCCAGTTCAAGGATGTCCTGACCGGCGCCGAGACGCGATCCTACAAGCGCGCGGTCGACTATCAGCGGGTTCTGCGCGTCGCCGGCAAGCACAACGACTTCGAGGAAGTTGGCCGGTCGCCCCGGCACCACACGTTCTTCGAGATGCTCGGCAACTGGAGCTTCGGCGACTACTTCAAGCGTGACGCGATCCTGTGGGCCTGGGACCTGCTCACGCGGGTGTACGGCATCCCGCCCGATCGGCTGGCGGCCACCACCTACAAGGACGACGAGGTCGCGCGGGCGGTCTGGCGCGACGAGGTGGGACTGCCCAACGAGCGGATGGCGGTCTGGGGCGACGTCGACGCGGGCGACGACCGGAACTTCTGGCGGATGGCCGAGACGGGGCCGTGCGGACCGTGCAGCGAGATCCACTTCGATCGAGGCGTCGAGCTGTCCGAGGGGCCCGAGTGCGTCCCCGACCACTCCGAGACGTGTCCGCGCTGGCTCGAGATCTGGAACCTGGTCTTCATGGAATTCGACCAGCGGCCCGACGGTCGCCATCCGCTGCCGTTCAACAGCGTCGACACCGGGTTGGGCCTGGAGCGACTGGCCAGCGTCCTCCAGCAAGTCCCCAGCAACTACGACACGGACCTGTTCGCGCCGATCCACCGCGCCCTCATGGCGCTGCTCGGCCACGATCCCGACCGGTTCGAGTCGGAGCGGTTCAGTTACCAGGTCATCGCCGATCACGTCCGGGCGGCCACATTCCTGGCCGCCGACGAGGTGCGCCCCTCGAACGAAGGGCGTGGCTACGTCATGCGCCGGATCATCCGGCGCGCGGTCCGTCACGGGCGCCTGCTGGGACGGATGGAGCCGTTCCTGGCCGAGCTGTCGTCGGTGGTCGTCGCCACGATGGGGGAGGCCTACCCCATCCTGCCCCAGCGCCAGGACGAGATCCATGCCGTGATCGCCCACGAGGAGCGCCAGTTCGCCCGGACACTCGCCGCGGGCGAGACCCTGCTCGAGGAGGCGCTCATCCCGTTGACCTCCGCCGAGCGCGTCGTCGGGCGCCGGCCGGAGGATCTGCCGGCGGATGCGCCGGTCCTCCCCGGCGAGGTGGCGTTCAAGCTCCACGATACCTTTGGCTTCCCGATCGACCTGACCGTCGAGCTGGCGGCCGAGTACGGCGTGGCGGTCGACCGGGCGGGCTTCGCGGCGGCCCTGGCCGAGCAGCGCGAGCGGAGCAGGAGCGGACGCAAGGCCGAGCTCGCCCAGCACGCTGAGCTGACCGCCCTGTACCAGGCGATCCACGCGCGGGCCGGTGACACCACCTTCGTCGGCTACGAGACCACCAGGGTGGACGACGCCGCGGTCGTCACGATCATCCGCGACGGGCTGGAGTACGCCGAGCTGGAGGCCGTCACCGACGTCGACCAGGCCGCCGCGGCGGGCGCCACCGCCGAGATCGTCCTCGATCGGACCCCGTTCTACGCCGAGGGCGGTGGCCAGATCGGCGATCGCGGGGTGCTGAGCCTCGGCGGCGAGACCGTCTTCGAGGTCCAGGACACCCAGCGACCCCTGGGCGGCCTGATCGTCCATCGGGGGATCCTGCGCGGCGGGCTCAAGACCGGCCAGCGGCTGGTCGCCGAGGTCGATCCGGACCGTCGGGCGCGGACGATGCGCAACCACACGGGGACCCATATCCTCCATCGGGCCCTGCGCAATGTGGTTGGCGAGCGGGCCCGACAGGCCGGCTCGCTGGTCACCCCCGAGGGGCTGCGCTTCGACGTTCCGCTCGAGCGCGGCCTGACCGCCGAGGAGCGGCGCGCCATCGAGGCCGAAGTCCGGCGGGTGGTCCGTGAGGATCGCCCGGTGACGGCCGCGTACTCGAGCATGACCGACGCGATCGCGGCCGGCGCCGACGCCTTCTTCGACGAGAAGTACGGCGAGACGGTGCGGACGGTCAGGGTCGAGGGCTACAGCCACGAGCTGTGCGGCGGGACCCATTGCCACGCCTCCGGCCAGATCGGCGGGTTCGCGATCGTCGGCGAGAGGAGCATCGGTACGGGGATGCGCCGGATCGAGGCCCTCACCGGCGAGGCCGCTGACCGCTATCTCGACGCCCGGCGGGAGACCCTCGAGCGCGTCGCCGCGATCTCCGGGGCGACCTCGGTCGAGGCCGTGCCCGAGCGGGTCGCAACCCTCCAGGAGGAGCTGCGCGAAGCCCGGCGGCGGCTCAAGGCCGGTGCGGCCGGGGGCGTGCCCAAGCCGGCCGAGCTGCGCGAGCGGATCGTCGCGACGGGTGGTGGGATCACCCTCCTGCCGTATGCTGGCCCGTTCGAGTCGATCGACGCGATGAAGGGCTTCGCCAAGGACCTGCGCACGGCGGTCGATGCCAACGTGATCGCCCTGGGCCTCGATGCCGATGAGCCGCAACTCTTCGTGACCGCCGACGAGACCGCCGTCAGCGGCGGGGTCTCGGCGGGCGAGCTGGTGCGGACCGCGGCGACCCATATCGACGGCAAGGGCGGTGGCCGGCCTGAGATGGCCCAAGGCAAGGGCACCCGGCGCGAGGGGCTGTCCGCGGCTCTGGATGCGATCGCCGCGTCAATGGGCGCCTCGAACGGCGCCTCGAACGGGGCGTCCGGCTAGATGTCGTTGTGGCGTCGCATCTGGCAACGGGACGACATGCCGGCCCTGGCGGCCTGCACCGCCCTCGACATCGGGACCGAGTTCGCCAAGGCGCTCGTGTTCGAGATCGACGACCACGGCCAGGGGACGGTCCGCGGCGTCGGTCGCAAGCGTCAGGGCCTGTCGCACATGCAGTCGGGCACGGTCGCCGACATCGCTGCCGTGGTCGACAACTGCGCGGTCGCGCTCCAGGAGGCCGAGGAGATGGCCGGCTTCCGGCCGAGCCAGGTCGTCATCGGCATCGCCGGCGAGCTGGTCAAGGGCTTCACCACCACGAACAGCCAGGAACGCAAGAAGCCCGACCAGCCGATCACCGAGGCCGAGCTCCAGAAGCTCATCGACGCGGTCCAACAGGACGCCCTGCGCGAGGCCGAGCGATCGATCACCTGGGAGACCGGCCTGCCCCACGTCGACGTGCGCCTGGTCCACGCCGCGGTGACCTCGGCCAGCATCGACGGCTACGCCGTGACCAATCCGGTCGGCTTCCGCGGTCGCTACGTCAAGATCGGCATCTTCGATGCGTTCGCGCCGCTGGTCCACCTGGGGGCGCTGGAGAGCGTGGCCAGCCAGCTCGACCTCGAGCTGCTCGAGATCGTGGCCGAGCCGTACGCCGTCGCCCGGGTTCTGGGGGCCGAGCAGGTCCAGCAGTCGGGCGCGATCTTCATCGACATCGGGGGCGGCACGACCGACGTCGCCCTCGTCCGCCAGGGCGGGATCGAGGGCACCCGGATGTTCGCCCTGGGCGGCCGCGCCTTCACCAAGTCGATCGCGGATCGGCTCGATCTGCCCTTCCCGCGGGCCGAGTCGCTCAAGGTCGACTATGCCCGCGGCCTGGAGGTCGACCGGCGCGAGGAAATCGGCGCGATCGTGGCCGACGATGTGACCGTCTGGTCGGCGGGCGTCGAGCTGGTCGTCGAGGAGCTCTCGGCCGGCGACCTGCTGCCCGGGCGGATCTACCTGTGCGGCGGGGGCTCGCGCCTGCCCGAGATCCGCGCCGCGCTCGAGGCCGAGCGGTTCTGGAAGCACCTCCCGTTCGCCCGGCCCCCCGAGGTGGTGGTGATGGCCCCCAGCCAGGTCGCCTCGATCGTCGACGCCACGGACCTGCTGGTCGATCAGCAGGACGTGACGCCGCTTGGCCTGGCCTACCAGGCGATCGAGCTACAGGCCAGCGAGGACCCGCTCGATGCGGCCCTCCGGCGCGTCCTCCGGGCGATGAAGGTCTAGGCGCCCATGGCCACCATCCTGTACCTCGACATCGACGACGAGATCACCACCGCGGCCACCCGCATCCGCGCCGCAGGGGACAAGGCCGTCGCGATCGTCCTGCCACCGGGCTCGCGCCTGGCGACGTCGCGGATCAATTTCCGGCTTTTGGCCCGCGAAGGGCTCGAGCGGAACCGGGTCCTGGCGATCGTGGCCGCCGACCCCGCCGCCCGGGCGATCGCGGCATCGGCCGGCCTGCCCGTCTACGCCTCGGTCGCCGAGTTCGAGACCGCGAATGCGCCGACGGCCGGGTCCGAAGGCCCGCCGGCCTCCGCGTCCGGGGGCCAACCGGTGGATTCGGGGCCCGCCGGCCTGCCCGACGCGCGCCCCAACAGGGGGCGCCGACCGCGCGGCGCCGCAGTTGCTGGCCAGGCCGCTGCCGGTGAACCTCGCGCTCCCGCCCGGGGCGACCTTCCATACGGTCGCGCCGCGGCCGCTGAGCAGATGTCCGCCGACCTGCTGGCCGGCTCACCGC
Source organism: Chloroflexota bacterium (assembly GCA_034666965.1). GTDB lineage: Bacteria > Chloroflexota > Limnocylindria > Limnocylindrales > CSP1-4 > Chersky-267. The sequence goes on along the minus strand of JAXDKT010000075.1, from coordinate 36,881 downwards.
CCGAGGCACCGACGACCCTTGTCCCCGCCCCGCGCCCCGCGCCCTTGCCCCCGCCACCGTCCGAGACCAGGCCCCGCTCGAGCGCCGCGACGGCTCGGGTCGTTCCGGGCACCTGGTCACGTGGGATGCTCTCGGGACGGCCGCTGGCGCTCCTTGGCAGCCTCGTGGTCGTGCTCCTCATCGTGGCCGTCGTGGGCTATGTCCTGCTGCCCCAGGCGACCGTCGTGGTGACGCCCGCCGCGACCCCGATCGGGCCGGTTCCGTTCGTGGTCCGGGCGGATCCGGACGCCACCTCCGTGGATGCGGCCGGCGGGGTCATCCTGGCGACCCGGCTGAGCCGCGACTTCACGGCGTCGGGCGAATTCGAGGCAACCGGCAAGCGGGTGGTCCAGGCCAAGGCCAAGGGTACGCTCCGCTGGACGAACTGCGATCCGACCAAGTCCTACACGATCCCGGCCGGGACCGTGGCTCGGACGGGCAGTGGCATCGGCTTCGAGACCGACGAGGGCGTGTTTCTGCCCGTGGCGATCATCAATCCGCCCAAGATCACCTGCCAATCGCGCGACGTCGCGGCCCGAGCCCTGAAGGCGGGCCCCAGCGGCAACGTTGGCGCCGACGCGGTGCGGGTGGTTCCCGCGAACTACAACTCGGTCGTGATCAAGGTGACCAACCCGGATCCGATGACCGGCGGCAAGCGGGACGAGTTCACCCGCGTCCAGCAGTCGGACATCGACGCGGCCCTGGCCCAGCTGACCAAGGACATCGCGGCCCAGTTCGCGTCCTGGGCGGCCGCACCCGATGAGCTGCCGCAGGGCGCGACGGTCTTCCCCGCGACGGGCAAGATCGGGACGGCCATCCCCTCGGCTGACCCGAGCACGCTCATCGACGTCGAGCAGCCGACCTTCCAGATGGCGGCCACCGCCACGGGCACGGTCGTGGCCGTCGACACGAGCCAGATCGACCTCGTCGCCCAGGCCCGCATCGCGGCCCAGGTCCCGAATGAGCGCCGGCTGCGCGAGGGCTCGGTCACGGCCGAGCACGACACCGGCTCGGCCGATGGCGAGCTGGTCGACTTCCGGGTCAGCGCGGCGGGCGAGGCGGTCCCGGTCCTGGATCCGGTCGCGCTTCGGGACGCGATCAAGGGCAAGTCTGTCGACGAGGCACGCGCAGTCCTGAGTCGGTTCGGGACGGTCACCATCGCCACCTGGCCCGGGTTCGTGTCGTCGATCCCGACCATCGACGGCCGGATCGACCTGACCGTGGCCGACAATGGCGACGCCGCCGGCCCGGCACCGTCGGGCAGCGCGCCATGAGTCGCATCCTGGGGATCGACCTGGGCGAGCGCCGGATCGGGGTCGCCGTGGCCGACGCCGACGGAGCCGCGCTGCCCCTGACCACGCTGCGGCGAGCACGCGAGGTCGGTGGCGACGCGCTCGCGATCGCCCGGCTGGCCGCCGAGCAGGGAGCGACCGAGCTCGTGGTCGGCCTGCCGCTCGAGGCTTCGGGCGCGGATGGTCCGCAGGCGCGCGTCACCCGAGCGTGGGTCGAGGCCGTCACACCTCTCGTGCGCCTGCCAGTGACCCTCCGCGACGAGCGGCTATCCAGTCATCTCGCCGAGGGCCGTCTCGGGCCGATGAAGCGGGGCCGCTCCGGCGGGCCGCCGTCGGCCACCCAGCGGGACGCGAACCGCGCCCGAGTCGATCGAGAGGCGGCCGCCATCATTCTCCAGGACGAGCTCGACGCCCGGGCGCGCGCCGGTGATCGGCGATGACCATCCGCGGCGGCGGTCGTCCCCGTGACCGGGGCCAGGCCTACCTGGCCGACGTCGACATCGACGACGAGCATTACGCCCGGCCACCCGAGCCCAGTCGGAGCGGCCGACGCGGCCGGCGGCCCGATCCGCCCCGCGCGGGTGGCCGGCCGCCCCAGGCGCCGCGCGCCAGCGGGGGTTTCGGCCTTGGCGGCCTTGTCCGGCTGATCCTGTTCATGGCCGTCCTCGCCGGGATCGTGATCATCGTGTCGCTGACGGTCCTCCGGCCCGTCGTTGCCCGAGCGGTCGTCGACTGGGCCTCGGACAACCCCAGCGCGTTGGGGTTGCCCTTCGTCAAGGAGCTCGTCCGCGAGGACCTCGGCCCGGCCCTGACCGAGCCGGCCAGCTCCGATGCGAGCCAGGTCGAGTTCACGGTGGTCGACGGCGACAGCGCGGCGCTGATCGCCGGTCGTCTCCAGGAGCAGGGCTTTCTGCGCGACGCACGGGCCTTCGTGTTCATCTCGAGCGAGCAGGACCTGGCCAGCAAGCTCGAGGCCGGGACCTACATCCTGCGCCGGAACATGACCCCCGAGCAGATCGTGACCGCCCTGCTCGTGTCGAAAGACGTGGCCGTGTCGATCGGGCTGCGCGAGGGCCTTCGCCTCGAGCAGATCACCGCCAAGCTCGAAACGCTGCCCCTCAAGATGGATGTCAAGGCGTTCTACGACGAAGCGCGCAAGCCGCCCAAGAGCCTCCTCGACGACTATCCCTGGCTGGATCTCCCCAAGGGCGCCTCGCTGGAGGGCTTCCTGGCACCGGCCACCTATCGGGTCCTGCCCGACGTGACCCCCGACGAGCTCATCCGCCAGATGCTCGACCGGTTCTACGAATCGGTCGGCCCGGACCGGCTCAAGGTCGCCAAGGACCGCGGCCTGACCTTCTACCAGGTCCTGACCCTGGCGTCGATCGTCGAGCGCGAAGCAGTCCTCGACGAGGAGCGGCCCCTGATTGCGGGCGTCTACGAGAACCGCCTCGACAACGCACCGTTCATCCTCAACGCGGATCCGACCGTGCTCTACGCCAACGACACCATGCAGCTGGGCGCGCTCGACTTTGCCAACTGGAAGGACTATGCGTTCTGGTCGCCACCGGGCGGGCCGCTGAAGGAATTCGCCGTGCCCGATGCGCTGGCCGGCTACCAGAGCTACGTCGTTGGCGGTCTGCCCCCGGGGCCGATCTGCACTCCGACCGTGGCGTCGATCGACGCCGCCCTCGAGCCCGACGACAAGACCGGCTACTTCTTCTTCGTGGCGATCCCCGACAGCGGTGGCAAGCACGCCTTCGCCAAGACCTACAAGGAGCATCAGGCGAACCTCAAGAAGTACGGCTACTGATGACCGTCGAGCGGATCGTGGGAACGGGCCAGCCCGACGACTTCGCGCCGCCGCCGACGACCCAGGACCGGGCCCGCTGGCTGACCGCCGATCGAACGGCTCGGCCGCTGCGCACCGCCCGGTTGCGCAAGCGCCTGGCCCTGGCCGAGCTCGACGCGTACTTCGGGATCCGGCCGGAGCACGCCCGCTACCTGACCGGATTCGCCCTGGGCGATGGCGAGGATCGCGTGGCCGGCTCGTCGGGCTGGTTCCTGGTCGGTGCCGACGAGGTCATCCTGCTGGCGGACAGCCGCTACCGCCTCCAGGCCGAGCGGGCGGCTCCCGAAGCCCGGGTCGAGCCGGTGTACGGCGACCTCGGCGAGCGCTGGCCGGAGCTGCTCGGCTCGCTCGGGGCACGGCGCGTGGCGGTCGAAGCCGGCAGCGTCAGTCATGCGACCTGGTCCATGCTGGCGGACGCGGCGCCGGCGGTCGAGCTGCTCCCGGTCGAGGGCTGGCTGGAGGCCGATCGGGCCATCAAGGAGCCGGCGGAGGTGGAGCGGATCGCGGCCGCCTGCGCGGTGGCGGACCGGGCCCTGACCGCGCTGCTGCCCGAGATCCGAGTGGGGGTCAGCGAGCGCGAGCTGGCGCTCCGCGTGGAGTGGCTCATCCGGACCGGCGGGGCTGACGGACTGGCCTTCGACGTGGCCTGTCTGGCCGGTCCCGAAGCGGCTCTTCCGCACGGCTCGCCCGGGGACCGGCCGGTCCGCGCTGGCACCGTGCTCCTGTTCGACTTCGGGGCGCGGGTCGATGGCTACCGGAGCGACATGACCAGGACCTTGTTCATTGGCGAGCCGACGGCCCGCGACCGGAGCGTCTACGAGGTCGTCGCGACGGCCCAGGCGGTCGCCATCGAAGGGATCGCCGAGGCCGTCCGCGAAGGCCACCCGCTGCCCAGCGGTCGCACCGTCGATCGACTGGCGCGGGACGTCATCGTTGCCGCCGGCCATGGCAACCGGTTCGGGCATGGCACCGGACACGGCATCGGTCTGGCGACCCACGAGCTGCCGCGCCTGAGCCGGACCGGGAGCGAGGAGCCCCTGCCCAGCCCCACGGTCTTCAGCGTCGAGCCGGGGATCTACATCGACGGCGAGATGGGCGTCCGGATCGAGGATCTGCTGGCGGTCGACCTGGCGGCCGGCCAGTGCCGCCGGCTGACCGCGTTCCCGCGCGAGGTACTGGTCGTGGACGGCTGAGCGACGGGTAGCGGGCTACAATCGGGCCATCACACCAGACCCGTCGCCGGTTGGCCCTGTCCGCCGGTCACCAGGAGCCCGCCTGCATGATCTCTACCGGTGAGCTGAAGAAGGGCGTCGCGATCGAGCTCGACGGCGACCTCTGGCAGATCCTCGACTACCACCACATCAAGATGGGTCGCGGCTCGGCCCAGGTCCGGATCACCCTCCGGAACATCAAGCGTGGCCAGACCGTGGAGCGCTCGTTCCAGGCCGGCACCAAGTGGCCGCGAGCCTCGATGGAGCGGCGCCCCGTCCAGTACCTGTACCGCGACGGCGACGACTTCCACTTCATGGATACCGACACATACGACCAGTTCGTGCTGAGCCCCGAGCAGCTCGACAACGCCGTCCACTACCTCAAGGACGGGATGACCCTCGACCGGACGAGCTACCAGGGCGAGACGATCGGGGTCGAGCTCCCGGTCACCGTGGACCTCGTCGTGACCGAGACCGAGCCCGGCTTCGCCGGTGACACCCAGACCGGCGCGCGCAAGCCGGCCCGGACCGAGTCGGGGCTGGTCGTGACCGTGCCAATCTTCGTCGAGGAGGGCGACACGATCCGGATCGACACCCGCACCGGCGAGTATCAGACCCGGGTCTGACCCGCGCATGCCACGCGACGCCGAGCCGCCGGACTGGGTCCTGCCGGCGTGGGACGCCACCGAGGCCACGCCCAGCGCGGACCGGACGCCGCGCCGGGAGCCGCCGCCGCGCCGCGAGGCGCCGCCGCGCTGGGAGGCGGCACCGCCCGGCGATCCGGCCGGCGGCCCCGCACCGGCCACCGTTCCCCGGGGCACCTTCGGGCTGACGATCCTGGCCGTCTCGGACGTGACCCGGGCCGTACGCGAGGCCGTCCGGAGCGACGATCGCCTGCGCGACGTGTGGGTCGAGGGCGAGGTCGGGCGGGTTACCGTGTCGAGCGCCGGTCACGCCTACTTCACGCTCAAGGACGAGCGCAGCCAGCTCCAGTGCGTGTGGTTCCGGGACGACCGCCTGGCGTCGCCCTACGAACCGCGGACGGGCCTGCGGGTGGTCGCCAACGGTCGGGTCGACGTGTTCGACGCGAACGGCGTCTATCAGCTCTACGTCAGCGCCGTCCAGCCGGCGGGCTTTGGCGACCTCGCCCTGCGCTTCGAGGCACTCAAGGCACAGCTCGGCGCCGAGGGCCTGTTCGATGCCGCTCGCAAGCGGCCGCTGCCCGACCGGCCGGCGGTGATCGCGGTCGTGACCAGTGAGACGGGTGCGGTCTGGCACGACATCCGAACCGTCCTCGCCCGACGCTGGCCGCTGGCCCGGGTGGTCCTGTCGCAGTGCCAGGTCCAGGGTACCGGCGCCCCGGCCAGCATCGTCCGGGCCCTGGCCTGGGTGGACCGCTACGCCGAACGCTGCGTCCGCACCGGTCGAGGGGGCGACGCTCCGACGGTGACGATCCTGGCCCGCGGCGGCGGCTCGCTCGAGGACCTCTGGTCGTTCAACGACGAGTTGGTCGTCCGGGCGATCGTGGCCCATTCGCTGCCGGTCGTGTGCGGGGTGGGTCACGAGACCGACGTCACCCTGGCCGACTTCGCCGCCGACCGACGGGCGCCGACGCCGTCCGCCGCGGCCGAGATCGTGGTCCCCGACCGGGTCGAACTGGGAGCCGTGCTCTCGGCCGAGACGCGCCGACTCGAGGGCGCCGTCCGGCGAACGCTGGCCGGGGCGATGCGCGAGGCGGCCGCCGAGCGGCGCGCCCTCGACGGACTCAGCCCGCTGGCTCAGCTGGCGGCGTCGCGCGAGCGGGCCGGGTTGCTCCTCGATCGGGCCAGCCGGGCCGTCCGTGCGCGGCTGGAGCTGGGCGCCACGACCGCAGAGCGTGCTGCGGCCCAGCTGGGTCCAGGGGTGACCGTCCGGCTGGGCGCCGCCCGGGGTGCGGTCGAGGCCGCCGGCGCGGCGCTGGGCGCGCTCGGACCGGAGGCCACCCTCGAGCGTGGCTACGCGATCGTCCGCCGATCCCGCGACGGCCGGATCGTGCGCGACCCGGTCGAGACCCCGCCGGGCGAGGGTCTTGCCATCCGCCTGGCCCGCGGCGAGGTCGGGGCCACGGTCGATCCGCCGGCGGATCGGCGCTGATGGGTGACCTGGCCATCGTGGCGGCCATCGTCGTGGTCGGTGGGGTGGGCGGGATCGTCCTTGGTATGCTCCTGGCGCCGCGTATCGGTCGCCTCGCGGGCGGCGACGACGACCCGACGGCGCCCGAGGAGATCGCTGACGACCGTGAGCCCTGAGCCGCCTCCGGCAACCGCCGCCGATCCTGGCAGCCTGACCTTCGACGAGGCCCTGGCCGAGCTCCAGGCGACCGTGGTCGCGCTCGAGGCCGGCGGTGCGCCCCTGGAGGCTTCCTTGGCGCTCTACGAACGAGGGGTCCTGCTCCACGAACGCTGCGCCGCGTTGCTGGCCGACGCCGAGCTGCGGGTGGGTCGCCTGGTCCAGCGTGCCGGAGGCGCGATCGAGGCGCTCGAGCTCAAGTCGTCGGGCGACGACGGCGGCGGCGGGTAGGGCTGGCCAGAGGTAGACTCCGCCGGATGACCATCCTGTCCGAGCTTCAGGGACCAGCCGACCTGCGCGGTCTCGACGAAGCGCAACTCGAGCAGCTGGCGGACGAGATCCGAGCCACGATCATCTCGACCGTCAAGACCACCGGCGGTCATCTCGGCTCATCGCTCGGCGTCGTCGAGGTCACGATCGCTCTCCACCGGCTGCTCGATTCGCCCCGCGACCGGATCGTGTGGGACACCGGTCATCAGGCCTATCCCCACAAGCTGCTGACCGGTCGGCTGGCCCGCTTCGATACCCTGCGCAAGCTCGATGGAGTGGGCGGTTTCCCGCGGCGGAGCGAGTCGCCCCACGACGTCTTCGATGGCGGTCACGCCGGGACCGGGCTGTCGATCGGCCAGGGCCTGGCCGAGGCGCGCGACCTGCGCCATGGCTTCGAGCGGATCGCGGTCGTGGTCGGCGATGCGGCCCTGATGAGCGGTCTCAGCCTCGAGGCGCTCAACGACATCGGCCAGCGCGGCACGCAGATGCTGATCGTGCTCAACGACAACGAGATGTCGATCAGCCCGACGGTCGGCGCCTTCAGCAAGTACCTGAGCCATATCAAGCTGTCGCCCGCGTGGCAGCAGAGTCGAACGGCCTATGACCGGATGATCGAGCGGCTGCCGCTGGTCGGCGGAACGGCCCTCGAGCTGTCGAAGCGGCTGCGCAAGTCGGTCGTCAACTTCGCCCAGCCCGGGCAGCTCTTCGAGGATCTCGGGATCACCTACATCGGCGTCGTCCCCGGCCACGACCTGGTCGCGCTGGAGCGGACGTTCGCCCAGGCGCTCGAGCTGCGCGAGCCGGTCATGGTCCACGTCCGGACGCAGAAGGGCCGCGGCTACGAGCCGGCCGAGACTGACCAGATCGGCTTCCATGGCGCCGCGCTCCCGCCGATGACCGCCCCGTACGAGGTGCGCTCCAACGGGAGCAATGGCGCTCCGTCCGCGACGGCCGTCAACGGCGCCACGGCCGTGAACGGCGACGGCGCCGTAGCCGGACGCCCCCTCGACGATCCGGGCATGGCCGACGACGCGATGCCCGCGCTGGCGCCGCCGGGCACGCCCCGGAAGGCGCCCAACTACACCGCCTATTTCAGCGCCGAGCTGATCGAGCTGGCTGCGACCGATCGGCGGATCGTGGCGATCACCGCGGGGATGCCGACCGGCACCGGCTTGAACAAGTTCCAGGCCCGGTTCCCGAGCCGCTTCTTCGATGTGGGGATCGCCGAGCAGCACGCCGTCGCGCTGGCGACCGGGCTGGCGATGGGCGGCCGGCGCCCGGTCGTCGCGATCTACTCGACGTTCCTCCAGCGCGCCTTCGACCAGACCGTCCACGACATGTGCCAGAACGATCAGCCCGTGCTCCTGGCGGTCGACCGGGCCGGACTCGTCGGCGAGGACGGCACCAGCCACCAGGGCATGTTCACCCTCTCGGCCCAGCGCCAGATCCCGCACCTCGTCATCGCCAGCCCCAAGGACGAGCAGGAGCTGCGCTCGCTGCTGCGGACCGGTCTGGCCCAGGAGCACCCATTCGCGCTCCACTATCCCCGCGATCCGGGCTTCGACCTGGCGCCGATCGAGCCCACGATCCTGCCCATCGGCCGAGGCGAGCTGCTGCGCGAGGGCTCGGACATTCTGTTCGTCGGCTTCGGGCCGATCGTCGCCCGGGGCATGGCCGTCGCTGAGGCCCTGGCCGCCGATGGCTGGTCGGTGGGGGTCGTCAACGCCCGCTTTGCCAAGCCCCTCGACCGCGAGCTCATCCTCTCCGCCGCGCGTGGCACGCGGCTGCTAGTGACCCTCGAGGAGAGCGTCGTCGCCGGTGGGTTCGGCTCCGCCGTGCTGGAGCTGCTCGAGGAGGCCCGCCTGACCGACCCGAGCTTGCGCGAGGTCCACCTCAAGATCGTGGGCCTGCCGGGCGACAAGTTCATCGATCACGGCTCGGTGACGGACCTGCGCCGCCTGGTGCGTCTCGACGCGAGCGGCATCGAGGCCCAGGTCCGCGAGACCCTGACCGGTCTGGGCCTTGCCGCTCCGGCCGTGTCCGCCACTCCTGCCGAGCCCGCGGCTCCAGCGGTGCTCGACGCTCCAGCCGTGCCGGCCGCCGGCGGCGCGCCCGTCCCCGGGGCCTGACCCGGGCCGTCGGCTGGCCCGCCTCCCCGACAGCCGCCGGCATGGGCGTCGTCGGCCGGCGGGCTGTGCCACGATAGGCCGGTGAGCGCCGAGACGATCCCGACCGGCCGCACCACCCGGCGCCGGCTCGACCAGCTCCTCGTCGACCGCGGCCTGGCCGACACGCGGACCCGGGCCCAGGCGCTTATCCTCGCTGGCAAGGTTCGGGTCGGTGCCGGTGACGCGGCCCGGCGGGACCGCAAACCGGGCGATCTCGTGGATCCGGCGATCGGGCTGGTCGTGGACACACCCGACCCGTACGTCTCGCGCGGGGGGCACAAGCTGGCGGCCGCCCTGGATGCCTTTGGGATCGACCCGGCGGGCCTGGTCTGCCTCGATGCCGGCGCCTCGACCGGCGGCTTCAGCGACGTCCTCCTGCAGCATGGCGCCGCGCGGGTCTACGCCGTCGACGTCGGACGCGGACAGCTGGCCGAATCGCTCCGGCGCGACCCCCGGGTCGTGTCGTTCGAGCGGACGAATGCCCGCTCCCTCGGTCCGGGCGTTCTGCCCGAACCGGTCGCGCTGGCCGTCGCCGACGTTTCGTTCATCTCGCTGGGGCTGGTCCTGGGCCCGATCGCGGCCTGCCTGGGTCCCGAAGGTGGTCCGATCGTGCCCCTGGTCAAGCCCCAGTTCGAGGCCGGCCGGGCCGCCCTCGACCGGGGCGTCGTGCGCGATCCGGCGGTCCACCTGGACGTGCTTCGGGCGACCGTCGCCGGGGCCCGAGCGCTGGGTCTCGCCGCGGTCGACGCGATCGCCTCGCCGATCCTCGGTCCGGAGGGCAACCGCGAGTTCCTGCTCCACCTGATCGCCGGGCCCCACGCCCAGGAGGCCGACCGGTTGAGCGACGCGCGGCTGGTCGAGGTCGCGCTGCGATGAGCGCCGTGCGCCGGATCGGGTTCGCCTACAACCCGACCAACGAGGCGGCCGACGAGCTGCGCGATCGGGCCGAAGGCTGGTGCGGCGTTCGGGGCCTGGACCACTGGTCGGCGCCCTCGGGGGACCTCGAGCGGCTCGTGGCCGAGCTGCCGACGACCGACGTCCTGGTGGTCCTGGGCGGCGACGGGACGTTCCTCCGCGCGGCCCGAGCGGTCGCCGAGGTCGACGTGCCCCTCCTGGGGGTCAACCTGGGCAAGATCGGGTTCCTGTCCAAGGTCGAGGCGGACGATCTCGAGGCCACCCTGGCCCAGATCGCGGAGGGCCAGTTCGCGGTCGACGAGCGGATGACCCTGCGCGGGGTGATCCGACCGGCGGGACGACCCGGCGGGCGGGAGTTCTTCGCCCTCAACGACGTCGTCGTCGCCCGGGGCGCCCTGGCCCGGGTGGTGCGGCTGGACGTGGCCATCGGCCCCAGCCACCTGGCCACGTTCATCGCCGACGGCCTGGTGGTCGCCAGCCCGACCGGCTCGACCGGCTATTCCTTCTCGGCCGGTGGTCCGATCCTCGATCCGATCAGTCGCAACCTGGTGGTCACCCCGATCGCCGGCTACCTCTCGGCGATCCGCTCGGTGGTGGTCAGCCCCAGCCAGACGGTCACCGCCCGGGTCGTCGACGCGATCGAAGCGCTGGTCAGCATCGACGGCCGGGAGGACCTGCCCATCGCCGTCGGCGACGTGGTCGAGGTGTCGGCCGGGGCCCGCTCGATCCGGTTCGTGGAGCCGGCCGGCGCGATTCCGTTCTGGGACCTGCTCCGCCACAAGGTGGAGCTGCTGCCGTCGTGAGCGACGAACCGGCGGGGCGCCTGCTCGAGCTGGCCGTCGCCGACCTGGGCCTGATCGACCGGGTTCGTCTCGAGCTCGGGACCGGCCTCAACGTCATCACCGGCGAGACCGGTGCGGGCAAGAGCCTGCTGATCGACGCCCTGGGCCTGGCCCTCGGTGCGCGGGTGGACACGGGTCTCGTCCGCCACGGGGCGGAGCGGGCCCGGGTGGAGGCCCTCTTCGAACGGCTGCCAGAGCCGCTCATCGTCGTCCGCGAGGTGCAGTCGGGCGGACGCTCGACGGCCCGGCTCGACGACGAGCCGGTCACCGCCGCGCGACTGGCCGAGACCGCTGGTGGGCTGGTCGAGATCCACGGCCAGCACGATCAGCAGCGGCTCCTCGACGAGCGCGTCCAGCGCGACCTGCTCGACGCCTACGGCGGCACCTGGGTGGCCCGTGAGGCCGTCGCCGGAGCGGTGGAGCGCTGGCGGGCGAACCGGGCATCCCTGGCCGAGCTGACCGTCGATCCCCGCGAGCTCGTCCGTCGCCTCGATCTTGCGGAGCACGAAGCCGCCGAGATTGCCGCGGCGCGCGTCCGGATCGGCGAGGTCGACGAGATCCAGGCCCGCCTGGGGGCCGCCCGCCATGGCGAGACGATCGCTCGCGGAGGCGCGGCGATCCACGCGGCGCTGGCGGGCGAGGGAAGCGGCGAGGATGGTGGCGGCGGGGAGCGCGGCGCCGCACGCGAGGGCATCGCGACCGCCGGGCGGCAGGCGCGTGAGCTGGCGCGCTTCGACCCGCGCTTCGACCCGCTGGCCGAGCGCCTGGCCGGACTGGACGCCGAGGTCGACGACGTCGCCGCCGAGGTTCGGGCCCTGGTCGACGACCTCGATCACGATGCCGCCGCCGTGGCCAGCTTCGAGGAGCGCCTGTCGCTGATCTTCGCCCTCGAGCGGCGCTACGGCGACGACGAGGCGGCGGTGCTGGCCCACGGTGAGGCGATGGCGGCGGAGGCGGAGCGCCTGAGTGGGGTCGAAGGCGAGCGCGGACGGCGGCTCGCCGAGGACGCCGTGCTCCTGGCCGAGGTGGCCCGGACCGCCGGCACCCTCTCGGGTCTACGCGCCGAGGCCGCCGAACGGCTCGCGGCGGCGGTCTCGGTCGCCCTCGAGGAGCTCGGCTTCGCCCGCACCAGGTTCGAGGTCGCCCTGGGTCGCCGGCCGGCCGGCCGCGACGAGCCCGCCATCGAGGTCGGCGGCGACGCGTTGGCGTTCGATGCCAGCGGCATCGACGAGGTGGTCTTCCGCTTCGCTCCGAACGTGGGCGAGCCGCCTCGCCCCCTGGCCCGGATCGCCTCGGGTGGGGAGCTGAGCCGGGTCGCCCTTGCGATCAAGGAGGTCCTCGCCGCGGCCGACGCCACCCCGACGCTGGTCTTCGACGAGATCGACGCGGGAATCGGCGGGCGGAGCGCCGATCCGGTCGGTCGCAGCCTGTGGACACTGGCGCGCCGGCATCAGGTCCTGTGCGTCACCCATCTGCCCCAGATCGCCGCCCATGCCGACGTCCATTTCCGGATCGCCAAGCACGAACGGGACGGCCGGACCGTGACCGAGGTGGTCCGCCTCGACGACGAGGCCGAGCGGGTCGAGGAGCTGGCCCAGATGCTGGGTGGGCCGGCCGGTGGCGATGCCTCGGTCGCGGGGGCTCGCGAGCTGCTCGAGCGGGCCGGAACCTGGCGCCAGGGGATCGGCAGGGACCGGCCGGCCGTCCGCGCGTGAGCGACCCGCAGCCGTCCGGTCACCGGAGGCCCGCGCGCCCCGGAGCACGCCCCGGAGCGCGCCCCGCAGCGGAACCCGGAGCGGGGCTGGACGCGGCGATCGACGCGTACCTGCTCCACTTGCGAGTCGAGCGCGGCCTGGCCCCGGCCACGCTGCGCGCGTACGGCGGGGACCTGGCCGGCTTCGCGGCGGCCACCGGCGTGGCCCGCGGCTGGGCTCGCTCGGCCGAGCCGGCGACCCGCTATCTGGCCCGCTCAGCCGGGACGCTCCGGCCAACGAGCCTGCGCCGCCGGACCGCCTCGATCCGGGGCTTCTATCGGTTCGCCTACGGGGACGAGCTGATCGCGGTCGACCTCGCCGCCCGGATCGACCTGCCCCGCCAGGCCCGGGGACTGCCCGAGACGCTCGACGTGGCCGAGACCGAGCGCCTACTCGAGGCGGCCAGCGGGGGCGCCCCCGACGAGCCCGTCCGGATCCGGGACCGGGCCCTGCTCGAGCTCCTGTACGCGGCCGGGCTGCGGATCAGCGAGGCGCTCGGGCTGGACCGGGAGGACCTCGCCCTCGACGGCGGCTTCGTGCGGGTCATCGGCAAGGGCGACAAGGAGCGCCTCGTCCCGGTCGGTGAGGTGGCCATCGAGTGGCTGGCTCGCTACCTGGACGACGTCCGGCCGACCTGGCTGGCACGCCAGCACGTGGCCCCGATCCGTGGCGGCCCGCTGTTCCTGAGCGCCCGCGGCCGCCGGCTGGGGCGACAGCAGGCCTGGGCGGTGGTCCGCCGGGCGGCCGCCGAGGCGGGCCTGCCGGCGCGGGTCACGCCGCATACCCTGCGCCATTCATTCGCGACCCATCTCCTGGAGGGTGGCGCGGACCTGCGAGTCGTCCAGGAGTTGCTCGGGCATGCGAGTATCAGCACGACCCAGCTGTACACCCACCTCACCGGCGAACGGATCCGAGACGTCTACGCCCGGGCGCACCCGCGGGCGTGAAGGAGGCACCCAGCCAATGGCGCGCTATGCCGATGGTCTGATCGCGGACGGCGAGCACATCCTGCTGCGGACCCGCCAGCACTGGTTCTCGATCGTGGCCGACACGATCGCCTTCTGGGTCCTGGTGGCGATCTCGGTCGGCTTCTTCGTGCTCGGCCGCATGACCGGCTGGGACATCTTCAACTGGATCACCCTGATCTCGCTCGTGGGCGCCCTGGCCTGGATCGCCTGGCGGTATGCCACCTGGACGTTCCAGGACTACATCGTGACCAACCGGCGGGTGATGCAGGTCGAGGGGATCATCAACAAGGTCTCCAGCGACAGCGCCCTCGAGAAGATCAACGACGCGGTCCTCAAGCAGGGCCTGTTCGGGCGACTGCTCCATTTCGGCGACCTGGACATCCTGACCGCGTCGGAGAGCACCGTCGACCAGTTCCGGATGCTCAACGACGCGCCCAACTTCAAGAAGACGATGCTCAACGCCAAGTACGCCCTCGAGCGCGAGGTGGCCGCGCCGATGCCCAGTCCGCCGCTGCGGGCCCCGGCGGCCACGACCGGCGAGTCGACGGCCACCGCGGCCCGTGCCGGTGTCGCTGCCGGGGGAGGCGAGCCGTCGATGACCTCCGCGGAGGTGACCGACACCCTCCGCCGCCTGGCCGACCTGCGCGACCGGGGCGCCATCAGTGCGGCCGAATACGAGGCCAAGAAGGCGGATCTGCTCGAGCGGCTGTAGCCACCGGCCGGGGGCCCGCCCGGGGCATCAGCCCCTGATCGGCCCGAGGCACCAGCCGGGGGACCGTCGCGGACGGTACGATAGCCCGGTCCCAGCCAGCCACGAGGTGCCGCGCCGGCAATGAGCGACGAGCTGATCAGCCTTGCCGTCCTGGTCGTGATCTTCCTTGGGATCGCCTTCCCGGTGCACGAGTTCGCCCACGCCTACGTGGCCTACCGTCTGGGCGACGGCACCGCCAAGCTGTTTGGGCGCCTGACCCTCAACCCAGTCGTCCATTTCGACCCGATGGGCGGGCTGCTCCTGATCATCAGCGCGTTCAGCTCGCTGGCCCTTCACAGCGGCTTCATCTTCGGCTGGGCCAAGCCGACCCCGGTCAACCCGTCGAACCTGCGCGACCGGCGCAACGGCGAGGTCCTGGTGGCCCTTGCCGGGCCGGTCTCGAACCTGATCATGGCCATCCTGGGCGCGATCGTCTGGCGGATCCTGGCCGCGCTGGCCATCGAGGTGCCGTCGCTCTTCGTCGAGATCCTGTTCTCGTTCGTGGCCTTCAACATCGCCCTGGCGATCTTCAACCTGATCCCCGTCCCGCCACTGGACGGCTCGGCCATCCTCTTTCGGCTGGTCAGTCCGCAGACTGCCTGGCAGCTCCGGCCGATGCTGGCCCAGTACGGCCTGATCATCGTCATCGTCATCGTCCTGTTCGGCGGGCAATTGCTCGGAAGCTTGATTGTTGGCGTCGCCCGGCTTCTCCTGGGGATCTAAGGTCCGCCAGTTCCGCTCCCACCTCGCCGCTCGGGTCCGACCCGACGAGCGAGCGGCGCTGACCGGCTGGTTGAGCCCCGCCCAGCTCGCCCTCTTCGACGGCATGCACGTCGCGGACCGACGCCACGGGCTGGACGTGGTGGCCACGCTCCGGGCGGCTGGGACCACCGATGAGGAGCTCCTGCTGGCCGGCCTCCTCCACGATTGCGCCAAGGGTCCGGCGGTGGGTGTCCTGGCCCGGGTGGCCTGGTCGCTGGGCGAGGCCTGGGGGTCGTGGGTGGTGGCCATCGCCCGCTGCCTGCCGGGCTTCGGTCCCGCCCTCGACCGGCTCCGCGACCACGCCGAGCTGTCCGCCCGGATGGCCCTCGAAGCGGGCTGCTCGGACCGGACCGCCGATCTCATCCGCCACCAGTCCGACCCGGTCGAGCCGGCGGCCGGCGAGCTGCTCCGCCTCGCCGACGAGGCCAACTGATGGTCGAGGTTCGCCCGGTCAACGTGCCGGCCGTGGTCTTTGGCGAGGGACGCCGGCCGGAGGTCAGCACCCAGGTCCGGCTCGACGCGTTCGAGGGGCCCCTGGCGCTCCTGCTGTCGCTCATCGAGGCGCGCCAGCTCGACGTGATGACCGTGCCCCTGGGCGCCCTGGCCGAGGCCTACCTCGACGCCTTGGCCGATCTCGAGACGGACCGGATCGGCAACGTCAGCGGCTTCATCGCGGTCGCCGGCCAGCTGATCCTGATCAAGAGCCGGGCGCTGTTGCCCCGCCGGGCGGATCCGGCGGCCGTCCCCGAGGAGGCGCCCGATCCCGAGGCGGAGCTCCGCGCGAGACTCATCCTGTACCGCGCCCATCGCGACGCCGGCGTGCTCCTCCAGGCCACGGCGCTCGAGCGGGTCGGGCTGTTCCGCCGAGAGCCCGGCGCGGCCCTGGCCGCGGGTCGGGCGGGTGCGGTACGCCCGCCGGCGCCGACCCTCGATCCGAGCCTCCTTGCGGCCAGCCTCGAGCGGATGCTCCGGGTCGTACCGCCGCCGCCACCACCGCCCGAGACCTTGCCCCGGACGGTGACGATCACCCAGCGTGCCGAGCTCATCCGGGCCGCCCTCCGGGGCGTCGACCAGGTGGTCCTCCAGGAGCTCCTCGCCGGGGTTCGCGACCGAGTCGTGGTGGTCGTCACCTTCCTGGCCCTGCTCGAGCTCATGAAACGGCGCGAGATCGCGGTCGAGCAGGCCGCCCCGTGGGGCCCGATCGTGGCCCGCTCGACCACCGCCGAGGAACGCGCCGCCATGGGCGGTCTCGCGCCCGAGACGCCCATCGATGAGTCGTTGGAGTCGTTCGCGTGACCGAGCGCGACGGTGACGCGCCGACCGCTCTCGGCAGCGACGCCTCGCCCGACCCCGCCGCCGAAGCCCCGGCCGAGCCTGGTCCCGAGCTTGCCGCCGAGCCTGCCGCGGAGCTGGCCGCGGAGCCCCTGGGCCTGACCGAGGCCACCCTCGAGGCGCTTCTGTTCGTGGCCGAGCGGCCGCTGGCCCGGCGCGAGATCGCGGCCCTCGCCGGCGTCGATCGGGACACGGTCGACGCCCGGATCGGCGACCTGGAGATCAGCCTGGCGGAGCGCGGGATCCGGCTGGTCACGTCGGGCGACCGGGTCGAGCTGGCGACCGCCCCCGAGGCCGGCCGCCTGATCGGTCGCTACGTCGGCGCCGGAGCCGTCCGGCTGTCCCCGGCCGCGCTCGAGACGCTGGCCATCGTGGCCTACCGCCAGCCGGTCACCAAGGGCGGCGTGGAGCGGATCCGTGGCGTGGATTCGGACTACACCATGCGGGCGCTGCTCCACCGCCGGCTCATCGTCGAGCTGGGTCGCTCGGAGACGCCCGGCCGGCCCTACCTGTACGGCACCGACTTCGAGTTCCTGGAGCGCTTCGGGATCGCCAGCCTCGACCAGCTGCCGCCGCTCGAGACCGACATCGCCGCCCGGTTGGTGGAGGCAGGCACCGAGGCTTCCGGGTCCGGCGTCCCTCCCGAGGACGACGCGGACAGCGGCCCGGGGATCGCCGTCGGCCCCGGCCCGAGCTGATGGCGCCGGAGCGGCTCCAGAAGGTCATCGCCGCGGCCGGGATCGCCTCGCGCCGCGAAGCAGAACGGCTGATCGCAGCCGGTCGGGTCACGGTCGACGGGCGGCCGGCCACCATCGGCGAGTCGGTCGAGCCGGGCCACGCCGTCATCGCGGTCGACGGCCGGCCGGTCGGCGAGGCGTCGGCGCTGGTCCACCTCGTCGCGCACAAGCCGCTCGGGGTGACCTCGACCACGCGAGACCGTCACGCGGCGTCGACCGTGCTCGACCTCGTCCCGCGGGCCTTGGCCGGCAGCGGCCGGCTCTATCCGGTCGGTCGGCTGGATCTCGATTCCGAGGGCCTGATCGTGCTCACCAACGACGGGGCGTGGGCCGATCGAGTGCTCCATCCCCGCTTCGGGGTCGAGCGCGAGTACGCGATCGGGCTGGCCTCGCCGCTCAGCGCCGACCAGATCGCGGCGCTGCGGGCCGGCGTCCGGCTCGACGAGGGGATGGCCAGGCTGGGTCATCTTCGGCCGATGACCGGGATCGAGATCCGCGGCCTGGCGGAGGTCCTCGAGCCGGCACCACCCGAGCTGGCCTGGTACCGGGCGACCCTCGAGCAGGGCTGGAAGCGGCAGCTCCGACGGATGTTCGCGGCCAACGGGGCCCCGATCGCCCGACTGGTGCGCGTCCGCCTGGGAACCGTCCGGATCGGGACGCTCCGGGCTGGGGCGGTCCGGCCCCTCAGCGCGGCCGAGGTGCGCTCCCTGGGCGCCGGCCGGCTCGTGGCGGCCCGGTGAGCGCCGCGGAGCCGACCTCTGCAGCCGACACCGGGCCGCGCCGGCCGCGGCTGGTGGTCGCGCTCGACGGCCCGGCCTCGTCGGGCAAGAGCAGCGTCGGGGCCACGGCCGCACGCGACTTGGGCTATCGCTTCTGCGACACGGGCCTGCTGTATCGGGCGCTGACCGCGCTGGCCCTCCGCCGCGGCGCCGGTCTGAGCGACCCGGTGGCGCTGGTGCCGCTGATCGAGGAGGTCGAGCTGGCGGCCGATGGCGGCGGCTCGCTGTCGCGGGTCCTGATCGACGGCGTCGACGTCACCGAGGCCGTGCGCGCTCCGGACGTCGATCGGAGCGTCAGCGAGGTCTCGCGCGTGCCAGAGGTGCGCCGGTCGCTCCTGAACCGCCAGCGCGCCCTGGCCGCGGCCGGCGGGATCGTCATGGCCGGCCGCGACATCGGCACCGTGGTCCTGCCAGGCGCCGATCTCAAGGTCTTCCTCGACGCCTCCGCCGAGGAGAGGGCACGACGGCGTGCCGAGGAGCGGGGCCTGGCCCCCGACTCGACCGAGGCCGCGGCAATCCTGGCGGACCTGCGCCGGCGTGACGCGCTCGATCGCGACCGGCCGATCGCCCCCCTCCGGGCGGCCGATGACGCGACGGTGATCGCCACCGACGGCAACACGTTCGAACAGACGGTCGCGGCGGTCGAGGCCGCGATCCGCGCGGCCGAGTCCGCGCGGGGCCTGGACGGGTGACCGAGCGGCGTCGGCCGCTTGCCGATGGGCTGACCTGGATCATCCGGGCCACCGACGCGTTCGGCCGGCTGGTGTGGCGGTTCATGGCCCGAGTCGAGCTCCACGGCCTCGACCACCTGCGTGGCGTCGAGGGTCCGCTGATCCTCGTGGCGAACCACGTTTCGAACGCGGACGCGCCGCTCATCGGCTCGTTCGTCACGCCCGCGCTCGGACGGCGGATCTACTGGCTGGGCAAGCAGGAGGCGCTCGACTGGCCGGTCATCGGCACGCTGCTCGCACTCAACGGGGTCATCGGCATCCAGCGCGGAGCCGCCGACGTCGAGGCCTTCCGGACGGCCAAGCGCGTCCTCGACGAGGGCCATGTCCTGATCGTCTTTCCCGAGGGCACCCGCAGCCCAACGGGAGCCCTCCAGGAAGCCAAAGAGGGCACGACCATCCTGGCCCTGCGCGGCGGCGCCCGGATCGTGCCGATCGGCGTGTCGGGCACGCGCCGGGTCTGGCCGCGCGGCCAGCGCCTGCCCCATCCCACCCGGCGCCGGGTCGTGCTCCGAGTGGGGGAGCCGTTCACGATCAACGCGAGCGGCACGGGCGCCGAGCGGCGGGCCGCCCAGGTCGCCGCCACGACCGAGATCATGGGCCGGATCGCGGCGCTGCTGCCACCCGACCAGCGTGGCGCGTACACGACCGCGGCGGGCGCCCCGGCCTCGACCCCAGACCCGGACGCCGAGTCCGGGCGGGACCCGGCTGAGGGGTCGCCGGGGGAGCCCGTGCGATAATCGAGGCGATGGGAACCGTTCAGGACATCAGGATCGCCAAGCGGACGGGCTTCTGCTATGGCGTTCGCGAGGCGATCGACAAGGCCAAGGAATCGGCCGCCGCCGGCAAGGCGACGCACACCCTGGGTCAGGTCGTCCACAACGAGGGCGTCATTCGCGACCTCGAGCAGATCGGCGTCCATACGGTCGATGCGCTCGATGACGTCGATCATGGCGCGGCGGTCGTGATCCGCGCCCACGGCGTCCGACCCGAGGTCATGGAGCGGGCCACCGCCCGTGGGCTGGAGGTCATCGACGGTACCTGCACCTGGGTCATCCAGGAGCAGCGCGAGCTCGTCCGCCTGGTCGAGGAGGGGTACACGATCGTGCTCCTGGGCACGCCCCGCCATCCCGAGGTGGTCGGGTTGCTCGGCTTCGCACCCGACGCGATCGTGGTCGACGAGGAAGACGACTGGCCCAAGATCCCGCGGCGCAAGAAGATGGCACTCATCTCGCAGAGCACCCAGCCGCCCTGGAAGTTCGAGAAGCTGGCGGCCTACATGGTCTCGCGCAGCCACGAGCTCAAGATCGTGAACACGGTCTGCCCGGTGACGATCCGGCGCCAGGAGGACACCCTCGAGGCCGCCCGGGAGGTCGATCTCATGGTCGTCGTGGGAGGGCGCTCGTCGGCCAACACCAAGGAGCTGACCCGCCTGTGCGAGATCGCCGGCACGCACGCGATCCAGATCGAGAGCGTGCGCGACCTGGCCGACCCCACGATCTTCGGGACCGCCGCGATCGTGGGCGTGACCGGCGGAACGTCGACCCCGATCGAGGATCTCCAGGCGGTCGCCGAGAGGATCCTGGAGCTGGCCGGCACGCCCGACGCGCAGGCCCACGCCCACGTGCTGGCCATGGCCGCCCTGGCCCTGGCCGCCACCCCCGCCGGTCGGACGACCTCGCTGCCCACCCGCGATCCGGCCGCCGGCGCCGCCTGAGCGCCCGATGAACGCCCTGCCCGTGGTCGCCGTGGTCGGCCGCCCCAACGTCGGCAAGAGCACCCTCTTCAACCGGATCCTGGGCACCCGTCACGCGATCGTCGAGGACCGCGCCCGGACCACCCGCGACCGGCTCTACGGCGAGTCCGAATGGAACGGCCGGCGGTTCATGATCGTCGACACCGGTGGCCTGGAGGTCGATCCCGACGACCCGATCGAGGCGCGCGTCCAGGAGCAGG
This sequence comes from Chloroflexota bacterium, assembly GCA_034666965.1. Lineage (GTDB taxonomy): Bacteria > Chloroflexota > Limnocylindria > Limnocylindrales > CSP1-4 > Chersky-267. The sequence goes on along the minus strand of JAXDKT010000075.1, from coordinate 16,197 downwards.
CCCGGATCGCCATCGCCGAAGCGGACGTGATCGTATTCGTGGTCGATGCCATGAGCGGGCCAACGCCCCCCGACCTGGAGGCCGCCGAGCTCCTTCGCCGGGCCCGCTCACCGGTGCTCGTCGCGGTCAACAAGGCCGACAACGATCGACGCGAGCTCGAGGCCGCCGAGTTCTACGCTCTCGGTTGGGAGGAGACGTACCCGATCAGCGCGGCCCACGGCCGAGGGACCGGCGATCTGCTCGACGCGATCGTCTGGGCGCTCCCGCCCGAGACCGACGAGGAGCGAGCTCGCAAGGCTCGTGAGGCGGAGGCCGAGGCCTGGGCTCGCGACGTCGCGGACGGCTTCCTCGAGCCGCTGGTGGTCGGCGACGAGCTGCTGGGCCAGGACGGCGATGACGAGCCCGACGCGGCCCTCGATTCGCTCGATGCCGCGGCGCGCAAGTGGGACGCCGCGATCGCGGCCGAATCCGAGGACGCGCCGGTGGCGATCGCCATCGTCGGCCGGCCCAACGTGGGCAAGTCGAGCCTGCTCAATGCCCTACTCGGGGAGGAGCGCTCGATCGTCAGCGAGGTCCCGGGCACCACCCGCGACGCGATCGACACGACGCTGGCCTACGGCCGCAGCGAGGTCGTCCTGATCGACACCGCCGGGATGCGCCGGCGGGGCAAGGTCGCCGGCGGGCATGCCTCGGAGAAGTACTCGGCGCTCCGGGCGCTGCGCGCGATCGCCCGGGCGGACGTGGCCATCCTGGTCCTCGATGCCGTCGATGGGCTGACCGCCCAGGACGCCCACGTCGCCGGCTACGTCGTCGAGGAGGGCAAGGGCCTGGTCGTGGCGATCAACAAGTGGGACCTGCTCGAGGACAAGACCGACCGCACCTTCGACGAGTACGTGCGCACGATCCGTCGCGACGTCCCGTTTCTCGACTTCGCGCCGGTCGTGTCGATCAGCGCCAAGACCGGCCAGCGGGTCGGCCGTGTCCTCGAGGCCGCGGTCGACGTGTGGGGCGAGCGGCGCAAGCGGGTCTCGACCGGGGAGCTCAATCGGCTCCTGGGCGAGGCCACCCAGCGCCAGACCCCGCCGCTGGTCAAGAACAAGCGGCCCAAGATCTTCTACGGGACCCAGGCCGGGGTCGCACCCCCGACCTTCGTGATCTTCGCCCGCGAGGCCGGCAGCGTCCACTTCAGCTACCGGCGCTATCTCGAGAACCAGCTCCGTGAGGCGTACGGGTTTGACGGCACCCCGATCAGGCTCGTCTTCCGGGAACGCAGCTCGGTCGATCTGCCGCGCAAGCGCCGAGCTGGCGGGGCCGGGTCCAAAGCCGGGACCAAGGGTGGCGTGAAGATCGCCAGGAAGCCGGCCAGGGCCGCGGCCAAGGGGAGCCGCCGGGCGTGACCGCCGGCCCGCGGGTCGCCGTCGTCGGCAGCGGCGCGTGGGGAACCACGCTCGCGATCCTGATCGCCCGGCGCGAGCCCGCGATCCTGGTCGCCCACACCGCGGAGACCGCCGCGCGCCTGGCCGGCGAGCGAGCCAACACCCGGCGACTCCCCGGCGTGGCGTTTCCGCCCCGCCTCCAGGTGGGTTTCGAGCCGGAACTCCTGGCCTCGGCGGAGGTGATCGTCTTCGCGGTCCCGTCGACCCATCTGCGGACCGAGGTCACCCGCATCGCTGCGGCGGTTCCGGTCGGCGCCGACCTGGTCTCCGTTGTCAAGGGACTCGAGGGCGGCACGCTGCTGCGGATGAGCCAGGTGATCGCCCAGGCCGGTGGGTTCGAGCCGGGCCGGATCGCGGCGCTGTCCGGTCCGAACCTGGCTCTCGAGATCGCCCGCGGCCTGCCCGCCTCGGCGGTGGTCGCCGCCGACGACGAGGCCCTGGCCGCCCGGATCCAGGCGCGCCTCGGGCTGCGCCGGTTCCGCCTGTACGTCAATCGCGACATCATCGGGGTGGAGCTGTGCGGCGCGCTCAAGAACGTGGTGGCCATTGCCGCCGGCGCGACCGAGGAGCTGGGCTTTGGTGACAACGGCAAGGCCGGGCTGATGACCCGCGGCCTGGCGGAGATGACCCGGCTCGGGATCGCCGCCGGGGCCAACCCGTTGACGTTCGCCGGACTGGCCGGGATCGGTGACGTCATCGCCACGTGCGGCTCGCCGCTGTCGCGCAACCACCGGCTGGGGGTTGAGTTGGCCCGCGGCCGGAGCTGGGCTGAGATCGAGGCCGACCTGCCGGGTGTCGCCGAGGGCGCCTACACGGTCGACGCCGCGATCGCCCTGGCCGATCGGCTCGGGGTCGAGATGCCGATCGCCCGCGAGGTCCATCGGGCCCTGTTCGAGGGCAAGAGCGTCAAGCGCTGCCTGGTCGACCTGCTGGCCCGCGAGTCCAAGGACGAGCTGGCCGACTACCCGGACTGGCTGGTCGCGCCTCAGCGGGACTGATCGGCCCGTCTGCTAGACTCGGCCTCCTCGGGGCGTGGCGCAGTCTGGTAGCGCACCAGTCTGGGGGACTGGTGGTCGTCGGTTCAAATCCGGCCGCCCCGACCACTTTCTGTCCGAACAACGTGGGAAAGTCCCCCTGCCCGGCCTTGCGCGATCGCGCCAATAGTGAGTGTCTGTGGGCTAGAGTGAGCGATCCCGGGAGAGGTGATCGCCCTTGAGTTTCGACATCGTGATCGCGACGCGCACGCCACCCACGCGTGGGATGGTCGAGTCCCACCTGCGTGACGTCGGCTGGCGGTTGTCGCTGGAGGGCGACCTCGGAGGTGACGACGCCAATCTCATGGCCGAGTCGCGCGGATTGCTCCGGCGCAAACACGTCTTCGTCTTGTCTGGGCCCTTTCCGGCCGAGCAAGAGGATCTTCCCGATCCTGTACAGCAGGTGATTCGGGGCCGGGCATTCCTGTCGGAAATGAATCTCCGGTGGGGGCTCGGCGACAAGGACATGAGTCGGGCTTTCGCGCTGTGCGAGCACCTCGCTCTGACGTGCGACGGTGCCGTGTTCAATCCGCAGGACGACGCACTCGTCTTCCCTGACGTCTCCGCCAAACCGAGGCGTCGTGAGCCCGTCATGACTCCGGTTCGTCAACTGACCCTTGAGTGGTACCTCCCAACCAGCAGCGCCGGGAACGGGGCACGGTTCCTCGAGATCGTCCGGCGCGTCATGCCCGAGGCCCTTCCGTCTCGCTTTGGCCTACACGAACCGCTTCGCTTCAAGTTAGCCGACCCAACCGGCGAAGCGGAGTTCCTGGCTCTTTGGCAACCAACGACCTGGCTCTTCTTCTGGAAATCGAAGAAGCCCGTCTTCGGTGGGTCGGTCGGCTGGTCGCCAGATCGACCCGCTCCCCCAGGGAAGCGGCCTAAGGTCGAGATCCACATCGACATCAACGCCACCGCGATCGAGAACGACCCTGCAACATGCGACCGCGTCGTCGAGATGTTCGTCACCGTCGCGGAGGAGTTGGGTGCGTTCTACGCCGCCGGCTACGTCACCCGAGGCGTTCTCACCGGGACGCGCGGCGCTCAGTGGTACGGCCAGGGCACCGAGAACTTCGCCTTCGATTGGATCAACGGGCCGTGGTGGATCGGCCTGCCGCCCAAGGCCACCTGGCTGACGTGGTTCGGTCCGCCTTACCAGGACCTCGTCGCTCCGACGCTCGACGGTCACGCTGTACAGCGTGAGCACGGGCTCTTGGTGCGCCTTGGGTCGAAGCCGATGGACTCAGACGAGATCCGTAGCCGAACGCCGGCACTCCCGAACGAGTTGCTCGCGGGCATGAGCCCCGTCTATGGCAAGGTCGCGATGCAGGACACGGGCGAGCCGATGGTCCTCAACTACGAGCGGTCGCCGGCAGAACTCATCCCGCCGTTCGACTGAGGCTCGGACGCGTTCGGCCAGCCTCAGGCGGCGGCGATGGCCTGCCGTCGGCGTTTGGCGGCTTCGCGCGAGATCTCGCTCTGGCGCGCCTTGAAGCAATCCGGGCAGTTGCTCTGCTGCTTCGTTCGCGAGAAGACGTGAGCGGGCCACTCGTGACCCTTCTCGCAGCGCTACTTTCCGCACGTGGTTAGCACAGAAAGCCCGACCGATATCCGACGAGGCTGACCTGCCCAGAGCTCGCATCTAGGCCACCTCCGACTCGTTCACGCCCGGGTCCTGGCCCCTGGCCACCCGCCTCATGGACCACGGCGCACGGTCTTACTCTTGGTTCCGTGGACATCTGGATCGTCGTCGGCGTCATCGCCGCGATCGTCGCCGCGGTCGCTGCGGTCGGCGGCGTGGTGTACGGGCGGCGGGCGCTGAGCGCGGACCCGCGCCTGGCCGCCACGATGGCAGACGACCAGATCGTCCTGATCGTGCGGAATTACGGCTACCGACCGGTCTACCTCGAAGGGCTCCTCGTGACCCTCGACGGGGGACGGACAACGCGCTGGCTCCCCGGTGCCTACGGGCCGCGGGAGCTCGGTGGGCGCCGGCAGGCCATTTTCACGACGACCGCCGACGGCTTCGTCAAGCACCTGCCCGGGTTCGAGCCGAGCCGGGTCTGTGTCCGGACCTCCGCCGGCGACACATGGTGGCCCGTCCCGCCGCCGGTCCTGGCTGCGATCGCGGAGGCCAATGCCGGGCGGCCGGTGTAGGTCGCGAGACCAGGCCACCCCACCTGTCGCCGTGCTCGAACGTTTATCGCGGGTGAGATTTGGTCCACGGCCGTCGCGGTCCGTCTGCAACCCGAACGCGCGCACAGTGCGGTTCTCATGGATCGCTGGCTGCGCCGACGAGGCTCCCGCTACGGACAGTGGCATCACCGGGCCGAGCCGCTCGAGCCCGCCCCGTTCAACCGCCCGCTGGCGATCGTTGCCGCCTGCGGTCTGATCCTGGGCCAGAGCGAGAACGAGCTCGAGCGCAGCGACGACCCGTCCGACTACGCGGCTCGCTGTCCGATCTGTCGGGCCCTGGGTCCGGTTCCCATCGCGCGCCGTTAGTACCGCCCGGATCGGTGTCGGCGGGCACCACAACCGGTGCGCGCCGGCCTGGGTCACGCTAGGACACAGGACCCTCATAGCCCGATAGTCCTATAGGCGCGCTGACCCGCTTCGTCGAGCATGACCGCAGTCAGCCGCCGAACGTCACCCCGGCCGCTGGCACGAATACCCGCCAAACCCGCGGGGGCGCTGCACGGCCCCGCTCACCCGAGACCCCGGCTGGAACCTCCTCCCAGCCGGGGTCTCGCACTGTCCGGGCGCGACAGGTTGCTGGCGGCGCATTACTTGGGGTCGTCGGGGTCCCAGGCGCCGTCTGGGACCGGCTCGTCCTCGGGGATCGGCACGACCACGACGAAGCGCCCCTCGATGCGTGGATCGCGGCGCGAGTCGTGGTAGGCGGTGAAATGGCGCTTGAGGCTGCCCATGTACAGACGCGTGCCGGGCTTGTAGACGACGTGGTTGCGAGAGTGGTGGGCCGGCCAGAGCGGATCGACCATGCGGACGGTCAGCACCCGATAGTCGTCGGTCTCGTTGGGGTCGGCGGTCGCCTCGAAGCCGGTCAGCACCCAGGCATGCGTGCCGCCCCAGACGATGATCCCGGCGGGGCGACCGGTCGTGGCCATGCCGCGGGCGGCAGCCTTGACGGCGTCGGCCATGGTCTCCGCGGCAACCAGCACGTAGCGGCCGTAGCCATCCCACAACGAGGTCGCCGTCGTCCAGCCGAAGGGGTCCGCCCCGCCGTCGGCCTTGTACAGGCTGTTCGCACGAGCGACCTTCCACAGCCTCTTCTGGAGGTTGGGACCGCGGTTGTTGATCCTCCAGATCATGTTGCGCATGGTCTGCAGCGAGGCGCCCACGCACTGGTAGGTGGTGTACTGGCGGGCGAAATCACCGGCTCGCAGGAGCGATCGCGAATAGGCGACCGCGTTCGGGTTGGGCGGCGGGCTGGTGCTCGGGCTGGGGTGAGGGGTGGGATCGGGATCGGCGGCCGCGACGGCGGACACGAGCGGGCCGACCAGCAGCGCCCCACCGAGCGCGACGGCCCACAGGAGGGCCAGGACGGGCCGGCGCCGGGCGTTGGCGGACGTCGCGTCGAGCATGGCCCAACCATATCGGGCGTGGCCATTGCCGTCACATCGCCCGTTCGTCCCAGACGTAACAGGACTGTTCTGCCTATGTAGACTCGGTCCGATGAGTGCCGAGCAGATACCCGGCCGACCGCCTGCCGCCCTCGCGGCGCAGGCTCCCGGTGCGGAGCGCCTGCCCTCTCAGCCCTCGCGCGGCCTGGGCTCGGACCAGCTCGATGGCCTTGGCGACATGGACCCGGCGACCTTCCGGGCGGCCGCTCACGATGTGGTCAATCTGATGGCCGACTACCTCGAGGGCGTGGAGGGCCGTCCGGTCCTGCCCCCGATCGAGCCCGGATCGTTGCGACCGGCCTTTCCGGCGGCGCCGCCCGAGGCGCCCGAGTCCATCGAAACGATCCTGGCCGACTACGGCACGCTGATCGAACCCAATGCAACCCACTGGCAGCACCCGGGCTTCCTGGCGTACTTCCCGACGACCGCCTCCGGGCCCGGGATCCTGGGCGAGATGCTGACCGCGGCGCTCGCCCAGAACCCGATGCTGTGGCGCACCTCGCCGATTGGGACCGAGCTCGAGCAGGTCGTCGTCGACTGGCTGCGCCAGGCGCTGGGCCTGCCCGTCGGCTTCGATGGCCTGCTGACCGATACAGCCTCGACCTCGTCGCTGATCTCGCTGGCGGCCGCCCGCGAAGCGGCCGGGACCGACGCCGCCGCCCGCGGCCTGGGCGGTCGGGACGACCTCGGTGCCATACGGGTGTACGCCTCGGCCGAGGCCCATTCGTCGATCGACAAGGCGTGCATGACCCTGGGGCTGGGCCGGTCCGGGCTCCGTCGGATCCCGACCGACGACCGCTACCAGATGAGGGTCGATGCGCTCGAGGCGGCCATCGCCGAAGACCGGGCCGGTGGGATCCGCCCGATCGCCGTGGTCGCCGTCCTGGGCACGACCACCTCGACGTCGGTGGATCCGGTCGGGGCGATCGCCGACGTCGCGGCGCGAGCCGGGTTGTGGCTCCATGTCGATGCGGCCTACGCCGGGCCGGTCGCGATCATCCCCGAGCGCCGCGGCCCGTTCGCCGGGTGGGAGCGGGCCGATTCGATCGTGGTCAACCCGCACAAGTGGCTGTTCACGCCGCTCGACGCCTCGCTCCTGCTGACCCGCCGGATGGACCAGCTGCGGGCCGCCTTCAGCCTGGTCCCCGAGTACCTGCGCACGCTCGATCGGGCCGTCCCCGGGCGCGACTACAACGAGTACCAGCCACAGCTCGGGCGACGCCTGCGGGCGCTCAAGCTGTGGATCCTGCTGCGCTGGTTCGGTCTCGACGGGCTCCGCCGGCGACTCGAGCATCACATCGCGCTGGCCGAGTGGTTCGCGGCGGCGGTCGAAGGCGACCCGGATTGGGAGCGACTGGCCCCGGTCCCGTTCTCGACGGTCTGCTTCCGCTGGCGGCCGGCCCGGCTGGCCGGCCGCGAAGACGACCCGGCGAGCCGCGCCCTGCTCGACGAGCGCAACGCGGCGATCCTCGAGGCCGTCAACCGAACCGGCGAGGTCTTCCTGTCGCACAGCCGCCTGACGGATCGGTTCACCATCCGGTTGTCCGTCGGGAACGTCCGGACCGAGGCGCGTCACGTCGAGCGGGCCTGGGAGCTCCTCCGGCGCGAGGCCACGCGTCTCGATGGCTGAGGTCGTCGTCCGGCAGCTACCCGATCGCTCGGAGGCGCTCGCGGCAGCGCTCGGCGGGGCGGTGGCGCGTTTGTCCGCGCTCGAGCTGGGCGAGGACTACGACCCCGCCGCGCCGGCGGCGATCGTGGCGGCGGGCCTCCACCGCGCCCCGGTCCCGGTCGAGCACGGCGGCCTCGGGATCGGCCCGCGGGAGGCCGCGGACGTCCTCGCGGCCCTCGCCCAGGTCGACGGTTCGACGGCGCTCGGATTCGCGATGCACGTCCACGTCGTTGGGGCGATGGTCGATTCGCCCGGCTGGCCGGCCGGTCTTCGGGAGCGGCTCTACGGGGCCATCCGTGACGAGGGCGCTCTGCTCAACGCGGCGGCCACCGAGGAGGGCGGCGGAAGCCCCGCCCGGGGCGCGCTGCCGGAGACGACCGCCACACGCGAGCCGGGCGGCTATCGCCTGACCGGCGAGAAGACCTGGACCACCTGGCTGCCGGCGCTCCGGTTCGCGCTCGTGACCGCGCAGCTGGCGATGGCGGGCGAATCGGCTGGCGTGCCGCCCCGGATCGGCCTGTTCGTGGTCGACCTCAACTCGGCGGGGGTCACCCGGCTGCCGGGGTTCGAGGCCCTGGGCATGCGTGGCTCGGCCTCGGGTCGGCTCGGTCTCGAGGGAGTCTTCGTGCCCGAGTCGGACGTGGTGATCGAACGCCGCGCCGACGAGCCGGACCCTCGTGGACCGGCTCCCGCGGCCTGGTTCGGGCTGGCCGTCGCGGCCGTCTACCTGGGCGTTGGGGAGGGTGCCCGGGCAAGGGTCGTCCGGTGGGCCCTCGCCCGCCGCCCGGGCGATGGTTCGAGCGCGGTCGCCGACCTGCCGACCGTCCAGGTCCGGCTGGGCCGGATCGACGCCGCACTCCGGACCGCCCGGATGGTGCTCCTCGACGTCGCCGGCCGATGGCAGGTCACGCCCGTAGACGATCGCGGCCCGCTCCTGGCCGAGGTGGCGCTGGCCAAGCTCGCCGCGACGAATGCGGCGGTGACGGCGACGGACGAGGCGCTCCGGGTCGCTGGCGGGCCGGGCTTCCTGGCCGGACCGCTCGAGCGGGCCTTCCGCGATGCCCGGGCCGGGCTGATCAATCCGCCCATCGAGGACGTTGCGTTGCAGGGCTTCGCCCGAACCCTCATCGAGCGAGCCCGGACCGGGACCGATCGACCTGGCTCGGACGTCGGGTAGACTCGGCCGGTCCACCGCGGAGGAGAGCCGTCATGGCCGTGCAGGTCGCCGCCGACTATCGGATGTTCATCGATGGAGCCTCGGTCGCCTCGACCAGCGGCGCCTGGCTGGAGGTCCACAGCCCCGCCACCGGTGAGCTCGTCGGGCGGGTGCCGGCGGGAACCGAGGCGGACGTGGACCGGGCTGTGACCGCGGCGCGGGCGGCATTCGAGGACGGCCGCTGGTCCCGGCTGCTGCTGGCCGAGCGGGCCGCGGCGATGAACCGCCTGGCCGACCTGTGCGACGCCAACGCCGACGAGCTGGCCCGGATCGAGACGCTCCAGACCGGCACGACCTACAAGCTCCGGCGTGAGTCGGACCTCGCCTTCGCCTCGGACAACCTGCGCTTCTTCGCCGGCGAGGTCCGTCACCTCGAGGGCAAGGCCGCCTACGAGTACAGCGGCAGTCACACCTCGATGGTCCGGCGCGAGCCGATCGGCGTGGTCGCCCAGGTGGCGCCCTGGAACTACCCGTTCTGGATGGCGATCTGGAAGATCGGCCCGGCCCTGGCCGCGGGCAACTCGGTCGTCCTCAAGCCGGCCAGCGCCACGCCGATCACCACGATCCGCCTGGCCGAGCTGGCCGCCGAGGCGGGCATCCCGGCCGGCGTCCTCAACGTCGTCACCGGACGGGGTGACGTCGTTGGCGCGGCGATGGCGGCGCACATGGATGTCGACCTGATCTCGCTGACCGGCGACTCGGAGACCGGCAAGCGGATCCAGACCCTGGCCGCCGGCAACGTCAAGCGGGTCCATCTCGAGCTCGGCGGCAAGGCCCCGTTCATCGTCCACGCCGACGCGGACCTCGAGGCCGCCGCCCGCGGCGCCACCGCCGGGGCGCTGATCAACGGCGGCCAGGATTGCACCGCGGCCACCCGGGCCTACGTCCACCGCTCGGTCTACGACGCGTTCCTGCGCCGGACGGCCGAGCTGTTCGAGGGCGTCCGGGTCGGCGATCCGTTCGATCCCGCGACCGACCTGGGCACGCTCATCAACCAGGCCCAGGTCGAGCGCGTGGACGGCTTCGTCCGGCGCGCCGAGGCGGCCGGAGCGCGCATTGTCGTCGGCGGCCGGCGGCCTGACGTGCCCGGCTTCCCGGATGGTGCGTTCTATCAGCCCACGATCGTGGCCGATTGCGCCCAGGACAGCGAGATCGTCCAGAAGGAGGTCTTCGGACCGGTCCTGGCCGTCCTGCCGTTCGACACCGACGAGGAAGCCCTCAGGCTGGCCAATGACACGAAGTACGGCCTGGCCGCCTCGATCTGGACCAGGGACGTGTTCCGGGCGATGGAGGCGGCGCGTCGGCTGGATTTCGGCCATGTCCAGGTCAACGACCACCTGATGGTGACCTCCGAGATGCCCCACGGCGGCTTCAAGCAGTCGGGCTACGGCAAGGACATGTCGAGCTACTCGTTCGAGGAGTACACCCGCGTCAAGCACGTCATGATCGAGCTGACCGGCGAGCCCGAGAAACCCTGGCACTACACGATCTTCGGCGACAAGCCCGTGTAGGGCAGGGGACCGAGCGCGCCTCAGCCCGGAGCCGGTGCGCCTTCCATGGCGGGGTGGGTCAGGGCGATGACGTTGTAGGCGTGCACCCAGGCCGTCCTGCCATCGAGGCGCAGGCTGCCCAGGTCCTGCGTCACCACCAGGTCGCGCACGGCGTCGTGGGTCGGCTGGTCGATGAGGATCTGGCCGGGACCGGCCGACACCTGAAGGCGAGCCGCGACGTTGACGGAGTCGCCGACGACCGCGTAGTGCATCCGCCGTTCTGATCCCACGTTGCCGGCGATGACCTCGCCGGTGGCGACCCCGACGCCCGCCTGGAGTCGCACGCCGGGCACCGACAGGATCTCGAGGCGCATCACGGCCGTCTGCACCGCGAGGGCTGCCCTGACCGCACGCTCGGCATCGTCGGAATGCATCACCGGCGCGCCAAAGAAGGCAAAGACGCCGTCGCCAAGCAGATCCGCGACGGTGCCGCCATGACCCTCCACGGCGTCGCTCACCACGGTGAGATAGCCATTGAGGAGCTCGAGGGTCGCCTCGGGCGGGTGCTCGGCGGCCAGCGCCGTGTACCCGCGCACGTCCGCGAACAGCGTGGAGACATAGCGGCGATCGCCGCCCAGGGATACCGCGAAGGGGTCACGGAGCGCCTCCGCCGCCACGCTATGGCTGACGTACCGTCCGAGCAGATCGGCGAGCCGATCCTGAAGGGCCTTGGTCCGCAGCAGCGAGCGCAGCCGCGCCGCGAGCTCGATGTGGTCGAACGGCTTCGACAGGAAATCGTTCGCGCCGGCCTCCAGGCCGCGGACCTTGTCCTCGGGCCGATCGAGCGCGGTGAGGAGCAGGATGGGCAGGCCGGCCTGGTCGGGCTGGCGACGCAGTCGCTGGCAGACCTCGATGCCATCGAGCCCCGGCATCATCACGTCGAGGCAGACGACATCGGGTGCGTGCTCGGCGACGGCGGCCAGTGCCGACGGCCCATCGACGGCCTCGACCACGTCGTAGCCCTGCCGAGTGAGGAGCTTCTGCAGCAGGGCCAGGTTGGCGGGCTCGTCGTCGACGGCGAGGATCAGGGGTCGCTCGCGCCTCATGGCAGATAGCTCGCGACGGTGTCGGCGAAGGTGCCGAACTCGATCGGCTTGCTCAGGTAGCCGTCGAATCCCCAGGCCAGCGCGCGCTCGCGGTCGCCGACCATCGCGTGAGCCGTGAACGCGATGACCCGCAGTCCGGCGGAACGATCGTCGGCGCGGATCGCGGTCAAGGCCTGCCAACCATCCATCTGGGGCAGCCCCAGGTCCATCAGTACGAGATCGGGCAAGCGCTCGCTGGCCAGGAGTATGCCCGCCTCCGCGGTCTCGGCCGTGAGCACCTCATGCCCGGCGGCGCCGAGGAGCTTGGCGGCGAGGGCTCGATTGGCAGGCGTGTCCTCGACCACGAGGATGGTCGCCATCAGGACGCCTTGCGGGGCACGCGGGCGTGCTCCTTCAGGAGGCGCAACAGCCGGTCCTGGCGGACGGGCTTGGTCAGGTAACCGTCCGCCAGATCGGGCAGATCGGCCGAGTCGACGACGGATAGCACGATCACCGGGATGTCTCTTGTCTGGGGGTCGCTCTTGAGCTCGCGGAGGATGTCGCGGCCGTCGCGGCCGGGCATGAGGACGTCGAGGAGGATAGCCGCAGGACGGAGCCGTTGCGCGTCGCTCACGGCGGTGCTGGCATCGGTCGTGGCCACGATCCGATAGCCGTTGCCGGCGAGCATCTTCTCGAGCAGTGGCGCGACGGAGGGATCGTCGTCCACGCTGAGGAGCAGGTCCGCCCCGTCGCGGTCGGGATCGGACGTGGCGTTCTGCGGACCGACAGGTTCGGCGCGGGTGTCGAGCGGCAAGGTGAGATAGAAGACGCTCCCTCGACCGGGCTCGCTCTCGAGCGTGATGTCGCCGCCCATCACCCGCGCAAGGCGCCGGCTGATGGCCAGCCCAAGCCCGGTGCCGGCCTCCTCGCGCGACCCCTGCTGGAACTCCTCGAAGATCGTCTCATGCTGATCGGCCGGGATGCCCGGGCCCGTATCGCGGACTGCGACACGGAAGACCGACTCCGCCGCGCCGCCTGTCTCGACGTCAACTTCGCCTGCGCTCGTGAACTTCAGGGCATTGCCGAACAGATTGACCAGGATCTGACTGACCCGCTGACGATCGAGTACGACCTCGGTCGGGCCGGCGGCATCGTGCCAGGTGAAGCGGATGCCCTTCTGCGCCGCCAGCGACCGGTATTGCGCGACGACTGCCTCGACGAGCTCGCGCGGGTCGAACGGCTGCGGGTCGATGGTCAGTCTGCCGGCCTCGATCTTGGACAGGTCCAGGATCTCGTTGATCAGACCGAGCAGGTCCCGTCCGCCGCGCTGCACCCAACCGAGCGACGCTGTCTGCTCGGGGTTCAGCCGGCCGTCCACGCCGCCCAGGAGCGCGTCGGTGAAGCCAAGGATCGCGTTCATCGGCGTGCGCAGCTCGTGGCTCACGCTGGCCAGGAAACGCGACTTCGCCTCGCTCGCGCGAGTCAGCGAGGCATTCGTCTCCTCGAGCTGGCGGGTCAGGTCACGCTGCTCCTCGAAGAGCTCCGCCAGCCGCTCGCTCGTGGTATTGAGGTCCCGGGCGAGCTTGCCGAACTCATCGCGGTTGGGCACCTCCACGCGCTGGCTGAAGTCGCCGGTCGTGATCCCGGCGAGGGCACGCTCCATCTTTCGGATCGGGAAGATGAACCCCCAGGACAGGATGAACCCGAGGACCAGGGCAACAGCGACACTCAGGGCGGAGAAGCCGATCACCGCCGACGTGAGCAAGGCGCGATCGGATTCGAACGCGGCCTGTGCCTGGGCGATCTCCTGGTCGGCGGATCCGATGAGGCTTCGAAGGTCGGCTTCGAGGACATGCGAGACGGGATGCTCTTCCTCGAGGTGGAGGCTGGTCGCGCCGGCCAGATCGCCCGCGAGGTAGAGCGACAGCACCCGAGCGCTCGCCGCCGTGTAGGTGTCATTGGCCGTCCTCAGGCGCTGGAGGAGCTCCGTGTCGGCCTGGTCGGCGCGTGCCATCTCATCCAGGAGACGGGCAAAGGTCGTCTTCGCGTCGGCGATCTGGGTGTTGAACTTGTCGTCCTGGGTCAGGAGTGCCATCGCCCGGTAGTGACTCTGAGCGGTGACGGCGTAGAGCATCTGCTGCGCTCGGCTGGTTTTCTCCTGGAGACGGTCCAGGTCGCTCACCCGCTCGTTCATCCGTCCGATGACGACGACGCTGAGAACGGCCATCGCAACGAGCAGCAGGGCACCGGCGAGAAAGCCGAAGAGGAGCTTCCGATGGACGCTCGCCGGGATCCGGGCGGTTGCGTCGACGACCGGGCGAAGCCAGCCAGTGAACCGTGGCAATCGGGGCTCGGCGAGCGTCATCGCCGGGCTCCGTCGTGATCCGAGCGCATTGACTGGGAGTCTGCCTCAGGCACCATCGACGGGCAAGGGTCTTCCTGGCGACAGGGTCTTGGTGGCGACACTCGGCGCCGCCAGCCGTTGGGGGTTAGTCTGCGAGCGGGAGATGCCATGGACCTGCTGACTGCGGCGAGCATATTCATCCTTGCCGCCATCGGTGCGACCGGGATGAGCGCCAGGTCGGGTGATCGGCTTCGGGACGCTGGAACCGTTTTCCACCGAAATTGGAAGACGATTGTGGTGATCGCGGCGGGCGTGACGATCGGATCCGGGTTGGCACGGATCGCTGCCGGTCCGCGGATCCCGAACGATCTGCAGGTCATCGTGTTCGGCCTACTGGGGGCCGCAGTGGTCGTGAAACTGATCAAGCTTCGCAATCAACGCCTTCGGGTGGAGCACCCGCCAGCGAGTGGGCCGAACCACGATAATGGCGGCTGACAACGCCGTGCTGGATCAACTGGAGGAGCCTCCTCGACCGTGCCGCCGATCACCGAGCTGACGCGAATCGAGCCCGTCTACCTCGATCGCCTCGAGAAGCAGGGCATCTTCACCACCGGGATCCTGCTCGAGGTCTCGGAGACGCCCACTCGCCGCCAGTACCTGGCCGACCACGTCGGGGCGACGATCAACGACGTCGCTACCTGGCGTGACGAGGCGCTGATGCTCAACCTGGCCAGCTTCGGGCCGGAGGAGCACCAGCTCATGATCCAGGCCGGCATCGAGGGACTCAAGGACATCCTGGCCCTCGATCTCGAGACGTTCCGCGAGCGAGTTCGGAAGGCGGCCGCGGAGCTGGGCGTCGAGCCACCCGACGACCTGCGCATCGAAGGCTGGTGGGATCAGGCGCGCACGCTCGAGGACGAGTAGCCGGCTGGACGCCGGCTCCGCTGCGACTGGGCCGCTAGGATGGGCCCGATGAACGCGTCGCCGGTCCGGGCGCTCCTGTCCGTCCTCGTCGCCGCGGCGACCGTGGTGGTCATCGTCGGACTGTCGGTGGTCCCGTTCCTCAACCCGATCTGGGTCGGTTTCGAGCAGGATCGAGCCGGGGCGGCGGCGCTGACCGGGCTGAGCCCCGAGCAGGTCCAGCAGGTCACCGGCAGCGTGCTCCACGACCTGATCTTCGGACCCCCGGACTTCGACCAGAACGTCGCTGGATCTGCGGTCTTCAACGATCGCGAGCGGGCCCATCTCGGGGACGTCCGGTCGGTCTTCATCGGCTTCGGGTCCGTGGTCGTCCTGGCCGTGCTCACCCTGGTAAACGCCGGACTGGCGTCGCGGGGCGCCGCCTGGTACCGGCGGGCGATCGGCGGCGGCGCCCTGCTCCTGGCCGGCGCCGTGCTGGTCGGCGGCATCGTCGCCGCCTTCGCCTTCGAGGCGGCCTTCGAGCTCTTCCACGAGCTGTTCTTTGCCGGTGGGACCTACACCTTCAACCCGGCCACCGACCGGCTCGTTCAACTCTTCCCGATCCGGTTCTGGGAGGAGACGTCGCTGGCGCTGGGGGTCGCCATCCTGGTCGTCTCGGCGATCGTCGCCTGGTGGGGACTCCACTCGCGGGACGAAGCGTGAGCGAGGCGCTGCTGTCGGTCGAGACCGCCCGCGAACGGGTCCTGGCGGCGCTCGGCGGTTCGCTCCCGGCCGAGACGCTGGGGCCCGAGGCGGCGCTCGGGCAGGTCCTGGCCGCGCCGGTCGTGGCGACCACCGACCTGCCCCCGTGGGACAACAGCGCGATGGACGGCTACGCAGTCCGAGCAGAGGACGTCGCCGGGGCGGCCGAGGATCGCCCCATCCGGCTGCGGGTCGTGGGTGAGGCACCGGCCGGTGGCCGGGCGGACCGCGTCGTCGAGCCCGGCACGGCGATCCGGATCGCAACGGGGGCGCCGCTGCCGGACGGCGCCAATTCGGTGGTGCCGGTCGAGCTGACCACGCCGCTCGACGCCGAGGGCGCGCCCCTCGGCCCGCGGGGACGCGACGCCACGGGCCCCCTGCCGGCCGCGTGCGCGATCCACCTCGCGGTCGAACCAGGCAACGCGGTCCGGCGGCGGGGCGAGGATGTCCGCGCCGGCGCGACGGTCCTCGAGGCGGACACGGCCGTGACGCCGGCCGCGGTCGGCCTGATCGCCGGATCGGGCGTCGACCGCGTCGAGGCGCACCGTCGGCCGCGGATCGCGGTGCTGGCCACCGGGAACGAGGTGCGCGCCCCGGGTCAGCCGCTCGGCCCCGCCGGG
>JAXDKT010000074.1:0-3653 GCA_034666965.1 Chloroflexota bacterium | reverse complement strand
CACGTGGAACTCGAGCCCGCTCCGCTCGCCGACGAAGACTGGCTCGGCGATCAACCCGACCTCGAGCGAGTACCCGCCAACGTCGCGCCCCTCGTGGGCGAGAGCGGGTGCGGCGAGCAGGACGGTCAACAGGCCGGCTAGGCCGGCCGCGCCGAGGCGCCGGACCGTCGTCCGGCGAGGCGCGCTGAGAGGATTCATCGGATACGACTCCCTGAGCGGTGTCCGGCGCGGGTGGGCGCCGGGATCGGGCGGCCGGCCCTCGCGGTCGACAGCGGTCGACGCCTGGGTTCGGTCGCCGGGACGGTCAGGCGATTCGGGGCGGCGCGCGTTCCGCGTCCGGCCGAGTGAGGAAGCGGGCATGGGCCACGATCGCGGCAACGTCGAGCCAGCGCACGGCGGGACGGACGACCGCGTCGGTTCGCGGACGTGCCAAGTGCGGCCGGCTGGTCACGCGCGCCTCGAGCGCCGCGATCCGCCAGCGCACGAGCGCCCCGAGTGCCGCGGCGGCCAGTGTCACCAGCGCGATCGTGGGCAGGGCCAGCGGGTACTCGGGGCCGACGAGGGCGCTCAGCCCGATCAGATGGCCATGGCCGAGCAGGTGCTCGAGGTTCTCCTGGACGGTGAACGCCGTTGCGGTCAGGGCCAGGAGCGGGAACCACAGGCCGCGGAGGTCCTGGCGGTAGGGTCGCGCCGGCTGCCGCCGGCCGCCAAGGGGCTGGGGGCCGGCGCGGCGTCCCGGGCGGCGCCCGGCGGCCCCGAGACGACCGAGCCGGACGACGGTCGTCAGCCCCAGCACCGTGACCGCGAACACGACCACCACGGAGAAGATCGTCCAGTAGCCATCGTGGCCGCCGGCGCTCATTGCCGCCGCGAACCCCGCACCGAACCCGTGCTCGGCCGCGAAGACCGCGTCGTGGGCGAGCCCCAGACAGGCGACGGACAGCAAGCCGAAGCGCAGGGCCCCAAGGACCCGGGCGGCGCGCGGCGACGCCTCGAACGTCATCGCGGCGATCATACGGCCGGTGCTGCGGGAGGCGCCTGGTGAGCGCCAGAGACCCTGGCGGTTACGGGGCGCCGGACGGGCGCGGACCCCACAGCCCGAGCCCGGCGTCACGTGCGATCCGCTGGGCCGCCAGGAAGCGGTCGGCGTAGCGGACGTCGGGCGGATCGGTCTCCACCTGGGCGAAGCCGCGGGCGACGAGCTCGAGGTCGACCAGCGTCCAGCGCTCGCCGTCGACCAGCCAGACGTAGCGCAGCAGACGCCGGAAGTAGTCGGTCTCGGAGACGTCCTTCTCGAGGACGACCGTGCGGCCCTCGACCAGCGCCCGGTTGGCTTTGGTCGCCTCGGGGCCGAACCACTCGACCGGCGAGCCGGGCTTGACCGTCTCGGGCGTGTCCATGCCGATGTAGCGCAGACGCCGGTCCTGGCCGTTCAGCCGGACCACGATCGTGTCGCCGTCGACGACCCGGACGACCGCCGCCGTCTCGGTCGGCCCGATCGGCCGGAAGCCCGAATCGCCGGGTTCCTGGATTGGCGCTGTCGAGCCGGTTCCGGTCGAGCCGGTTCCCGTTTCGGCCGGGGGCTGGCAGCCGCCACCCAGAGCGATGGCGAGGGCGACGCCAGCGGCGAGGCCCGAACCGCGCCGGCCGAAACGCCTCAGGAGGCGACCCGTCGGATGGGCCACGTCCAGCACACTACGTTGGCGCGGTTGCGTCGGTCAAGCCCAGCCATCCCGTCGAGGCGGGCTACCATGGCCGTCCCGTGACCACCGTCCTGCTCGTCCGCCATGGCCTGACCGCGCTGACCGCCTCGACCCTCGTCGGGTGGACGCCGGGTGTCGGCCTCGACGAGCAGGGCCGCGCCCAGGCTGCCGCGGTCGCCGAACGGATCCGGCCGATCCCGCTCGACACGATCGTCAGCTCGCCGCTGGAACGCTGCCGGGAGACCGCCCAGGCTGTCTTCGCCGGGCGGGACCCGGCGCCCCGGTTCGAGCTCGACGAACGCCTGGCCGACGTCCGCTACGGCGACTGGACCGGGCGTAGCTTCAAGGATCTGCGACGCGACCCGGCCTGGAAGACGCTTCACGTCGATCGCTCGTCGTTCCGCTTTCCCAACGGCGAGGCGCTCCACGAGATGGTGGCCCGCTCGGTGGCCGCGGTGCGCGACTGGAACGAGCGGCTCGGTCGGGACGCGACCTACGCCATCGTCAGCCACGCGGACCCGATCCGGGCGATCCTGGCCGACGCCCTCGGTCTCGGGTTCGACGGCTACGCCCGGCTCGCGATCGGGCCGGCCTCGCTGAGCATCGTCCACTACGGACCGGCCGAGGCGACCGTCCTGCGGATGAACGACAGCGGCAGCGATCCAACCGACCTGATCCCGACGAAGAAGCAAGTACCACGTCCCCGCACCCGGTCCCGGTCCGGTGGTGACCGCGAGGGGACAGCCGGCCAGATGTCGTAGAGTCAGCTGATGTCCCGTCGCGTCTACAACTTCGACCTCCCCGACCGGTTCGTGGCCGGCACCGTGGGCGAGCCCGGCGGGCGCACGTTCTTCCTCCAGGCCCGCAAGGGCGGAGACGTCGTCAGCGTGGTCCTCGAGAAGACCCAGGTGGCCGTCCTCGCCCAGCAGCTCGACGCCCTGCTCGACATCCTGGCCGACCGCGGCGTGGAGGGCGTCCCGGCCGAGGCCGACCCGGCGCTGGTCGACGACGCCCCGCTGGGCGAGCCGCTGGTCGAGGCCTTCCGGGTCGGGGCGATGGCGCTGGCCTGGGACGGCGAGCACGATCGGGTCGTGATCGAGGCCGCGGCCGTGCCCGAGGAGGGCGAGTCCTCGCCCGACGACACCGAGGACGATCCCAACGGGCCCGACCTGGTCCGGATCCGGATCGACGGCCCGGCCGCGCGATCGTTCGTCGACCGCGCCACGCGGCTGGTGGCCGCCGGCCGGCCGCTCTGTCCGCGCTGCGGCGAGCCGCTCGACCCGCAGGGCCACATCTGCGCCCGACCGAACGCCTACCTGAACTAGGGGTGGATGCGCTCCGGCTCCTCCGGGAGGGAGAGCTCGAGGTGCGCGGCCGGCTCACCGTCTCGTCCAACGCCGCGCTGGTCGGCATCGTCAGCCTGCCGGCGCCCGAACCGAGGCCCGTCCCCGCCGCGATCGACGGACTCCTCGCCCGGCTCCTCGGCGATGAGCCGCCCGATCCGGACCGCCTCGTTGCCGCTGTCGTCCACAAGCCGATCGCCTTCGAACGGCCGCTGTGGGACTTCCCGGACGGGACCCTGGCCCGGCGCGAGGTCGCGGCCTACCTCGTGTCCGAGGCGACCGGCTGGCGGATCGTCCCACCGACTGTCCTGCGTGACGGCCCGGCCGGTCCCGGCATGGTCCAGCTGTGGCTGGACGAGGACCCCGAGATCGATGCCTGGCAGCTGGTCCAGGATGACGACGCGCGCCTGCGCCCGATGGCCCTCCTCGACGCGGTGATCAACAACACCGATCGGAAGGGCGGCCACATCCTGCCCGTGCGCGACGGTGACGCGGTCCATCTGCACGGGGTGGACCACGGCGTGTGCTTCGCGGTCGAGCCCAAGCTGCGCACGGTGCTGTGGGCCTGGCGCGACGGACCGATCGCCGCCGACGAGCTCGAGGTCCT
>JAXDKT010000073.1:0-35776 GCA_034666965.1 Chloroflexota bacterium | reverse complement strand
TCACGACGCCGATGTCTTCCGGCGAGAAGGCCGCCACGCCGTAGAGGTAGTAGGGCGCCTCGATGGCGAGGACCATGCCCGGCTCGATGACGTCCGTCGCCCCGGGCTTCAGGAGTGGCGCTTCGTGGGCCTGCAGGCCGATGCCGTGACCGACGTGGTGGCGGCGGAAGTCGGTCAGGCCTGTGCGGCGGGGCACGTCGAGGGCTGCCTCGAAGACCTGTCCAGCCGTGGCGCCGGGCACCGCCGCGTCGATGCCGGCCTGCAGGGCGCCGTAGGTGACGTCGTAGAGTCGCCGCAGCTCGCTGGTCGCCGAACCGAAGACGCAATTCCGGCCGATATCGGAGTGATAGCCGAGATAGCTCGCCGAGACGTCGACGCGAACCAGGTCGCCGTCATGCAGCTTTTGCTCGGTCGGATAGGCGACACCCATCGAACCGTGGCCGTTGAAGCCGACCTGGCAATAGACCACCTCGGCCCCTTCGCCGACCACGGCCGCGGAGATCCGCTGGCCGAGCTCGAGCCCGGTCATCCCTTCGTGGAGCTGCTCGAAGCCTGCCTCGATCGCGCGCTCCGTGATCTCGACCGCTCGCCGGACGCGAGACACCTCGACCGGAGTCTTGACCCGACGCAGACGCCCGAGGAGGCGTGAGGCGTCGGCGACCGCCAGGCCAGGCAGCCGGGACGTGATCGCCTCCAGGTCCCGGACCGGCAGCAGATCGAGCTCGAAGGCGACCTGGCCAGCTTCGACTCCGAGCTCAGTCAGGCTCGCAGCAAGAGCGTCATGCGCCGACTGGTACGGCCGGCCTTCGTACGGCGGGGCTCCCACGATGTGGTAGCTGCCGAAGCACCGGACCCGATGCACCCAGCTGGGCACGTACAGTGGCAGCAGGCGCTCGGACATCGACGTGATCAGCTCAGGCTCGGACTCCGCGCGGCGGGGCAGGACGACGAACGACGTCGCCTCCGGCTCGATGAGGTAGTCGAACCCCGGGAAGTTGGCGAGATAGAGCACGTTCCGCCGGGAGCTGGCGACCAGCGCGTCGATGCCGGCCTCGGCCATGGCCAGACGGACTCGGTCGATGTCTGCCAACGAGTCGGCTCCAACCAGCTGATTCTTGACTACCACTAGTCGACCTCGACGATGCTCTCGACCTCGACCGGCAGGTTCGCCGGCAGCTCAGCCACCCCGACCGCTGATCGGCCGTGCAGGCCACGAGCGTCGCCATACAGCTCGACGATCAGGTCGGAGAATCCATTGATGACGGCCGGTTGCTGCGTGAAGCCGGCCGCGCTGTTGACCATGCCCAGCGATTTGATCCAGGTGATGTGGTCGAGGTCGCCCAGCTCCTGCTCGATGACCAGGAGCAGGTTGAGGGCTGTCAGTCGGGCGGCCTCATAGCCCTGTTCGACGGTCAGGTCGGAGCCCACCTTTCCCAGGTAAGGCATCTCGCCGCCCCGAAATGGGCCGTTGCCGGAGAGGAAGAGGAGGCGGCCGGAGCGGCGCGCCGGCAGGATGTTGGGACGCACGCCGGGCAGTGGGCCAGACGGCGCAGGCAGCTCGAGGCCGAGCTCATGCAACCGCTCGAGGACACCCATCTGATCAACTCCTCACGGTGAATGTTCAGTAGTCGCGGGGACGAACGAAGAGCGGGAGCGCGCCGTAGTCGCGAGTCCGGTCCATCTCCCGGCCGGCTCGAAAGGTCATGACGTTCTTCAGCCGCTGTTGGCCGCGCACGGTGGTACCCATGACGTCGACGAACTCGAAGTCACCGTCCTCCAGGACCGATACGGCGAGGTCGGCTGGCGCACCCACGCGCAGGGTCCCGGTGCCGTCCACGCGACGGATGGCGGTCGCCGGATTGATCGTGACCCGACGGACGACGTCCTCGAGGGTCATGCCCAGGGCCAGGAACTTGGACATCACCGTCGGCAGGTCGTGGGCCGGGCCGCGGATGCTCAACTGATGGAGGTCGGTGCTGATGCTGTCGGGCGGGAAGCCATCGTCGAGGGCCTCCCGGGCCGTCGCGAAGCTGAAGCTCCCGGACCCGTGTCCGATGTCGAACAGGACGCCCCGGCGGCGGGCCGCCCGTACGTCGGCCCGGATCTTGCCCCCGAGGACGATGCCGCCCACGCCGCCACGGAAGCAGTGGGTGACGATGTCGCCGGGCTGGAGTGCCCCGAGGATCTCGCGGATCGACGGCGGCGGCAGGCCAAGGTGGACCAGCAGGGGCAGGCCGGTGTGGTCGGCCACGTCGCGCGCCAGCCAGAGTGCCTGGTCGCCGCTGTCCCCGACGATGGCCCGCCCGAGGCGGACCTTGATCCCGGCGATCAGGTCACGGTGCTCCTCGATGGTCTCGACCGCAAAGGGCACGTCGGCATAGCGCAGGTCGTTGAACTCGAGGACGCCGCGGTAGATGATCCCGATGGCGCACAAGTTGAGGAAGGGCACGATGCGGGTCGTGCTGGGCTCGATCACGTAGTGTCGGAAGCCCGGGAAGGTGGCGGCGCCCGAGCTGCCGGCGTCGACCCAGGTGGTCACGCCGGTTCTGCCGGCCACGGCGTCGACGTTGAGCCCGTCGTAGGTCACTCCCCAGTAGCCGTGGGCATGGAGGTCGACCAGGCCCGGGGTCAGGATCTTGCCGCTGAGCTCGACGACCCGGGTCGCGCCGCGTGGGTCGAGCGCTGGGCCGACCGCCGCGATCTGGCCGCCGGCCACGGCGACGTCGCCGATGAAGCGCTCGTGCGCGTCGGGATCGACGATCGTCCCCCCGCGCAGCAGGAGGTCGTAGGCCGGTGGATCGTCGCCGTCGCGGGTCACAGGCGGCCGTACTTCCGGTAGACGTCCCGGACGGGCACGCCGCGTCGGATGTCGGCTCGGACCTGGTCCTCGACTTCCCTGGCTGCCTCGGCCTTGGTGAGGACCTCGTCTACCACCGCGGCCGGCACGATCACCACGCCGTCGGCGTCACCGAACACCCAGTCGCCCGGGTCGATCCGGACCTGGCTGGTCAGCGTGCCGGACAGTGCGATCGGCACCTCGATGTCACGGACTCGGTAGCGGAGCTTGGACTCGATCGGAGACGTGTAGCGCGCGAAGACACTCCAGTCGTCGATCTCGCGCAGCAAGTTGCCGTCGCGGATGCCGCCGTCGATCACGACGCCCGCCGCCCCGCGGACCTTGGACGCGTTGCTCATCAGCTCGCCGAAGTGTCCGGCCTGCCGCTCGCCGCCGGCCGCAACGACCACGACGCAGCCGGGATAGAGCGCATCGAAGAAACCGAAGTCGGCGACCCTGGGATTCTCGGGATACTCGGCGTCCGTCCTCGGATCAGGACCGCCCAGCACGGTGAACGCGGGCCCAGCCAGGCGCGCACCCACGTCGAGGGGCTTGATCTGGAGATCCAGGCACTGGTTTGGCAGGCCGATCTCGTCGAGGATGTCATACACGAGCGCGGTGTAGAGCCGAACGAAGCGCCTTGACGTGTCATCGGCCGGGCCGGTCGCCGCGGGCTTCGTACGCCGGCTCATGCCGACCGCTCGGGCTTGCCCGCGTTCCCGTCGAATCCCGCGGGAACGCCGTCATCGGGCTGCTGGACAAGGAAGTGGAGCAGCGCATTCAGCACGATGATGTCCTCGCCGACCTCCAGCGTCTGCGGATTGAGGGCGATGCCGTCGCCACTGACCGTGTCGACGGCGATCCGTGGGTCCATCTCCCACAGCGCGGTCGCGAGGGCCTCTCCGGACCATCTGCACGGGGCACTGAAGTGCACGATCGTCCGCCCGTGGGGCTGGCCCGCTTCGCTGGGGTAGCCGCGCTCGGCGATCACGCCGGGGATCCCCTCGAGTCCTATGATCCAGCGCTCGACCGACGCCTCGTATCCTGCTAGCTGACTCGGTTCGTCCTGCGACAGCGTCCACTCCACGGCGGCGAGCATCCCGACGAGCTCCTCCTTGCCGACCTTCATCGGCCGTCCAAAGCCGAAGTTGGGACTGCCATTGAGGCGACACGCCTCGACGATGTCGCGACGGCCGAGCACGAGCCCGGCGGATTGCGGTCCGCGCAAGCCCTTCCCGCCGCTGAAGATCGCGATGTCCGCTCCGATCTCACGGGTGAACTGCCACAGGCTCGCGACCGGCGGAATCTGGGCCGCGGCATCCACCAACACCGGCACGCGCCGTCGTCGCGCGGCGGCGACCACCTCGGCCAGCGGCAGTGCCCCCGCGGCGTAGTGCGCTCCGGCGAACCACAGGATGCAGGCGGTTCGATCGGTGATCGCCGAGTCCAGCGCGCCTGGTTCGTCGTTGACCTCCACGAGCCGTGCGCCCGTCATCCGAGCCGCGTAGTCGTAGCCGTTTCGTTGGCTCGCGAAGACCACGACCTCGCGTGGCTCGGGCGGGTGGGGGAAGGCGGCGAGTCGTTCTGGATCGGACCCGGCGATGCAGGCGGCGACGCTCTGGGCGATCCCGGCGGCCGCGCCCGAAGAGACATAACACGCCTCGTTGCGGGTCATGCTCGCGATCCGTTCGCCGACTGCCCGTTGCAGGCCGACGAGATCGACGAACGACCCGGCGGCGTCTGCCAGAGCTGCAACCACGGCCGGCGGCATCCGCGATCCACCGAGCCGGGTCAGCGTTCCGGCGGCGTTGATCACCGGCGATACCCCCAGCGAGCGGTACATCTCTGCCATCTATCGACGTCGCTCGGAGCGGGGTCTGGCGGCCGTTCCGGTCCCGGCCCTCCCGGCGCCGCAACGAAACGGTCCCTTAGAGGTCGCGGTTGACATTCTGGGACTCGGGCCTCTACGCTTCGACATCGTTAACGTTAACGCTACCACAGCAGGAGGAGGTGCTCCAATGGGCGAGCACGACGGCCAGGTCCGAGTCGTCTCGCGACGGCGATTCCTGGGACGCTCTGCCGCGTTCCTCGGCAGCACCGCCGCATTCGGCATCCTTCAGGCCTGCGCTGGACGCGCTACGCCAAGCTCCAGTGCGCCGATTGCGAGCGGGGGTCCCGGCCTGAGTCCCGGTGCTTCGGGCGAGGCGACCAATCCGCTGGGGGTGCCCGCAGGCGAGCCCCTCGAAGTGGTCATCTTCAAGGGCGGCTACGGCGACGACTACGCCATCAACGCTGAAAAGATCTTCAACCGCGTCCATCCTGACACGAAGATCACCCACCTCGGGATCCAGCGTCTGCGCGAGCAACTTCAGCCGCGCTTCGTCGGCGGTAATCCGCCGGATGTGATCGACAACTCGGGTGGCGGCAACCTCGACACGGCGGCCCTCGTCGCCGAGGGCCAGCTGGCCGACCTCGCCGACCTCATGGACGCACCGGCCCTGGATACCCCCGGCGAGACCTTCGGCGACACGCTTCTCGCCGGGTCGCAGAGCGGCGGCGTCTTCGATGGCAAGCAGCATGTCCTCAAGTACGCGTCGTTCGTGTTCGGCATCTGGTACAGCGATTCCCTGTTCAAGTCCAAGGGTTGGCAGTACCCAAAGACCTGGGACGAGATGCTGACCCTGTCCGACGAGATCAAGAAGGCCGGCATTTCGCCCTGGACCTACGAAGGCAAGAACCCGTACTACTTCACCCAGATCTTCAACCAGATGATCTGGAAGCATGGTGGCATGCAGACCTACGTCAACCTGGACAACCTCGAACCGAACGCCTGGAAGCAGCCCGAGGTCGTGAACGTCGCCGAGGCGCTCTACCAGCTCGCCGACCGCGGCTTCTTCCTGCCCGGCACCGAGGGCCTCACCAACACCGAGTCACAGGCCGAGTGGCTCCAGGGCAAGGCTGCCCTCCTGCCCGTCGGGTCGTGGATCGAAAACGAGATGAAGGGCTTGATTCCGGATGGGTTCGACATGGTCGTCCAGCCCACCCCCTCGCTCGATGCGAGCGACAAGGTGCCGGCTCAGGGCATCCAGTCGGGCGCGGGCGAGGACTTCATCGTTCCGGCCCAAGGCAAGAACGTCCAGGCAGGCAAGGAGTTCCTGCGAGTCCTGTTCTCGCGGGAGTCCGCCAAGTTCTTCGCCGAGAATACGAAGTCGACCACCGTCGTCCTCAACAGCACCGAGGGTCTCAAGCTCGGAACGGCGTTTGACTCGGTCATCACGGCCGTCAGCACCGCGGGACCGAACCTGCTCGATCCGCTGGCCGGCTACGTCGTCTGGTACAACAAGCTCGTGACCGAAGTGAACAACCAGATGGCCTCGCTGCTCACGAAGCGGATCCAGCCGGCGGAGTTTCTGGGCAACATCCAGAAGGTAGCCGACCAGATCGCACAGGATCCGTCGATCAAGAAGTACAAGCGATCGGCCTAGGTCTGTCGATGCGGGCGCGAACCCCGCGGGATCCAGCGAGGGCGCGGCGCCGACGGCGCCGCGCCCGGTTCCTCATCACGTTCCTCTCGCCAGCCATCGTCCTGTACAGCGTCTTCGTGCTGTGGCCCTACGCTCAGTCGTTCTACATCGCGCTGACGCAATGGCGAGGCGTCTCCGCCAATCGGACATTCATCGGCCTGGCGAATTTCGAAAAGCTCGTCAGCGATCCAAATTTCTGGAACGCGCTGGGGCACAACGGGCTGATGCTCATCGCACTTCCAGCGGCCACGATCGGCCTCGCCCTGTTCTTCGCGGCGCTGTTCGCCCAGGGCGGGCGGACTGTGCGGGGCGCCGGTTTCTACCGGGTGGTGTTCTTCGCCCCGCAGGTCATGTCGGTCGTGGCGATCGGGCTCATCTGGTCGTTCGTCTTCCATCCCACGATCGGCCTGCTCAACGGGGCCCTCTCGGCGGCCGGGTTGGACGGGTTGAAGCGGACCTGGCTGGGCGATCCGGACACCGTCCTGTGGGCGATCGCGCTGGTGGTCGTCTGGCAGGCGGTGGGGTTCTACATGGTCCTCTTCATCGCGGGCATGCAGGCCATCCCGATGAGCCTCTACGAAGCGGCCACGCTCGACGGCGCATCGCGCTGGCAGGCGTTCTGGCGGATCACGCTGCCGTTGCTGTGGGGCCATGTGCGGACGGCGCTGGTCTTCATCAGCATCGGAGCGCTCGACCTGTTCGCGATCGTCCAGGTGATGACCAGGGGCGGTCCCAACCGGGCCTCCGACGTCGTCGCCCTGTTCATGTACGAGACAGCCTTCAGCTTCAGCGATTTCGGCTACGCGACCGCCATCGGAGTCGCGCTATTGCTGATGACCCTGACCCTCGCCGTTCTCATGTTGAAGGCCACCCAGCGTGAGCACATTGAGTACTGATCGTCGGCAGGCGTCGTCGCCCCGCGCTCGCTCGATCCTGAGATCGCTGGTTCAGGGGACCCGCGGCGCCGTTCCCCAGGCCGTGCTCTCGGCCTGGACGGTGCTGGTGCTGTTCCCCTTCGTCTGGATCGCGATCTCGGCGTTCAAGTCGGACCGCGAGATCTTCTTCAGTCCCTGGGCGCTGCCCGCGACGCTGCGCTGGGAGAACTTCGTCAAGGCCTGGGAGGAGGCCTCGATCGGGCTCTACTTCTGGAACAGCCTGATCGTGGTCCTCGGCGCGCTGGTGCTGACCCTCATCGTCTCGTCAATGGCCGCCTATGTCCTGGCCCGCTATGAGTTCCCGGGAAATAGGATCATCCAGTACGGGTTCCTGGTCGGCATGATGTTCCCGGTCTTCCTGGCGCTCGTGCCCCTCTTCTTCCTGCTGCGCGACCTGCACCTGCTGGCGTCGTATCAGGGACTGATCCTGGTCTACACCGCGTATGCGCTTCCGTTCTCGATCTTCTTTCTCACGGCCTTCTTCCGAACCCTGCCGACCGAGATCGGCGAGGCGGCGGTGGTCGACGGCGCCTCGGACTTCGGCGTGTTCTGGCACGTCATGCTGCCAATGGCGCAGCCCGGACTGGTGACCGTGGGCATCTTCAACTTCCTGGGCATGTGGAACCAGTTCATCCTGCCGATCGTGCTCAACCCCGATCCGGAACGGTACGTGCTACCCCAGGGCTTGGCCTTTCTGGCCGTTGAAAAGGGCTACCAGGCGGACTGGGCAGTGCTCATCGCCGGACTGACCATCAGCGTCATCCCAACGCTCGTGGCATACGTCATCTTCCAGCGCCGGCTCGAGCGCGGCCTCACCGTCGGCGCGCTGAAGGGATGACCGGGCCCGCCATGTCCCGCGACAAGCGACTCGCCGGCCGGACCGCCCTCGTGACGGGGAGCACGCGCGGGATCGGCCGAACGATTGCCGAGCGCCTCGGCCGCGAGGGCGCGCGGGTCGTCGTATCCGGGCGCGTCGAAGCGGAGGTCGCGACCGCGGTTGCGGATATGCGCGCCATCGGGCTCGATGCCCTCGGAGTCGCTGCGGATCTGTCGCGTCCGGAAGAAGCCCACCGTTTGGGGACCGGCGCTCTCGCCGCGGTGGACCACCTCGACATCCTGGTCAACAACGCCGGACAGAGCCGGCGCGGTGCCTTCTGGGACGTCGAAGACGCGGACTGGGAGTATCAGATGAACCTGAACCTCCGGGCCCCGTTCATCCTCGCTCA
Source organism: Chloroflexota bacterium (assembly GCA_034666965.1). Lineage (GTDB taxonomy): Bacteria > Chloroflexota > Limnocylindria > Limnocylindrales > CSP1-4 > Chersky-267. Next base: position 27,255 of record JAXDKT010000073.1, on the reverse strand, counting down.
GCACGCCGCCAGGAGCATGATCGAACGGGGTGTCCACGGCCGGATCGTCAACATCGGCAGCATCGGGGCTCGCCACTGCCATCGAGACGCCGCCGTCTACGACGCCGCCAAGTCCGGCGTGGAGGCGCTCACGCGCAACCTCGCCTACGAGCTCGGGCCGCATGGCATCAGCGTCAACTGTGTCGTGCCCGGTTCCATCGCGGACCGACCCGGGGCGGGGGAGGCCCGCGACGAATGGCAGCGCGCCAGCCGATTCATCCCGATCGGACGGATCGGGCGTGCCGACGACGTTGCCGCCGCCGTCCTGTGGTTCAGCCTGCCAGAAGCCGAGTTCACGACCGGCCAGTCGCTGCTCGTCGACGGCGGCCAGGGCGCCTACCTGCCGGAGGAATGAGCTGACGCAGACCGGAATGTACGTCTACCCCTGGGACCTCGTAGCTGAAGGCCACGACGCCGCGATGGCCCGGATCGCGGCAATGGGGATCCGCGCCGTCAACCTGGCCTGCGCCTACCATGCGGGCAAGTTCCTGCTACCCCACAACCCCCACCATCGGGTGTACTTCGCCGAGGACGGAGCGCTCTATTTCCGGGCCGAGCCCGAGCGCTACGGGCGCCTCCGCCCGCGGATCAGCTCGCTCGTCGCGGACAGCGGCGACCCACTCGTGGATGCCGACCGGGCCCGCCGACGCCACGGGCTGGATGTCGTTGCCTGGGTCGTCTGCCTTCACAACAGCTGGCTTGGCGAGCGCTATCCCGAGTGCACCGTGCGCAACGCCTTCGGCGACCCTTACCCGCATTCCCTCAGCCCGGCGCATCCAGACGTACGGGCCTATCTGGTTGGGCTCGTGACCGACATCGCCAGACGTGTCGACGTGACGGCGATGGAGCTCGAGGCGCCGGACTACCTGCCCGTCGAGCACGGCTTCCACCACGAGATCTTCGGCGTACCCCTCTCGGACGCGCAACGCGTTCTGCTGGGCCTGTCGTTCGGCTCGGCGGACCTCGCCGCGGCGGCCCGGGCCGGCGTCGACGGTGAGACCGTCCAGCGCCGTGTTGCGGACGCGCTCCGGGGAGGGTGGGACGAGCCTCCCCCGACCGATTCCACGCTGCGCGATCCGGACGTCCAGGCCTACATCGCGATGTGTGAGGAGGTCGTGGCGAGTCTCGTCGCGGAACTGCGCGAGGCGATCCACGCGGTCAACCCGCGGATCGAGATTCGGATCCTGGTGCCACCTGAGATCAGGACGAACGTCGGGTTGCGGACGGACCAGGTGGCCGGCCTGGCGGACAGTGTGATCACCGGGTATGCCGCCTCTGATGCCGAGGCATTCGAGCGGGCGGTTGCAGTCCGACGGCTGCTGGGGTCCAAACCGGTCTACGGGCTCATCCGCGCGATCGCTCCGGACACGACCAGTGCCGAAGCGTTGGGATCGCGAGCGCGGGCTTGGCTCGCGGGCGGTGCCACGGGCCTCAACATCTACAACTACGGCCTCATGTCGGCCGCAATGCTGGGTGCGCTCGGAGCGGCCCTGAGCCAGGCGGTGACCGTGACCGAGATGAGGGCCGACGCGTGAGCTCGGTGGAGGTCTTTGACGCGCTCGGTGCGATCGGTCTTGTTCCGGTCATCGAGATCGCGGATGAGCTGCTGGCGGAACCCCTCGTGGCGGTCCTCGTCGATGCCGGCCTGCCCTGTGCGGAGATCACCCTTCGAACTCCGGCAGGCTTGCTGGCGATCGAGCGCGTGGCGCGGAGCTTTCCCAACGTGCTCGTCGGTGCGGGAACCGTCCTGAGCCCGGAACACGCCGCCCAGGCGCGAGCCGCCGGTGCCCGGTTCATCGTGACTCCCGGGTTCAACCCTGCGGTCGTGGACCGCTGCCTGGACGACGGCGTGCCGGTGCTCCCGGGCGTCGCAACCCCGACGGAGATCGAGATGGCGATCGGTCGGGGGCTGCGCCAGGTCAAGGTGTTTCCCGCAGACATCCTGGGCGGCGTGGCGTTCCTGCGGGCCGTGTCAGCACCGTACCGGGGCATGCGCTTCGTGCCCACCGGCGGGATCGGCCCCGGGGATCTCGCCGACTACCTGTCGTTGCCCTCGGTCCTCGCAGTCGGGGGCACCTGGATTGCAAGCCGGGAGCTCGTGGTGGCGGGCGATCTGGCCACGATTCGCCGTCTTGCGGTCGAGGCGGTCGCGGTGGTCCAGCGCGTGCGCGGCCCCACGGCTGCGCCCGATGCCTCGACCGGGCAGCCGTGATGGGGCCGCCTCGCCACGGATGTACCATCGTGGCCACAGGGCAGCGTCCGGGCTGCGTCCCCGGCGACTTCTGGAGGGGTTGGCTACGGCCAGGGTGGTCACGGAGGTACTCATCCCAATGAGCGACGCAGTGGCGCCCAGACACTGCGGTTCCGACGGCCGCGAACGCGGTTGGCCGTGCTCGACATAGCGGCATCGACGTGAGCGCTACCGGGACAAATCGCAATCGCCGTCCCTTCGCCGACGAGTCGCGCGCCGGGCCCCATGGCGGCACTCGTCTGCGCGATATCGCCCAGGAGATCGGCTGTTCCGTCAACACCGTATCGCGCGCGCTGAGCAACAAGCCCGACGTCAGCCCCGAGACGAGAGCGCGGGTTCATGAGGTCGCCGCCCGCTTGCATTACACGCCCAATCTGTTGGCGCGTGCCCTTGTCTCCAGGCAGACCCACACCCTCGGCCTCGTCGTGGCCGACTGCACCAACCCCTACTACGGGCAGATGATCCGGGGGGTCGAGGCGGCGGCCACGCGGGCGGGTTATGCCCTGTTGCTGGCCACCAGCGACGAGAACCCGGACAAGGAGCGGCGGGTGCTGACGACCCTCCGCGAGCGGCGTGTTGACGGACTGCTCATCGCCCCCATCGATGGCAAGGCCGACTATCTCGCCGGGCTGGCCAGCGATGGTCCGCCACAGATCTATCTGAGCAGACCACCCGAAGGTTTCGCGGCAGACTTCGTCGCGAACGACAACCGGGCCGGCGCGACAATGGCCGTGGGTCATCTCGTCGAGCTCGGTCACCGCACGATCGTCCACGTCGCGCGCGAAGGCGCGGTGTTCAGCGCCCTGGAGCGCGAGGCCGGCTACCTCGACGCCCTGCAGGCGGCTGGGATCGAGGAGAGACCTCGAGTTCGCGTCACACCCGACATCGAAGGCGGGCGCCAGGCTGCCCGGTCGTTGCTCGAAGGCGACCAGCTGCCGGAGGCTGTGTTCGCCTACAACGACCTCGTGGCGATCGGGTTGATGAGCGAGCTCGCGGCGGCCGGCCGCCGGGTCCCTCAGGATGTCTCGGTCGTGGGCTACGACGACATCGAGCCGGCCGGGTACGTGCAGCCGCGGCTGACCACGATCGCCCAGGGGACAACGGAGATCGGGAGGCGGGCAGCCGAGCTGCTCGTCCGCCGCATCGAGCGGGGTCCGGTACAGAGCGCGCGGGCGATCGTGCTGCCGCCGAGCCTCGTCGTCCGCGACTCCACCGCCGCGCCGCGCCGGACATCGCACTAAGCCCGGCGACGACCCCGGCGACCGGGATGGGACGTCATTCTGGTACCCTCGCTTGAAACCGACCACCGAGTCGGATAAGGCGAGGTGTCACCGGCGTGACTCAAGAGCGAAGCAGGCGCCGCCGCGAGCGGATCCTTGACGCCTCCTTTCACGTCTTCAGCCGCCACGGCTATCGCGGCGCGGCGGTGGACGCGATCGCCCGGGAGGCGGACACGTCGAAGGGCGGCGTCTACTTCCATTTCCCGACCAAGGAGGCGTTGTTCCTCGAGATCCTGCGTACGACCGCCGACCGACTGGTGGCCAAGGTCGAGCGCGAGACCGCGCCCCAGTCGGATCCCATTGCCCGAGCCGACATCGCCCTCTGGACGGTCCTCTCGACCTTCGCCGGGCACCGGACGACGGCGCGCCTGCTGCTGGTCGATGCGATCGGCGCCGGCTCGGTCTTCCAGGCCGAGCTCGAGCGGCTCCACGAGCGCTTCGCACGGCTGATCGCCGGTCATCTCGCGCGGGCGGTCGAGGACGGGATCATCGCCCCGATCGACATCGCAACCGTAAGCCAGGCTTGGTTCGGCGCGCTCCACGAGATCGTCGTCCGCTGGCTGATGACCGACCACCCGGAGCCGCTCGAACGAGCCTATCCCACCCTCCGAGCGATCCTCCTGCGCGGGGTGGGTATCGACGATGCTCAGATCGCGACCTTGCCGGAACGATGACCGTCACCGACCGCTCCGGCACCGCAACCGATGGGCCCACGGGTCCCCTTGCCGGCGACATCGCCGCCGCGCTCGAGCCGCTCATCGACCGGGCCACCACTCGCCGTCGGCGCACCCTCGTCAGCGCGACCGTGCCGGTCGCTTGGTGCGATCCGGTCGCCCTGTTCGGGGCGGCCCGCGCGCTCGACGAGGAGGCGGCGATCTGGCTCCAGCAGGAGACGGGCTTCGGGCTCGTGGCAATCGGCTCGGCCTGGACCGTCGAGGCGACCGGGTTCGATCGCTTTCGTCGGGTGGCGAGCACCTGGTCGGAGATCGTCGTCGACGCGCTCGTGCGAGCCCCGGCGGGGGTCTCGGGCACCGGCCCGCTCCTCCTTGGCGGCTTTGGGTTCGGGGCCGAGAGCGCCCGGTCGCTCACCTGGTCGGGGTTCGAGGCCGCCCGCCTCGACCTGCCCAGCCTGCTCCTGACGGTGACCGCCGGGTCCACCTGGCTGACGGCGAGCGTGGTCGTCGACCCGGATGGGGGAGCTGCCGACGTGACCGCTGCCGGGAGCCGCCAGATCGCCCAGCGCTGGGGGGCGCTCGTGGCCGGCGCGACCCAGCCGGTGCCGCTGGTCCCAGCCTCGGCCGAGCTCCGGATCGCGGGACAGGTCCCGGAGGCCCGCGAATGGCAGGCGACCGTCGCGCGATTTGCCGGGGCGGTCGGTCGTGGCCGGCTCGACAAGGTCGTCCTGGCTCGTCGGGTCGACCTCCAGGCCGACGGACCGATCGACGTCCCGGCCGCGATCCGTCGCCTGGAGGCGGCCGCGCCCGAATCGACGATCTTCGCGGTCGGCCGGGGCACGAGGACGTTCCTCGGGGCGACGCCCGAGCTTCTCGTGCGCAGCGAGGGCCGGGAGTTCCATACGGTCGCCATGGCGGGCTCGATCCGGCGGGGCGCTGACGCCGAGGAGGACGAGCGGCTGGCCCGCGAGCTCCTCGCCAGCGAGAAGGATCGCGAGGAGCAGGCGATCGTCGTCGAGATGCTGCGCGAGACCCTCACTCCCGTCACCGATCGGCTCGAGATCGCGCGCCGGCCGTCGGTGGTCCGACTCCGCCACATCCAGCACCTGGCGACCGAGGTCCGCGGCCGGCTGCGCGATCCGGCCGGGATCGTCGGGCTCGTCGAGCGGCTCCACCCCACGCCGGCGGTCGGCGGGGCGCCGCGCGAGCTGGCCCTCGAACTGATCGCCGAAGGCGAGCCCCTCGAGCGGGGCTGGTACGCCGGCCCGCTGGGCTGGCTCGACCGGCGCGGAGACGGCGAGTTCGTCGTCGCGATCCGCTCCGGGGTCGTCGAGGGCGGGACCGTGAGCCTCTTCGCTGGCTGCGGGATCGTCGCCGACTCGGATCCGGAGCGCGAGTGGGAGGAGTCCCTGATCAAGCTTCGGGCGCTGGCCACCGCGCTCGGAAGCCTCCGACCATGAGCATGGGCGACGGAGCCGACCCGGCGCCGTACCGCACGCCCGCGGGCCCGCTCCGGGCGCTCGTCGAGGAGCTCGTCCGAAGCGGCGTCCGCAACGCGGTCGTGTGCCCCGGATCGCGCTCGACGCCGGTCGCTCTGGCCCTCCGGGCCAACCCGGCGATCCGGACCTGGCTCCATATCGACGAGCGGGCGGGGGCGTACTTCGCGCTCGGGGCGGCCCGCGCCAGTCGCCGCCCGACGGTGATCCTGGGCACCTCGGGCACCGCGGTCGTCAACTTCGCGCCGGCCGTCGTGGAGGCTCATGAGGGTCGCGTCCCACTGGTGGTGCTGACCGCCGATCGACCGCCCGAGCTGCGCGACCGGGCGGCCCCCCAGACCATCGACCAGGCGCGCCTCTACGGGCGCTTTGCCAAGTGGTTCGTCGAGCTCCCCGTCCCCGAGCCGTCAGCCAGCCTCGAGGCGCATCTCCGGGGGGCCGTGGGCCGCGCCGTCGCGATGGCCCGGGAGGCGCCTGCGGGTCCGGTCCAGATCAACCTTCCGTTTCGCGAGCCGCTCGTGCCCGAGGGCTCGCTCCAGCCCGAGGGCCCGGCCGACGGGGCGCCCTACGTCGAGGTGCTACGCGGCCGCCGGACGCTCCCGGCTGGCGAGCTCGCCCTCCTGACCGAGCGCCTGGTCGCCGCCCGGCGCGGGCTGATCGTGTGCGGACCGCTGGACCTGCCTGGCTTCGCCGAGGCCGTCGGCCGGCTCGCGGCGGCGACCGGCTTCCCGATCCTGGCCGATGGACTGGCCAACGTTCGCCTCGGTGGCCACGATCGCTCCCACGTGATCGGCCGCCATGACGCGATCGTCCGAGCGGAGCGGTTTCGGGCGACCCACGTGCCGGACCTCATCGTCCGCTTTGGCGGGACGCCGACCTCGAAGGCGCTCACCGGGATGCTCGCGGACCAGCCCGCGCGACAGATCGTCGTCGACGACGGCGGCTGGGCGGAGCCCACGCTCCGGCCGGCAATGATGGTCCACGCCGATCCGGTCGATCTCGCGGCCGCGCTGGCCGAGGCCGTCGCGACCATCCGCCCACAGCCCGCTCCAAGTGAGTGGCTGGCAGCCTGGCTGGCGGCCGACCGGGCCGCCGACGCCGCGATCCGCGATTGGCTGAGGACGCTCGAGGAGCCGTTCGAAGGATCCGCGTTCGCGGAGCTCGAAGGCGCGCTGCCCGACGACGCGATCATCGTCGCGGGCAACAGCATGCCGGTTCGGGACATGGACGCCTTCCTCGTGGGGGGATCGGCGGCCGTTCGCTGCCTGGCCAACCGTGGCGCAAACGGGATCGACGGCGTCGTCTCGACCGCGTTGGGGGCCGCCGCCGTCGCCGACCGCCCGGTCGTCCTCGTGGTCGGCGACCTGTCGTTCATCCACGATCTCAATGCCCTGGTGGCCGCCCGCCTCCATTCGCTGTCGGCGACGATCGTGCTCGTCAACAACGACGGCGGCGGGATCTTCTCGTTCCTGCCCCAGGCCGCGATGGTTCGGCCGGACGTCGGCCTGCCGGCCCACTTCGAGGAGCTCTTCGGGACGCCCCACGGACTCGATCTCGGTCCCCTCGTGACGGCCCTTGGCGGCGAGCACCGGCGGGTTGGCCCGGGTGAGATCGGGCGCGCCGTCGCCGGATCGCTCGGCCAGCCCGGGGTTCGAGTGCTGGAGCTGCGAACCGATCGGGCACGCAACGTGGAGCTGCACCGCGCCGTCACGGCCGCTGTCTCGGACGCCCTCGAGCGACGCCTGACCGGCGAAGTCGAGGTCCGTTCGTGACCCGGCTGTCGGTGAATGGGGTCCGTCTCGAGGTCCGTTCGGGTGGGCATGGCCCGCCGCTCCTGTTGCTCCACGGGTTCACCGGTAGTGGCGCGGGTTGGGCCCCGCACCTGGCGGCCTTCCGGCGATCGCACCGGACGATCGTGGTCGACCTGCTCGGGCACGGTCGCTCGGACGCCCCAACCGACCCGGCTCGTTATGCCATCGAACGCCAGGCCGACGATCTATTTGACCTGGCCCGGGACGTCGGGGCGGCGCCGGTGGACGTGGTCGGGTATTCGATGGGGGCTCGGATCGCCCTCCAACTCGCCATCGACCATCCCCGCGCTGTGCGGCGGCTCGTCCTCGAGAGCCCGTCGGCGGGAATCGCCGATCCGGCGGGGCGGGTCCGGCGCCGGACCGCCGATGAGGCGCTGGCAACGACGATCGAGCGCGACGGCGTCGTCGCCTTCGTCGACCGCTGGGCGGACCAGCCGATGTTCGCCAGCCACGCCGGGCTCCCAACCGCGACCCGGGCTCGCCTCCGCCGTCAGCGCCTGGGCCATACGCCGCTCGGCCTGGCCAATGCGCTCCGGGGCGGCGGTCAGGGTGCGATGGCGCCGCTGGAGGATCGTCTCGCCACGGTCCGGGCCCCGACCCTCGTGTTGACCGGCAGCCTCGACCCGGCGGGCCGCGAGCGGGCCGCCGCCGTGGCCCGAGGGATCCCCGGCTCGCATCTCGAGGTCGTCGAGGGTGCCGGGCACACGGCCCATCTCGAGCGTCCGGCCGTCTTTCGCCGGCTCGTCCTCGCCTTTCTTGCGGGCAGCCCAGCCCGCTCCACGCACTGAGGAGCAACCATGGCCGTCACCTGGACGAAGGTCCGCGACTACCGCGACATCATCCACGAGCACTCCGGTACGGGGATCGCCAGGGTCACGATCAACCGGCCCGAGGTCCACAACGCGTTCCGTCCGGAGACGGTGACCGAGCTCATCGACGCCTTCCGCCAGATCCGCGACGACGCCACGATCGGGGTGATCCTCTTCACCGGAGCCGGGGCCCGCGCCTTCTGCTCGGGCGGCGACCAACGCGTCAAAGGCCAGGGCGGCTACGTCGGCTCGGATGGGATCGCCCGGCTCAACGTCCTCGATCTGCAGCGGCTCATTCGCTCGGTGCCGGTCCCGGTCATCGCCCTGGTCAACGGCTATGCGATCGGCGGCGGGCACGTCCTCCACGTCGTGTGCGACCTGACGATCGCCGCCGACCACGCTCGCTTCGGCCAGACCGGACCGCGCGTGGGCAGCTTCGACGGCGGCTACGGCGCGACGCTCCTGGCCCGGATCGTGGGCCACAAGCGCGCTCGCGAGATCTGGTACCTGTGTCGCCAGTACACGGCCCAGGAGGCCCTGGCGATGGGTCTGGTCAACGCGGTCGTGCCGCTCGACCAGCTCGAGGCCGAGGGCGTCCGCTGGGCGGACGAGATCCTCGAGAAGAGCCCCACCGCGATCCGCTTCCTCAAGCGCGCCTTCAACGCCGACACGGACGGGCTGGCCGGGCTCCAGGAGCTCGCCGGCGACGCGACGATGCTGTACTACCAGACCGAGGAAGCCCACGAGGGAAGCCGCGCATTCCTGGAGAAGCGCAAGCCCGACTTCTCCCGGTTCCCGCGCCGGCCATGATCTCGACCGGGCCCATCGTTGGCGTCAGGTGACGCTTTCCCCCGTCCGGTCGAGCGGATCGCGCCGCGGGGCCTGGCTCGTCGCGATTCGGCCGGCGACCCTGCCCGCCGCGGTCGGGCCCGTGCTCGTGGGGCTCGCGGTCGCCGTGGCACTGGGGGTGTTCCGGCCGCTCCCGGCGGTCGCTGCGCTCGCCGTCGCAGTCCTCCTCCAGGTCGCCGCGAATCTCGCCAACGACCTGTTCGACTTCCGTTCCGGCGCCGACACGCCCGAGCGACTGGGCCCCCCGCGGGCGGCGGCGCTGGGTCTGCTGACCGAGCGCGAGCTCGGCGCGGGCATTGCCCTCGTCCTCGGTCTGGCCGGGCTCGTCGGGCTCTATCTGGCCACGGTCGGTGGGCCTCCGATCCTGGTCCTGGGGCTCCTGGCCGTCGTCAGCGCGGTCGCCTACACCGGCGGTCCGTGGCCCTACGGCTACCACGGCCTGGGCGAGCTGTTCGTGTTCGGCTTCTTCGGGCTCGTCGCGGTCGCCGGCACCACCTATCTGCAGACCGGCCGGCTCGAGCCCCTGGCCCTTGCCGCGGCGATCCCGATGGGGGCCCTGGTGACCGCGATCCTGGTGGTCAACAACCTGCGCGACATCGAGACCGACCGGCGGGCTGGCAAGCGAACGCTGGCGGTCCGCCTCGGCGAGCGGGCGACCGTCCTCGAGTACGTCCTGCTGCTCGCCGTCGCCTATGCCACGCCCGTCGTGGTCGTCGGGCTCGGTTGGGCCAGCCTGCTCGCGCTCCTGCCGCTCGCCAGCGTGCTGCTGGCCGTGCCCCTGGCCCGGACCGTCGCCTCTGGGGGCGACCCGCGCCGGCTCAACCCGGTCCTGCGTGGGTCGGCCCGGCTGTCGCTCTTCTTCGCCGCGCTGTTCGCCATCGGCCTGGTGCTCGGGTCCCCTCGGTGACCGTCATCCGTGAGGTGCGCCTCGAGATCCTCGAGGTGCCCTTCCGGACGCCGATCGCGGCCGGCGCTCGGCTCTGGGCGACCCGTCGCCTGGCGCTGGCGCGGCTCGTCGGCGACGACGGACTGCAGGGGATCGGCGAGGTCGCCGGCGCCGAGCCTGGCGGTTCGTCGGGACCCATGGGCAATGACCTCGATGGGCGCCTGGCCGGCCTGGACCCCGCGGACTCGCGCGACGTCGACGAGCGGCTCCGGGCGGTCGAGGTGCAGACGCCCTCCGGCCGGGCCCTCCGGTCGGCCCTCGAGACGGCCACGGTCGACCTCGCCGCCCGGGCTGCGGGCGTGCCCGTGGCCGCCATGCTGGCAACGAGCTGGCGACCCCGCGTGGCGCTCAACGGGCTGGTCGGGATCGAGCCACCGGGGGCGGCGGCACGGACGGCCTCGGCGCTTGCCGCGGCCGGGTTCCGATGCCTCAAGCTCAAGGGCGGCCGCGAGCCGACGGGTGTGCTCGTCGAGCGGATCCGGGCCGTCCGTGGAGCCGTCGGTCCATCGGTCCGGCTCCGCCTCGACGTCAACGGCGGATGGTCACTGACGGAGGCGAGCCAGGCGATCGCGGCCGTGGTCCCGTTCGACCTGGAATACGTCGAGCAGCCGCTCCCCCCCGAGCTCGGGCCGGGCGCCCTCGCCACGCTTCGGCGCGCCGTAGGAGTCCCGATCGCCGCCGATGAGTCGGTGAGCGATCCAGCGGCTGCCCATGCGCTCCTCGAGGCGGGCGCGACGGATGTCCTCGTCGTCAAGCCGGCCCGAGTCGGCGGGCTCCGTCAGGCGCGTCGGATCGCCGACTTGGCCACCTCATTCGGCGTCCCGATTGTCGTCTCGACCCTGTTCGAGACCGGGATCGGGCTCGCTGCGGCGCTCCAGCTCGCGGCGACGCTCGCCGACGATGGACGTGCCCATGGCCTGGGCACGGCCGATCTGCTCGCCACGGACTTGCTCGCCGAGTCGTTGCCGATCGCGGACGGCTGGATGACCGTGCCGTCAGGCTCGGGGCTGGGCGTCCACCTCGATCCGGCGGCGGTCGAAACGTACCGGGTCCGATGACCACGCTCGTCCGGGACTGGATCGTGGAGTGGGCAGCGGCGCGCCCAGCGGTCGAGGCGGTCGTGGACCCGCACGCTCGCTGGACCTACGCGGAGCTCGAGGCGGTGACCCGGCGGATGGCCAGCGCGCTCCATGCCCAGGGAATCGGTCCGTCTGCGCGGATCGCGACCCTTCTCGGCGATGGCGCGGCGGCCGTCGCCGTCGTCCACGGCGTTCGACGGCTCGGTGCGATATTGGTCCCGCTCAGTCGCCGCGCCGCACCGGCTGAGCTCGCCTTCCAGCTGGCCGCGGCCGGGGCCACCGTCCTGATCCACGACCCGGAGCGAGCGGACCTGGCTCGGGCGGCCGTCGTCGGGGGGCCGACCGTCCCGTGGCTCGAGGTCGATCGCCTGCTCGCCGGCGCGCAGGAAGATCCCGACGCATCGGTGGTCCGGGACGAGGTCGACCTGGACGCGGCGGCGACGATCATGTTCACCTCGGGGACCACCGGCCTGCCCAAGGGCGCGGTCCTCAGCCACGGCTGCCATGCCGCAAGCGCGGACGCCTGGGCCGCCGTTCTCGGGCCGCGACCGAGCGATCGCTGGCTGGCCTGTCTGCCCCTCTTCCACGTGGCTGGGCTGGCGATGGTGATCCGAGCCAGCCGCTGGGGCGTCCCGCTGGAGGTCCACGACCGGTTCGATCCCGACGCCGTCGATCGCGCCCTCGACGGCGGCGTGAGCCACCTGTCGATGGTGGGCGTCCAGCTCGAGCGGCTCCTGGAGATCCGAGCAGGCCGACCCGTGCCGGCAACGTTGCGGGCGGTGCTCCTCGGTGGCGGGCCGATCCCGCCGGCGCTCGTGGCGCGCGCCCTGGAGCACGGCCTGCCAGTGGTGCCGACGTACGGCCTGACCGAGACGGCATCGGGGGTTACGGCGCTGCCGGCCGACATGGCTGCGCGCCATCCGGGCAGCGCGGGACGGGCACTCCCCGGCGTCGAGCTGCGGGTCGACCGCGACGGGTGGCCGACCGGAGATGGAGCGATCGACGACGTCGGCGAGATCGTCGTCAGGGGGCCGATGGTCTTCGCCGGCTACGCGGATCAGCCCGACGCGACGACGGCGGTCCTGCGCGAGGGCTGGTTCCATACGGGCGACGTGGGCCGGCTCGACGCCGAGGGCTACCTTACCGTCCTCGATCGTCGCGACGACCTGTTCGTGTCGGGTGGCGAGAACGTCTACCCGGCCGAGATCGAGGCAGTGCTCGTGGCCCACCCGGCCGTGGCCGACGCGGCCGTGGTCGGCTCCCCGGACCCGCGCTGGGGCGCCGTCCCGGTTGCCGCCATCGTCGTCCGTCCCGATGCCCAGGTCGACGATCGCATCCTCGCGAGCCATTGCCGGTCCCGGCTGGCGCCCTTCAAGGTCCCGGTCGCCTTCCACCGCCTGGCGGCGTTGCCGCGGACACCCGCCGGCAAGCTCCTCCGGGGCGAGGTCCGGGCGTTGCTCCCGGACGGCTCCCGATGAGCCCCGCAGACGTGCGGTTCCTCGAGCGCGATGGGTGGGCGGTCGCCTACCGCCGAACTGGCGACGGTCCGCCGCTGGTGCTCCTCCATGCCACGCTCTCGTCCTCCGCCCAGCTCCGGTCGCTGGCCGACCGGCTCGCCGCCTCGTTCACGGTGATCGCCGTCGATCGGCGGGGCAGCGCTGACAGCCAGCCCCCCGGGGCGTCCGTGGTCGGGCCGATCGATGTGGCCGTCCACGTCGCCGACCTCGCGGCGATCCTCGCTGCCGAGCGGGTCGGACCGGCCCTCGCGGTGGGCCACAGCTATGGCGGCTGTCTCGCCCTCGAGCTGGCCGCCCGCCGGCCGGAGCTCGTCGGGGGGTGCTGGGTGTACGAGCCGCCCTATGCGCCGGTCGGTCCGCCCGGCGTCCGGCGCGCCCTCGCCAACGTCGCTCGGCGGACGGCCGCGGCGGGCCGCGGGGCCGGACCCGGGGCGGCCGCCGAGGCCTTCCTCGAGGCCGTCGCCGGGCCGAGGGCCCTCGACGCCCTTTCGCCCGGGGCCCGGGCGCGCGTCCGGCTGGCAGGTCCGGCGGCGCTCGCCGACGCGGCGCTCGCCGGGCTGGACCCTGCCGGGCTCGGGAGGATCCGATGCCGGGTCGTCGTCGCGAGCGGGACGGCCAGCGCTCCTGTCTACGCCGAGATTGCCAGCGCGCTCGTCGAGCGGATCCCCGATGCGGCCCACGAGCGGCTGGAGGGCGCGGTCCACGGGGCGCCGATCAGCAACCCGGGGGTCGTCGCCGACGCGATCGAAGCGTTCGCGGGCGGCCGTCCCCCTACCGGTGACCGCGGGCGAATTCGCCCAGGAGATCGATCATCGCCACGTCCTCGAACAGGAAGTCCTGAAAGATGATCCGTTCCGCGCCGCTTTCGGAGAAGGCGTCGATCGACGCCGCGATCTCAGTCAGGGTGCCATGCAGCCAGCGGCTGCCCCACTCGTCGAGCCACGCCTCGGCAGACCCCTGATATTCGAAGACCTCGCGCACGCGCGCGAGTCGGGCATCCACCTCGCGCCGGCTTGCGCCGACCACCGTTCCGAGCAGGATCGAGCGACGGACCGTGGCTGGGTCGCGACCGACCGCGTGGCAGGCGGCATCAAGCCGCTCGAACGCCAGCCGCGCCAGGGCTGGGGTGACGTAGTACAGGTTGAGCTCGTCGGCATGGCGGGCGGCCAGCTCGGCGGCCCGGCGCGATCCTTTGGTGCCGACGATGAGGGGCGGTCTCGGCCGCTGGACCGGACGCGGCGCGAACCGGGCGTCGTCCACCTGAAAGTGGCGGCCGGCGAAGCTCCACCCGTCAGGCTCGGTCCACAGGCCGTTGACGATCTGGAGCTGCTCCTCCAGCAGCTCGAGGCGGGTCGGCACGTCGGGGAACGCCAGCCCGAGCTGGTGGTGCTCTCCGGCGTGCCAGCCGATCCCGAGGCCGAGGTCCACCCTGCCGTCGCTCATGTGGTCGACCGTGGCGACGACCTTGGCCAGGTTCCCCGGATGGCGGAAGGTCACCGGCGACACGAGCGTCCCGTGCCGGATCGTGCGCGTCTCGCGAACCAGCCCGGCGATGACCGCCCAGGCGTCGGTCGTGGTCTGCCCTTCCGGACCCGGAAAGCTCTGATAGTGATCCGATCGGTAGAGCGTCTCGAATCCGGCCGCCTCGGCGCGCCGAGCCAGGTCCAGATTGTGCCGGTAGTCGAGACCCTGCTGGGGCTCGACCATCAGGGCAAAGCGCATCTCAGCCGCTGGCCCGCGGGCTGGGATCCGGGGGCATCAGCGCTCGGACGTATTCGGCCGACCGGCGCAGCTGGTCGGTGACGTATTCGAGCGGCCAGCCGGCGGTCCCGTGGCACTTCAGACTGGCGATCCCCTCGTAGCCAACCTGGGCGAGCTGGCGCAGCAGGACGCCGTGATCGAGGGTGCCCTCCGGCCTGGGGAGCTGGCCCTCGCCGGGCCCGAAGTTCAGGCCATCGAGCCCGCGGCGATACCCGCGGTCGATGTCCCAGACGTAGTAGAAGAGCAGCTTCTTGCGCTCCGCGAGGTAGGCGATGGCCTCGCTGATCGTCTCGTTCATGACCCATAGGTGCGGCGGTGCGACGCACACCCCGAGGTAGGGCGAATCGATGTCGGTCAGCAGGCGCTTGATCTGGGCGAGCGTGTCGACGCCCTCCGCCCAGCGCTCGGTCTCGTGGCCGCCGGTCTCGAAGTCGGCGGTGAACGGCACGGTGAGGTGGTTCTCGACCGCGATCCGGACCCCGACCCGCTCGCAGGTCTGGAGCAGCGGCGGCAGGAACGAACCGACGAAGTCGGAATAGTCGGCCTCGCAATCGAAGACGACGGTGTCGATCCCGAGATCGGCCGCGAACTCGATCCGCTCGCGCATCTCGTCCTGGGTCTTGCCGTACATCGTCAGCGCCGTCGCGGTCATCCCGTACGTCCGCAACAGGCGCTTGATCTCGGCAACGTCGTCGCCCGGGTTGACGTGATGGGCCAGCGGCGCGCGCGACGACCACAGGTTGACGTGGGTGAAGCCAAGGTCGGCCAGCTCGCGCAGCGAGGTCTCGAGCGGGAAGTCGTGATAGGGCAGGATCTCGGCACCGAGCGTGAACACGCGATCAGCTCCTTTCGGGGCGGGACGAGGGCGAAGGCCCTCCTAGTTCGATACGAAGACGGCCTTCTCGGTCTCGCGGGCGTTGAACATGCGGAATGCGGTGGGCGCGTCCTCGAGCGGGAACCGGTGGGTCACCAGCTCCTCGACCGGCAGGTTGTGCTCGAGGATGAAGCGGGCGATGGCCGCGTACTCCCAGGTCGCGAAGTACCAGCCGCCAATCACCGTCAGCATCTTGCGCAGGAGCTGGTCACTGGGGTTGATCGTGGTCGAGCGCGACTCCCCGACGAAGGCCACCGAGCCCAGCCGGCGGGCCGCGTCGAGGGCGGTGTTCTGGGCCGCCGGGTTGCCCGAGCAGTCGATTGCGACGTCGACGCCGGCGCCGCCGGTGGCCGAACGCAGCGCGGCCAACGCATCCTGTGAGCTCGAGTCGATCACGATGTCGGCGCCCAGGCGCGCGGCCAAGTCGAGGCGGCCCTTGAGGACGTCGACGGCGATCACTCGCGCGCCCCGTGCGCGGGCGACCAGGACCCCAGCCGCGCCCATCGGACCCAGGCCGAAGATGGCCACCGTGTCCGTGCCCGAGACACCCAGGCGTGCCTGGGTGCTGTACTGGGTTCCGATCATGTCCGTCGACAGGGCCGCGACCTCGAACGACATCTCGTCGGGGATCGGCAGGCAGTTCTCCGTGGGCACGACGATGTACTCGGCATCTCCGCCGTCGACATCGAAGCCAATGCACTTCCAGGACGGGCAGAGCATCCGGTAGCCGCGCCGGCACCATTCGCAACGCCCCTCACCGACGGCCAGGTAGATGGCCACCCGATCGCCGACTGCGACCCCACCCGCCAGCGGTCCAAGCGCGACCACCTCGCCGGCCGGTTCGTGGCCCGGGATCACGGAGCCGGTTCCGGCGCTCTCGCCTCCGACGATCGGCGTCCCGTCGTAGAGCGACATGTCGCTGCGACACAGCGCCGAAGCCCGAATTCGAACCAGGACCTCGCCCACGCCCGGTTCCGGGTCGGGTCGGTCGACGACCTGGACCTCGCGGGCACCCGGCAGCAATACGGCCTTCATCTTCGATCCCATCCTTTCGCGGTCACTTGACGGCCCCGAAGGTGAGACCGCTCACGAGCCGGCGCCCGAGCAGCAGCGCCAAGACCAGAATTGGCGCGACGACCAGCGTGGCACCGGCGCTCAGGTTGCCCCACTCCGTCCCGAACATGGTGGTGAACTCGTTGATCCCGACGGGGGCGGTCCGGGCCGCGGAACGGGTCAGCGTCAGCGCGAACAGGAACTCGTTCCAGGACAGGAACACGCTCAGGACGGCCGCGGCGGCGATCCCGGGGGCAGCCAGCGGCAGGACCATCGTGCGCAGGATTCCCAGGCGGGAGCTGCCGTCGACGAGGGCCGATTCCTCGATCTCCGCCGGGATTTGTCTGATTGCGCTGCGGAGCATCCAGATCACGAGCGGCAGGTTGAAGGCGGTATAGGGCACGATCAGGACCGGGTAGGTGTCGATGAACCCGGCGTTGCCCGCGATGAGGAACACCGGGATGACCGCGACGATCGGCGGGAACATCGTGGTCGAGAGGATCCACATCGCGAGCTGGCGCTTGCCCCGGAACCTGACCCGGGCCAGGGCGTAGGCGGCGGGCAGGCCCAGGGCGAGGGCCAGGCCGGTCGATGCGACCGCCACGATGATGCTGTTGAGCAGGAGTCGCCCGAAGCCGCGCGCCGTGGTCGCCCCGCCCAGCAGCTGGACGTAGTTGTCGAGCGTCGGCGAGAAGCCGATGACATTCGGTGGAATCTGGAGGGCCGCGTCGGGGTTCTTGAACGATGTGGTCACCATCCAGTAGATCGGGAGCAGTGAGGCGAGGATGATCAGCCAGATGGCAACGCGGGCCAGCACCGCGACCCCGATGTCCACAGGTCGGCGTCCGGTCATCGCTCAGTCCTCCAGGACGTCCGTGTTGCGGGCCATGACCCGGAGCAGCTGCTGGATGACGATCGTCACCACGACTAGGAAGAGGATCCCCATCGCGGCTGCCGTGCCAACCTGGAAGTTCTGGAGCGCCACCCGGTAGATCGACAGGTTGACGATCTCGGTGGCGTCACCCGGACCACCGTTGGTCAGGACCTGGACGGTCCCGAAGGTCTTGAAGGCGTCGACGGTCCGGAGCAGGACGGCGATGACGATGAAGGGCCGCATCATCGGCAGGGTGATGAACCGGAACATGCTCAGGCGGCCGGCGCCGTCCACCGCCGCGGCCTCGAGCGGTTCGGTTGGCAGGCCCTGCAGGCCCGCCAGAAGGATCAGGGCCACGAATGGCATCCACTGCCAGGCGTCGAGGGCCAGCAGCGCGATCCAGGCCGTGACCGGCGCGCTCAGCCAGGCGACCGGCTCCTCGATCAGGCCCAGGGTCTGGAGGTAGTAGTCGATCCAGCCGTAGTTGGGGTTGAGCAGTGCTCGCCAGACGAGTGCGGCCACCACCGGGGTGATCGCCATCGGCAGGATCAGCAGGCCCGCGGCGATCCGCAGGTCCGGCCCCTTGCGCGCCAGCAACACGGCCACGACCAGACCGATCGCCAGCTCCAGCGAGACCGAGGTCACGACGAAGAGCAGGGTGATTCCGAAGTGGCGAACGAAGTCGGTCGAGCCGAGGATGTCGACGTAGTTTCCGAGGCCGACGAAGACGCCGGCCTCGGAGGCGAGGAGATTGAACCGGAACAGGCTCGACCAAAGCAGGTAGATGGCCGGCGCCACCGTCATCAGCAGCAGCACCGCGACGGCGGGAGCCAGAAGCAGGACCGCCGGGTGCGATCTCGCGCGGCGGTCCTGCGGGCCGATCAGCCGGGCGACGTCGGGCATGCCCTGTCTGGTCGTGTTCTGCCCGATCGATCAGTTCGCCGGATAGGGAACCTTCTTGAGCGCCTCGAGCACCTTTGCGTCGGCATCTCGGAGAGCATCGGCCGGAGTCGCCGCACCGGTTGCGACATTGTTCACGGCCGTCCAGATGATCTGGTCCACCTCGCCGTAGTTGGTCAGCCGAGGACGCCCGACGCCGACGGCCAGCGACTTCCCGAGGATGTCGTAGTAGTTGCCAAACGAGGCTACGGCCGGATCCGTCTTGGCGGCTTCATAGACCGAGCGACGGCTGGGGTGGAGCTGGGTCGCCAGCATCTTGGTCTGGACGGCCGAGCTGGTGAACCACTCGATCGCCCGGTAGGCCCAGGGCTTGTTGGCCGAGAACGAGTTGACGCTGAGCATCCAGGTGCCGAAATGTGGACCGACGCCGACGCCGGCGGGAATCGTCGCATAGGCGGTCGCCCCGGCCAGGCCCTCGTTCAGCTTGGCGTTGTGGTAGTTCATGCTCATCGCCGTCAGGCCCGAGGCGTACGTGGAGCCGGCCTCGTCCCAGGAGAACGAGGTCACTCCGGGGGGCGTGACCTTGTGCTTGTTGATCAGGTCCGAGTAGTAGGTCAGCGCCGCGATCCCTTCGGGGCTGTTGAAGACCCGCTTGAACTCGCCGTCGACCATCTTGCCATTGCCGCCGAACCCGGCCAGCAACGTCTTGAAGTCATCGGTGGCCCAGTCGCCGGTACCCGCCATCAGCGTGGTCCCGTAGAGGCGATCCGAAGGTCGGGTGAAGAACGAGGCCACGTCGGTGAACTCGTCCCACGTGGTCGGGACGGCCAGGTCGCGACCGTACTTGGCCTTGAATGCGGCCTGCTCCGCCGGGCTCTCGAAGAGGTCCTTGCGATAGGTCAGGGTCAGGGCGTTGGCCTGGATCGGGAGTCCGTAGATCTCGAACCCGGCGCTCTTGATGGCAGCGACGTCGACCTTGTCGGGCGAGCCCGAGTACTCGAGCTGTGACTGGTCCCGGTTGTAGACCGCGGTGTCGTAGAAGACCTTCGGGATGAAGTCGTCGATGGCCAACTGCTTGGCATCGCTGACGGCAGGATCGCCGATGTATCCCGACAACGGCTCGATCTGCTTGGTCAAGGCTGGCATCCACGGGGTGTCGATCACGATGATGTCGTAGAACGAGCTCTTGGCGGCCAGCTCGGCGAAGACCTTCTGCTGAAGGGCGGTGTATGGCTGGCTGTCGAGATTGATCTTGATCCCAGTCGCCGCCTCGAAGTCCGGGATCGCCAGCTTGATGGCGTCGACGTCGGCCTCGCCGGCCGCATACAGCATGTTGAGGCTGGCGGGCTTGGCGGCTTCGCTTGGCGCGGAGCCGCTCGAACTCTGAGGAGCAACCGAGGCAGGCGCCGTGGCGGGTCCCACACCGGTCGGCGCGCACGCCGCCACGATCAGGAGCGCCGCGCCGAGGAGGGAGCCGGCCTTCGTGCGCCAGGGCGCACCGCGCTGCGGGGCGGTCTTCGGGCGTGTCATTGCAGAGATCCTCCTCCAAGATCGGCAACTGCCGTCGGTGATTGCGAGCGCAGCTTACGCGACTTGTGCGCGACAGGATTATATGTTGATCTGTCAATCTCTAAACCGAGCCGGTGGAGGTCCAAACAACCGCGCGCGGTGGCCTCGTCAGGAGGGCTCGAGTCGGCGGCCTTTGTACTCCCGGATCGGCTCGATCAAGAGCTCCGGGCTGATCGCCAGCAAGTGCTGGACGTGAGGCGTCTTCAGGTGGGCGGCATGGTGGTCCGCTGATACCCAGGTTTCGTGGAAGAAGAAGAGCCCCAGGTCGTCGTGGCCCCGATGGAGGTCGTAGTTGAGGCAGCCGGGCTCCCGGCGAGTTGGCGGGAGCATGGCCCGCAAGGCGTCCTCCAAGGCAGGCTCATGACCTTGACGGGCACGAAACACGGCCACGACGACCATCGGCTGGGGCTCCATGTGCCTCCTCGATCGCAGGTCTGGCGAGCATATACTGATGAAATGCCAAAGGATGACCTCCGTGGTCTAAAGGCCGTCCGGTGAGGCAGGACGCGGTCGATCTGCCCGCCGCCATCCCCGAGGAGATCGTCGACGCCCTCGTGTCGGTCCTCGACGTCGTGCGTCACGAGGCCGCCAGCTCGAGACCGGAGATCATGCGCCGGACCGGACTGGGTCGGGGCGTGATCGTCCAGCGGGTGGAGGAGCTGATCGGCCGGGGACTGCTCGCCGAGTCCGGTCTGGGACCTTCGACCGGAGGCCGGGCTCCGCGGGCGATCCGACTCAACGCCAGCGCCGGACATATTCTCGTCGCCGACCTGGGTGCCACGAGCATCGGGGTCGGGATCGCCGATCTCTCGGGCAACCTCATCGAGCAGCACGAAGAGCCGGCCGATATCACCCGCGGCCCGGAGGCGATCCTGGGGCGGGTGGACGAGCTCCTTGCCGAGTTGACTGACCGGGCCGACGATTCGCTCGGGGGTCTGTGGGGGATCGGGATCGGGGTCCCGGGGCCCGTCGAGTTCGCCACGGGGCGCCCGACCTCGCCCCCGATCATGCCCGGCTGGGACGACTATCCCGTCCGCGAGCGGTTCACCGAGCGCCATGGCGTGCCGGTCTGGGTCGACAACGACGTCAACCTGATGGCCCTGGGCGAGTACCGCGCTGGCGCCGCGCGCGGCCACGATGCCGCGATCTTCGTCAAGGTGGGAACGGGCATCGGCGCCGGGATCCTGATCGATGGCAAGCTGCATCGCGGAGCCCAGGGCAGTGCCGGCGACGTGGGTCACATCCAGGTCACCGACGACCCCCAGATCATCTGCCGCTGCGGGAACGTCGGCTGCCTCGAGGCGCTGGCCGGGGGCGCGGCCCTGGCCCGAGACGGGACCCAGGCGGCCCGCGACGGACGGAGCGCGCTCCTGGCGCGGCTGCTCGCGGAGCGCGGCCAGATCGAGGCGACCGAGGTCGGCTGGGCCGCCGCTCACGGCGATGCCGCCAGCCGCGAGCTCATCGCCATGGCCGGCCGGCGGATCGGACGGATGGTGGCCACCCTGGTCAATGCGCTGAACCCTTCGCTGGTGGTGATCGGCGGCGGCGTGACCGGGGTGGGTGACGCCCTGATCGCCTCCGTGCGCGAGACGGTCTATGCCCGTTCTCTGCCGCTCGCCACCCGCGACCTCCTGATCGTTCGCTCGGGCCTGGGCGACGAAACGGGCCGGATCGGGGCGGCGAGCATCGTGGCCGACGAGCTGTTCTCGCGGGCGAGGATCGCGACCTGGCTGCCCTCCGGCTCACCGGCCGGGCTGGCCGGGCTGGTCACCACGGCTTCGCGCTGACCGACCGGCCTCCACGGCTCAGCGTTGTACCCGGACCTGTGGGCCTCACGATTCTGGCCGCCACTCATATAAGGGCGTCAGACAAGCTTTTGCTCTTGACAGGCGAATATACGATGCTGGAGGTCCATAGCGCTAGGTTCCCAGAGGAGGCTCGGCTATGCCGGATTCACCGTTCGATGGCCCGTTGGGGAGGTTCGCGCCAGGCAGGATCGCGACCGGCCTCGCCCTGGCCCTGATCGTGGCGGCGTGTTCGCCGGCCGCGTCACCATCCGCGACGGCGCCGGCAGCGTCGCCGCCCGCCGCCTCGCAACCCGCAGCTGGAGGCTCGCCCGCGGCCGGCACGGATCCGGACGCGGCACTCGCGGAGCTCTCGACCAAGGTTCTGTCCACGGGCCCCTTCGGAGAGTCTCCGACATCCCCGACCGAGGTAACGCTCACCCCCGAGGAGATCGCCAAGGTCAAGGCGATGAACGCCACCGCGGCGATCGTCATGCACATCCAGGGTGACTGGACGAAGGCCCAGGTCGACGGTCTGACGACCACCTTCAACGAGCTCGGGATCAAGGTCATCGCCAGCACGAACGGCGAGGGCAAGACCGAGAAGCAGGTCGCGGATATCGAGACCGTTCTGGTCCAGAAGCCCAGCGTCGTCGTCTCAATTCCGTGGAGCCCCGGTGACGAGGTCGCCGCCTATCGCAAGATCGTCGACTCCGGCGCCAAGCTGGTCTTTGCCGACAATGCCATTCCCGGCTTCAAGGCCGGCACGGACTACGTCGGCACGGTCTCGGCGGACAACTGGGGCAACGGGGTCGCGTCGGCCCACCTGATGGCCAAGGCTCTGAAGGCAAAGAACGGGGAGATCAAGGGCACGATCGGCGTCGTCTGGTTCGACATCGACTTCTTCGTGACCAACCAGCGCCGCGATGCCTTCCGCAAGACGATCAAGGAAGACTATCCGGGCATCCAGATCGTCGAGGACCAGGGCTTCCCGGCCGGTCCGGACCTGGCTGGCGGAGCAGAGACGGTGGCCTCCGCGATGCTCACCCGCAATCCGACCCTCGATGGGATCTGGGCAGTCTGGGATCAGCCGGCCGAGGGCGTCATCGCGGCCGCGCGTTCGGCCGGACGGAACGACCTGATCATCACCACCGAGGACCTCAGCCTTGCCAGCGCGCTGAGCATCAAGAAGGGTGAGTTCATCTACGGCCTCGGCGCGCAGCGGCCATATGACCAAGGAGTCAACGAGGCGAAGCTCGCCGCGTATGCCCTCCTCGGCAAGACCGCCCCGCCGTACGTCGCCTTGAACGCGCTGCCCGTGACGAAGGACAATGTCCTCGAGGCGTGGAAGGACGTCTACCACGCCGATCCTCCGCCGGAGCTAGCGAAGTAGGGTCGGACCGCCGACCCCGAGTCTGAGACCTGCCCGAACTCCCCTGGTTCGGGCAGGTCACCTTCCTCTAGGAGTCAGCATTGAGCGTGGCCGACGTCCCGCCGCCGCCGACTGCGCCGACGCCTCAGGCCGTGACGATGCGCGGCATCACCAAGTCGTTCGGGGGTGTGCCCGTCCTGCGGGCGGTCGACTTCGATCTCCGCCACGGCGAGATCCATGCCCTGGTCGGTGGCAACGGCGCCGGCAAGTCGACCCTGATGAAGATCCTCGCCGGTGTGTACAACCACGATGCGGGGTCCTACGAGGTTGACGGTCACCCGGTCGATTTCCACACGGTTCACGATGCCCAGGCGGCCGGCGTCGGGATGGTCTTCCAGGAGTTCAGCCTGATCCCGACGCTGAACGTGGCTCAGAACGTCTTCCTGACCCGCGAGGCCAGGGGCGCCGCCGGTCTGATCGACGATCGCGAGATGGAGCGACGCACCCGCGAGCTCTTCGCCACGATGAGCGTCGATGTCGATCCCCGCCGGACGATGGATGAGCTGCCAACGGCGTTCTGGCAGCTGACCGAGATTGCCAAGGCGCTCTCCCAGCGCGCGCGAGTGCTGATCATGGACGAGCCGACGGCCGCCCTGGCCAAGACCGAGACCGTCGAGTTGTTCGCGCTGATGCGCCGACTCAAGGCGCAGGGGATCTCGATCGTGTACATCTCCCACCGCATGGAGGAGATCTTCGAGATCTGCGATCGGATCACGGTCCTGCGCGACGGTCGTCCGGTCATGACCGCGAACGTCGGGGAGGTCACGCCCCGGCACGTCATCGACGCGATCGTCGGACGCAAGCTCGAGGAGACGATGACCTACCACCCGCGCCAGGTCGGCGACGAGGTGGTCCTCGAGGCGCGCGGTCTGTCGACCGCCACCAAGCTGCGCGGAATCGACTTCCAGCTTCGCCGGGGTGAGGTCCTCGGCCTGGCCGGCTTGATGGGCAGCGGGCGAACCGAGCTGGCTCGGGTCCTCTTCGGCATCGACGGCCTGCAGTCGGGTGAGCTGCTCATCCAGGGCGGTCCGGTCCGCATCGCCCATCCTGGCGCGGCGATGGCCAACGGCATCGCCCTGATCCCCGAGGATCGTCGCGCCCAGGGGCTCATCCTCGCCCACGGCGTCCGCGAGAACTTCCTGCTGCCGCTGCTTGGCCGTCTGAGTCGGGCGGGATTCGTCGATGACGCCGAGGGCGATCGCCGGACCAAGACCTTCATCAGCCGGCTGTCGATCCAATTGCGTTCCATGGCCCAACCGATCGGGACGCTGTCGGGCGGAAACCAGCAAAAGGTCGTGATCGCAAAATGGCTCGGGACCGAGCCGCGGATCCTGATCATGGACGAGCCGACGGCCGGGGTGGACATCGGGACGAAGGGCGAGATCGTGGGCATGATCCGGGCCTTCGCCAACCAGGGCAACAGCGTGATCATCATCTCGTCCGAACTGCCCGAGCTCCTCGCGGTCAGCGACCGGGTCCTGATCCTGCGCGACGGCGCGGTCGAGCAGGAGCTCGACAGAGGGGACATCCTCCACGAGGAGGATCTGCACCACGCCATCCAGGGCGTGGGAGTGCCAGCGTGACCCAGTCGACGTCCCCGTCCCCGGTTCGTCCGCGCCCGGCCATCGGGGCTGCCCTGAGCGCCTTCGACTGGCGCCAGAACATCATCTACATCGGTTTCCTGATCGTGTTCGTGGTCTTCGCCATGACCCTCAGCCAAAAGGGATTCCTGTCGTCCACCAACCTGCTCAACGTCTTCCGCCAGACGGCCATCATCTCGATCATGGCCGTTGCGATGACCTTCGTGATCGGCGCCGGCCATATCGACCTGTCGGTCGGGGCCGTCGCCGGGCTGTCGTCGGTAACGACGGCGCTGGCTCTCGGGTCGTGGGGTCTGCCGCTGCCGGCGGCGGTCGTGGTCGGCCTGCTCACGGGCCTGGTGGTTGGCGTGGCCAATGGCTTCCTCGTCGCGGTCGTGGCCATCCCCTCGTTTCTGGTGACCCTGGGGATGCTCGGCATCGTCAACGGCTCGGCGCAATGGTTGAGCAACACGGCGCCGATCCCGATCCAGGACGACACGTTCACGTTCATCTTCGGGTCGGGCGACATCGGGCCGATCCCGTCGCTGTTGATCTGGACGGCCGTCATCTTCGCGATCGGGCACGTCGTCCTGCGCAAGACGACGTACGGACGTCGGGTCCTGGCCACCGGCGGCAACTCGGTCGCGGCCCGGTTCTCGGGCGTGGACACGCGTCTGATCACGTTCCTGGTGATGACGGTCATGGGCCTGACCGCCGGGCTGGCCGGGATGCTCTTCGCCGGCCGGCTCCATTCCGGTCGATTCGAGTTCGGGGCGGGCGCGGAGCTGTCGGTGATCGCCGCCGTCATCCTCGGTGGGACGAGCCTGTTCGGCGGTCGGGCGACCGTGATCGGGACCCTGCTCGGCTCGTTGATGATCGGGTTGATCAACAACGGGCTGACCCTGGCCAGCCTGCCGACCAGCCAGCAGTTCATCGTCCGCGGCCTGATCATCATCCTCGCGGTCGCCCTGGCCAAGAAGAGGTGAGCGCCATGCGACTCAGCTACCAGACGATCACCTGGGGCGGCGTGGTCGGACACCCCGTCGGCGTCACGAGCATCAAGGATCTGTTCTATCTGGCCAACGGTTCGACCGAGGCGGCCGTGCGCGACATCGCCGCCGCTGGCTACGCCGGGGTGGAGCTGTTCGACGGCAACCTGCGCCAGTACGAGGACCGTCCCGACGAGCTGCGGCGCCTGCTCGGTGACGCCGGCGTGACCCTGGTCGCCGTCTACTCGGGTGCGAACTTCATCTACCGCGACGTGCTCGAGGACGAGCTCTGGCGAATCGAACGGGCGGCCCGCCTGGCCGCGCTCTTTGGTGCCGAGAACCTGGTCGTGGGCGGCGGGGCCAAGCGATCCGGCGGCACGACCGACGCGGACTACGGCGCCCTTGCGGCGGGGCTCGACCGGGTCACCGAGATCGCCGAGCGCCACGGCCTCCGCGCGAGCTACCACCCGCACCTGACCACGATCGTGGAGACGCCCGACCAGGTCGACCGGATCATGGCCATGTCGCGAATCGGGTTCTGCCCGGACACCGGGCACCTGGCCGCCGGTGGCGGCGATGCGGTGGCGCTCATCCGGAAGCATGCGCAGCGGGTGACCCACGTCCATCTCAAGGACTTCACGCCCGAGCCATTCGGATTTCACCCCCTTGGCCACGGAATCGTGGACATCCCGGGGGTGCTCGAGGCGCTCCGTGACGCCGGCTACGACCACTGGGCGACCGTCGAGCTCGACGAGTACGCCGGTCGGCCCGGCGAGGCAGCCACCGACAGCTTCCGCTACCTCCAGCCACTCCTGGCCGGGGTCGCCTCGTGAAGCTCGGCGTCTTCACCGTCCTGTTCGCGGATCGGCCCCTCGAGGCCGCTCTCGATCGCGTCGTGGAGGCCGGGCTCGACTGCGTCGAGATCGGCACGGGGAACTACCCGGGCGACGCCCACTGCCGTCCGTCCGACCTCCTGGCCGATCCCGCGGCGCTGGCGACCTTCCGCCAGGCGATCGAGGGTCGTGGACTGGAGATCAGCGCGCTGTCCTGCCACGGCAACCCGCTCCATCCCCAGGCCGACATCGCCCGGGCGAGCCACGAGACGTTCGTCCGGACCGTGGAGCTGGCCGGTCGGCTCGGAGTCGACCGGATCAACCTGTTCAGCGGCTGCCCCGGCGATTCGGACACGGCCCGCGTCCCGAATTGGGTGACCTGCGCCTGGCCCAACGAATACGGCGAGCTGCTCGAGTGGCAGTGGACCGAGAAGGTGATCCCCTACTGGCGGGAGCAGGCTGCGCTCGCCGCCGCCAACCACATCCGGCTCGGGTTCGAGATGCACCCGGGCTTCGTCGTGTACAACCCGAGGTCGCTCCTCCGTCTCCGGGCTGCATGCGGCGAAGCGATTGGTGCCAATCTCGACCCGAGCCACCTCTTCTGGCAGGGCATCGACATCGAGACCGCGATCGCCGAGCTGGGCCGGGAAGGGGCGATCTTCCACACCCACGCCAAGGACACCTCGATCAACGTCGCCAACACCGCCCGCAACGGCGTGCTCGACACCGTCCCGCTGGCCCGGGTGGCCGAGCGCAGTTGGGTCTTCCGGACCGTCGGCCACGGCCACGCTGAGCTGGAATGGCGACGGATCCTCGCCGCGCTGCGTCTGGCGGGCTACGACGACGTGCTCTCGA
>JAXDKT010000072.1:0-12067 GCA_034666965.1 Chloroflexota bacterium | reverse complement strand
GCCCTCGAGCGCCAGCTCCGCAACCAGAGCGAGCTGCTCCAGATCACCGAGTCGATCCTGACCACGCTCGACCCCGGCGCGGTCCTCGAGCAGATCACCGATCGGCTCGGCAACCTCGTCGGCTACGACAACATCTCGATCGAGGTCTACGACCGGCGGGCGAACGTCCTCACCCCGTTGACAGCTCGGGGTGTGAACGCCGACGACTATCTCCAGGCGTGGGAGCCGGGTGAGACCGGGCTGGCCACCTGGGTGCTCCAGCACAACGAGCCGCAGCTGGTCGTCGACGAGCTGTCCGATCCCCGCGTGCTCCAGTTCGACTCGACCGGGCCGGTCGATGGCAGCCTGATCGTGGTCCCGCTGCGCGGCCGGGAGGGCGTCGCCGGCGTGCTCACCCTCGAGCGCCTCGGGAGCGAGGACCGCTTCGACGACGAGGAGTTCGAGCTGGTCAAGCTGTTCGCCGCCCAGGTCTCGATCGCCCTCCACAACGCCGAGATCCACCGGGCCGTGGAAATCCGGGCCCGGTCGGACGGCCTGACCGGGCTGCTCAACCACAGCACCTTCCAGGAGTTCCTGGTCCAGCGCGTCCGGGAGGCGGTCCCGTTCAGCCTGATCATGCTCGATCTCGACGACTTCCGGACGATCAACAACGAGCTCGGCCATCAGGCCGGCGACCGCCTCCTGCGGGCCATCGCCGATGCCCTCCTCCACGCGGGGCGAGACTCCGACCAGGTCTTCCGGTACGGCGGCGATGAGTTCACCTTCCTCCTGCCCGGCACCGACGGACCGGGGGCCCTGACGGTCGCGGAGCGTGCCCGGGACGCGGTCCGGCGGGTCAGCGAGCAGGCCGCCTGGAAGACCACCGGCATGGGCGTTTCGGCGTCCATCGGCGTGGCCACCTTCCCAGTCGACGGCGAGGCCGCCGAGGAGGTCCTGCTGGCCGCCGATCGCGCCTGCTACGTGGCCAAGCGGACCGGGACGGGTCGGATCGCGACGGCCGCCGAAGGCCTCGAGCTGGCGGCCGAAGTCGCCCTCCAGGAGCCGACCCCGGTCGATCCTCCGTCGCTCGAGATTCCGACCGACTGATCCCGTCAGGAGTGTGCAGCCCAGTGATCCCGTCAGAAGTTGACGGATCCGCGACACTCACCCAATGAGCCGTCGCGCGACGTCCCCGACGGGCCTCTTCCTCGCGAGCCTGGGCCTGGCCCTCGCCGCGGCCGGCTGCGGGCTGGGTGACCTGCCGACGCGCCAACCGCCCAGCCAACCGCTGCCGACAGCCGGCCCGTCGCCCAGCCCGACCGCGGTCCCGTCGCCGACGCCAACCCCCAGCCCGACCGCGCGCCCCTCGCCGACACCGCTCGTCTACACGGTCAAGGCCGGTGACAGCCTGCTGTCGATCGCCAAGCGCTTCAATACCAGCGGGCGGAGCATCGCGTACTGGAACCGGGCGACGTATCCCAGCCTCGATCCGGAAAGCCCCAAGTACGACCCGGATCGGATCGAGGTTGGCTGGAAGCTGGTGCTGACGCCGGGGGTCACAATCGACCAGGGGCTCGAATCGCCGCCGGCCGGTTCATCGACACCGGAGCCCACGACCTACTGAGCCGCCACGCTATGCTCAGGCCATGGACCGTCCGCGAATCGTGGTGACACTGGCCGTCGCCGAGCGACAGGCCGACCCGGAGATCGCCGAGCGCAAGAATCGGCTCTACCTCGACGCCATCGTGCGGCATGGGGGCCAACCGATCGCCCTCGACGCCAGCGCCGATCCGGCCACCCGGACGGAGGCCCTGGCGACGATGGACGGGCTATTGCTGTCGGGCGGCGCGGATCTCGACCCCGAACGCTACGGCCAGCCAAACCGCGGCTCGGTCGAAATCGAGCCCGATCGCGACGCTCTCGAAGCGGAGGCCTGGTCGACCGCGGCGGCGCGCGGCATCCCGGTCCTGGGGGTCTGCCGCGGCCTCCAGGCGATCAACGTGTTCTCCGGCGGATCCCTCCTCCAGGACGTTCCCGGCCACGTCGGCGCCGGGTACGGACGGGGCCCCGCCAGGACGCATGCCCTCCGGCTCGTGGCGGGCAGTCGCCTGGCCCGGGTCCTGTCGCCGGCCCGGGTGATCGGTGCGACCGAGGTCAACACCTACCACCACCAGGCCATCAGGCCGGCGGACCTGGCTCCCGGCCTGATCGCGAACGCCTGGGCCTCGAGCCCGGCCGGTGACCTGGTCGAGGGTGTCGAGGCCGCCGACGGCCGATTCCTGTTCGGGATCCAGTGTCATCCCGAGCGCCAGGAGTCCACGCCCGGCGAGTTCGAACGGCTGTGGGCCGTCTTCGTCGATGCTTGCCGCGGCTCGATCGACGCCCGGCGAGACCCGATCGGCGCCCGCCGCCCAACCGCCTGACCGATCCATCGTCCAGCCCGCTGGCGGCGGGTTACAGCCGCCCGGCGGCGATCACCCGGTCGAGGAACTGGCGAGTCCGTGGCTCGCTCGGCTCCTGGAAGATCCGCTCGGGCGGACCCTCCTCGAGGATCCGGCCCCCGTCGAGGAAGCAGACCCGGTCGGCAATATCGCGGGCGAACCCCATCTCGTGGGTGGCGATGAGCATCGTCATTCCGCCCGCCGCCAGCTCGCGCACGACGCCCAGGACCTCCGCCACGAGCTCGGGGTCGAGCGCGCTGGTGATCTCGTCGAGGAGGAGCAGGTCGGGTTTCATGGCCAGTGCCCGGACGATCGCCACCCGCTGCTGCTGACCACCCGACAGCCGGTCAGGGAACTCGGTGCGCTTGTCGGCCAGCCCGAACCGCTCGAGCAGCTCGGTCGCCTCGGCCGCCGCCTCCGCCGCGGGCCTATGCAGGACCCGGCGAGGGGCCAGCGTGACGTTGTCGAGGACGCTCATGTGGGGGAACAGGTTGAAGGCCTGGAAGACGATCCCGATCCGGCGCCGAATCCGGTCGACGTCGACGCCCCGAGCGGTGATGTCCGCGCCTTCGATGACGATCCGCCCCGCGTCGATCGGCTCGAGCAGGTTGATGCACCGGAGCAGCGTGGACTTGCCGCTCCCAGACGAGCCGATGAGGCAGACCACCTCGTGCTGGCGAACCTCGAGGTCGATCCCCTTCAGGACCTCGAGCCGACCGAACGACTTGTGGAGGCCCTCGATCCGGACCACCGGTTCGATCGCACTCATCGGGCTGCTGCGGCTGATCGCCCGCGATCTCGGGCGATCAGCCAGTCGGTGAGCCGGGCGAGCGGGATCGTCACCACGATGAAGACCAAGGCAGTGGCCATGTAGGGCGTGAAGTTGAAGGCGCCGGCCTGGCGGATCTGCGACTGCCGGAAGACCTCGACGACGCCAATGAATGACACCAGGACGGTGTCCTACTGGAGCCCGATGAAGTCGTTCAGGAGGGGTGGCACGACCCGCCGCACGGCCTGCGGCAGGATCACATGTCGAAGCGCCTGGAACCGGGTCAGGCCCAGAGACCGGGCGGCTGCCTCCTGGCTGGGATGGACGGATTCGATGCCGGCCCGATAGACCTCCGAGACATAGGCCGAATAGATCAGGGTGAGGGCGATCACCGCGTAGAACACCGGGTCCGTGGGGACGCCGGCGAGCGCCAGTCCCGGGATTCCGAAGCCCAGGATGAAGATGACCAGGACCCCCGGCAGCGCCCGAAAGACGTCGACGTAGGCGGTCGCGGCGATGCGGATGGGGAAGAAGACGGGGCCGGGCAGGCTGCGCAGGACTGCGATGACCAGCCCGAACGGCAGGATGAGCAACTCGGCGACGACGAACAGCTGGATGTTCACCCAAAACGCGCGCACGACGGCCGGCCACGACTCGGCGAAGACCTTGCCGTTGAGGAACGATGTCTGGACCGCTGACCAACCCGGCGCATTGACGACGACCCAGCCGACGGTCGTAAAGAAGATGGCCGCACTCGCCGCGGCGATCAGCCCAGAGCGCAGCCCGCTGGGCGGGTCGTGGACGAGGCGCGGCCCGGACGGGCCCCGGATGCCAAAGAGCTCTCCGGAGTCGCCCGGGCCACCGCCGGGAGGGCCTGTCATGGCACCGGCGATGGGGCGCCTCGCTAGGGCTTGAGGACCGGTGCGGCGCTGAAGGGCAGCCACTTGGTGACGAGCGCTGCCAGTGTCCCGTCGACGGTCAGGGCCTTGATCGCGCCGTTGACGCACTCGGTCAGGGGGCTGCCTTTGGCCAGCACGGCGCTGAAGTGCTCGGGCGTCCCTTGGTCGAGTTGACCTACGACAACCGACCCGTCGAGCTGGACGTTGGTGATGAAGTCCGCCGTGGGCAGATCGACCACGATCGCGTCGATCTGCTTGTTCTTGAGCGCCTCGATTGCCGCGTCATTGGTGTCGTAGACCAGGGGGTCGGCGCTTGGCTTGATCACGTTCGTGATGGCGTCATAGCTGGTGGTCCCGACCTGGGCCCCGACCTTGGCTCCCAGCAGCTCAGCGATGGTCGTCGCCTTGGCGAATTTGCTCGTCTTGAGGGTGACCACCGTCTGCGGTCCGAAGTAATAGCCATCGGACAGGTCCGCGGCCTGGGTGCGTTCAGCCTTGTACGACACCTGGTTGAGGTCCAGGTCGAAGGCCTTCGCGCCAGGCGCAAACGAGTTGGCGAAGGGAACGACGATCCAGGTGACCTCGTGGGTGGCAAAGCCCAGCTGCTTGGCGATCGCGAAGCCGACCGCACTCTCGAAGCCCTGACCGGTGGTCGGATCCCCCTGCGAAGGATCCCAGGGCGGAGTGTTGCCGCCGGTCTTTGGGGCAAAGTACGGCGGATAGGCGGGATTGTCGGTGCCGATCGTGAGCTTGCCCGCGGCCACGACCGCCAGGTGTTCCTTGGCGCATGCGTCCGCGCTCGGCGAGGGGGAGGCGACGACCGAGCTGGCCGGTGGTTGGCTGGCCGGGGCCGTGCTGGTCGGGGACGCGCCGGCGCCGGTGCAGGCCGCCAGCGCGATCAGGGTGGTCAGCGCCAGGGCCCATGCCCGCAGGGTGCTGCGCATCGGTCGATCCTCCTCCAGTTCCGGGAACCCGCGAAGTGTACTGGACCATCCGGAAAGGCTGAAGCGGCGCCGGGAGGAGGATTCGGCGCCGCTTCAGTGGATGGATTCGAGGTCCCTAGGATCGAGACGCGGGACCTTCCTCGGTTGCGACGGCGGCGATCAAACGATCCCGCTGGAACGGTCCGTTGGCGTTGCCCCACGAGCCGGTCTGGGCGAGCCGCCTGAGAAACAGGAGGCGGTTGACCTCGGCCAGCGTCCACCGGCCGGACCCGACGTGGAGGCCGCACAGGAATGCCGTGAGGTTGGCCGCCTCCTCTGGCAGGAGACCCTTGAGCAGGAGCTGTCGGTAGGTCGCCCGGGTGGCCATGTCGCGCGCGGGCAGGGCCGGTTCCACGGCCGTCCGGACTCGGGCCAGTGCCCCAGAAGCATGGTCCGCTCCGGGCCCAAGGAGGAGAATCCGGTCGTCCGGCGGCCGCTGCAACCCGGCCTGGGACGGATGTCCTGATGGCCTGCTACCGCCGCTGCGCCGCTGCTCGGGCATGACCCAAGTTCCCCGACTGATCTGGTTATCCGGTTGACGGTCCACCGCCCGCGGAACGTCCGCTCCGGTGACGTTCGGGGGAGTCCCCGATGACCCAACTGTCCCAATCCAGGCGGTACGTTTCGATGGCCGGATCGTCCTGCCTCGACCCAGTACTTCCGGCGGTCCGACCGTCCGGGTTGCCGGCCGGGAAGCGAGCCGAATCGGGGCTAGACTGCCGCCGTGAGAGTCCGTACGTTCGAGCTCCGCCTGGTGGCAGCAGGCCTGACCGGGCTGTGGTTCCTCGCGGCGCTGTACGTCGTGCTCGGCTACCGGCCCGGCGGGCCGATCGACGGGCTCGTCGGTGCGGCCGCGACCCTGCCGATGGCGATCGCCCTGGCGGCGGTGGTCTGGCCACCGGTGACCCGTGGCCATCGTGCCTTCGCCCTGATCGTCTGGCTCGGGTTGGCGGCCGGCCTGCTGCTCGTGCCCTCGATCGGCGGGGTCCTCAACCAGCTCCTGGGGCGGGGCCCGCAGACGCTCCTGCCGTCGCTCGAGGCCGCCTACCCGTGGCTCCTCGCCCTCCTGGCCACGAGCCTGTTCGCGGGGCTGGGGATCGCGCGCCGGTTGCTCGGCGAGACCGCTCTGCGACGGACTCGCCTGGCCCGCGGAGCCCTGATCGGTCTGGGACTGGCCGCCGGCGCCGGCGCAACCTTCGCGAGCGCGGCGATCGCCAACGACCTGGCCCTGCTCGACCGGCCGTCGCTGAGCTCGCGCTTCGGGCCAACTGACGCTGGGAGCGAGCCGCCTCGCTGCGACCAGTCCCTCCGGGCCGGAACGTCGGCCGAGCTCGACCTGCGCCTGTCGGCCGACGTCGACGGGCGGCCGGTCGGCGCCGTCGGCCTCGTCGGGGAGCGCGCCGGGACCGACGTCCGCTGGACCGCCGACGTGGCTTCCTCGGTGGAGCTCGGGCGCTACGGCGTCGCCCGAGTCGGGACCGCGGCCTGGACGCGGGCGCCTCGCCAGGATTGGCTCAGGGCCCCGGCGTCTGTGGCCGACGACGAGCTGGTCGACGTCCAGGTGCTGGCGATCGCTCTGGCCGACGGAGTCAGGGCGACCGCGGAGAACCGCGGCCTCGAGTTCGTGGAAGGAGCGCGCGGACAGCACTGCCGGGTCGCCGTGGACGGCCCCACCTTCGTGGCGGCGTTCCCGCAGGTCCACTGGCTGGTCTCCGACGATATCCTCCACCGGTGGCGTGGCCAGCTGGACTACTGGGTCTTTGGCGACGGCCAGCTCGGTCGGGTGACGGGCAGCGTCAATGGCCCGGCCGACCCGCTTGGGGCACCGGGGATCCAGGGCACGATCCACGTCCAGCTGACCGCGACCGACCGCCACGCCGCCCGCTCGATCGTCGCGCCGGTCAGCTGAGCGAACCGCGATGATCGACGACGAGCGCGACCGACTCTCGGCCAAGCGCGACCGGACGGCGCGGTTCTATCGAGTGGTGACCTTCCTGGAGGGGCGCGGCGAGCGGGGGGCGACTCCGGCCGAGATCGCCCAGGCGGTGGGCATGTCGAAACGGACGGCCTACCGGGACCTGATCGCAATTCAGGACGAGCTGCTCATCCCGATCTGGGAAGAGGACGGCCGCTACGGTCTCGACGAGAAGGGCCTGTTGCCGGCGCTGCGCCTGACCCAGACCGAGGCCATGGCCGTGTTCCTGTCCGCGCGCTTGATGGCCCGCTACTCGGACGGCTACGACCCGGACCTGGCGGCTGCGTTCCAGAAGCTGGCCGCGGGCCTGCCGGAGGTGCTCGCCGCGCACGTTCAGGAGACCTTCGACCTGATGTCCCGGAGGGCCCCCGACGATGCGGCCGAACGGACCATCAACCAGCGCCTGACCAGGGCCTGGGCGGAGCGGCGGGTGGTCGAGATCGACTATCGGGGCGGCACGTACGATCCAACCAAGGGGACCCGGACGACGCGCGTGCGGCCCTACCTGATCGAGCCGTCGATCGCCACCCGCTCGCTGTACCTCATCGGCTGGGACGAGACCCGGCAGGCCATCCGGACCTTCAAGCTTGAGCGGATCGAGGCCGTGGCCCTCACCGCGGAGACCTTCGAGGCGCCACCCGAGGGCACGATCCAGGAGACGTTCGGGGCGGCCTGGGACATCATCGCCGACCTGCCGGCCGTGGATGTCGTGCTGCGCTTCGGACCGAACGTCGCGGCCCGGGTGGGGGAGACTCGTTGGCATCCCAGCCAGCGCCTGGAACCGGCCGCCGACGGCTCGCTGACCTGGCGCGCCCGGGTTTCCGGGACGCTCGAGATCCGGAGCTGGATCCTCGGCTGGGGCGCCGACGTGACGGTCCTCGAGCCCCCTGAGCTGCGGGCCGAGGTCGGCGCGATCCTGGCTGAAGCCGCGGCCGCCTATCGCGTCGGATGACGCATCCAGCTCGGTCGGGTAAGCTCTGGGCGCATGCTTCCTTCCCCTGCACGCGTCCGGCGTGGACTGGCCCTATCGGCGGCTGTCCTGGTCCTGGTCGTCGGCTCGGCCAGCCTGCCAGCGCCCACCCGGGCCGCGGTCGACACGTCGATGGAGAGCAGCGTCCGCTCGTGGATCAACCGCGACCGGGCCGCGCGCGGGCTGCGCGCGCTCCGCGTCGACTCGCGCCTCGATGCCCTCTCCGGCGATCGGGCCGCATGGATGGCGACCGCGGGCAAGCTGACCCACGACGGGCTCGATGGCTCGGCCTGCAACGCGATGACCAGGCGTGCGATCTACTGGTACCGCTGCGGCGAGGACATCGGCTACACCACGGCCAGCTGGGGCCCCAAGTCGGCCGCCTACCTGTACAACCTGTGGCGCCACAGCTCGAGCCACTGGGCGCTGATGATGTCCTCGAAGTTCAATTACTTCGGGGTGGGGGTGGCCCGCCGCTCGAACGGGGCGACATACGCCGCGATCGTCTTCCTGGAGGGCCCCGACCGGACCCGGCCGGTCGCCAGGATGCGAACCCGTACGGTGACCGGCACGAACATCAAGTTCACCTGGAGCGCCACTGACACCAGGCTCCAGACGCACACCGCCGGGATCAAGAACTACAACGTCGAGCTGCGCGTCGACAACGGCGCCTACGTGCAGATCCGGACCGCGACGACGAAGACCTCGTTGAGCCTGCTCCATCGGCCGCGCGGCCACTGGTACACCGTTCGGGTGCAGGCGCGCGACCACCACGGCAACCTCTCGGCCTGGTCGAGAGGGTTGCGGGCCTGGGTCCCCTGACCCACGGTTGATGCGCCGCCATCCGTTCTCGGCGGTCAATCTGATCAGCGACCCGATCCACGGGTACATCGAGCTGACCAAGCGCCTCGATCCGAGCACCGCGGCTGACGTCGGGCTGCCGGCCGAGGACGTCGCCGAGGAGGACCTCCTCGATACCGCCTGGGTCCAGCGTCTGCGCCGGATCAGCCAGCTCCAGAGCGCCCGCTGGGTCTTCCCCACGGCCGAGCACAGCCGGTTCACCCACGGCCTGGGCGTGATGCACGAGGCAGGCTTGTGGGCGCGCCAGCTCTATCCGACCCTGCGGACGGCCCTGGCCGACGCCGAGCCCGGCGGCCGTCTGCCGTCGGAGGGTCTGGTCGTCGAGACGCTGCGGGTCGCCGGGCTCCTTCACGACGTGGGCCACGGGCCGTTTGCCCACTTCTTCGACGACCACGTGCTGCGCGACCACCGGGCGCCCGTCGACGGCCGCCGAACGGAGGGCAAGTCGCTCAGCCACGAGGATCTGTCCCAGCTCATCGTCGAGCGCGAGCTGAGCGGGCTGATCGGCGGTCTCCGCCGCGCACCGGGAACCGTTCCTGAACGCGACGCGTTCGCACCTGATGAGGCGATCGACCCTGGCTGGGTGGCCTTCCTCATCTCCAAGCCGGCCCTCGCAGACCCGTCCATGCCGCGCTGGGTGCGTTGGCTGCAGCCGCTCCTGTCGGGCGTCTTCACCGTCGACAATCTTGACTACGTCCGGCGCGACGCATACCTCACCGGTGTCGCGGTCGGGCCGGTGGACGTCGAGCGGCTGCGCCGCTACTGCTTCATCGGCGAGCGCGGGCTGACCCTCTACGAACCGGGCCTCGGCGCGCTCGAGATGTTCCTGACCGCGCGCCTGTTCATGTACCGCCAGGTGTACTTCCACCGGACGGTCAGGGCCATCGACCTCGACCTAGCCGAGGTCTTCGCCCCGAGCATCCGGGCGATCTTCGGCGAGCGCTCGCCGGTCGACGCGCTGTCTGCGTATGCCGATCTCGACGAGTACGCGCTGCTCCACCAGGCCGCCCTGTGGGCCCGCGGCGAGGCGGTCTCGCCCGCGCCTCGGCCCGGCGACGGAACCGTCACCGAGAGCGTGGCCGAGGTCTGGCGCGGGATCCTCCTGCGTCGGCCCCGGTGGCGGGCCGAGGCCGAGATCCGGGCCGAGTACGAGCCCGACGCCTTTCCGGTGGACGCGGTCGCGAGCCTCGGGAGCGCTGAGCCCGGCCGGGTGGCGCTCGACCTGGCCACGGTCGATGCCCGCCCGGCGGACGCGACCGCCACCGACTCGCTGCTGGCCATCGAGGGCCGCGATGGCCGACCGGCGCCGCCCCTCTCCCAGTCGCTCGCCCGACTGCCCGCCTATTCGCTCGTCGCTCGACGTTATCGGCGCAGCGAGCCCCTGGCGCGACCGACCTAGGGGGTCAGCGACGGGGTCGGGAACGGGCCAGTCGTCCTGCCCGGCGTCAGGGCCGGGAGGACCAGCAGCGGATCGATCCGGGCGACCTCGTAGCGCGGATACTTGGTCCTTCGGTGAACGTCCGGGCGAAGCTCCAACCGGCGCGTGTCGAGCGGGCTGAACAACCCGAAGTGGACATGGCAGCCCGTGGCAAACCCCGTCGAGCCCTCCCAGCCGATCTGCTGACCGGCCCGGACGTACTGGCCGGCCTTGACGGTCACCGCGTTGAAGTGGGCGTAGATGGCCCGATAGCCATCCCCATCGTCGACGATCACGGTGATCGGCAGCTCGCCCCACAGCCCGCCCTGGTTCATCCGCCGGATGTGTGGCTCGAGCGAGCCGACCCAGCCGATCCACGGATCGAACCGGCGGCCGGCCGCCAGGACCCAGCCATCGTGGGCCGCGACGACGACGTCGCCGCAGAACGAAGCGACGTCGAGGCCGTCGTGGAAGCGCTCGCCGTTGACGATCAGCGCGCCATATGGGCTGGGACCGAACGGGCTGGTGATGACGCCGTTGGCCAGCGGCCAGCGGTAGCCACTCAGCCGGCCGGGGTCTGGCGCCCAGGGTCCCTCAGCGGCGAGGGCGCGGATGACCCATGGGTCGCGGTGGATCGCCGGTTGGGGAGCGGGCAACGGTAGCGGGGCCGGCGCGGCGGTCGGCCCGGGCGACACAACGGGCACCGCGGCGGCCACGGCCGCGGGCCTGGCCATCGCCGTCTCGGGGAGCACGGCGCCGACCGGGAGCGTCGTCGGCGCACGCTGCGTCAGTGGCGGCCAGGCCGCAACGGCCCCGCCGGCAAGCAGCACGGAGGCGAAGGCGACCAGGGCATGTCGACGCACCGTGGCTTCTTACCCCATCGCCGTCGCCGATGCAACGTTTGGTGACATGGCGCCTGCCGATCCACCATCGGACCGCGCCAGCCCGGAGGCGCGTCTTACGCTGGGCTTACGGTCTCATGAGGCAGCGCGGTGGTCCGTTCGGGTGGGCGGCGCGATGCTCCTGCTCATTCGGCGGTCGATCCGGTCCTTCCTCCGGCCCGGCACCGCCCCAGGAGTCATCTCGATGATCGCTCGCATTCGCTCCCTGGGAGCTCGGCGGATCGCCGTCGTCGTCCTTGCCGCCGGCCTCGTCGGCGTCGTGGCTGTCCCGACGATCCTCGCCGCGCCGCCCACGTCCGGTCCGTCCGTCGGCGCCGACCTCGACCAGCTCCCCCAGCCGCGTGCCGCGGCGCGCTTCGGTCGCATCCTTCGCGGCGATGCGACCGTCCTCAAGCGCGACAACACGACCATGACCGTCCATTTCGAGCGCGGTGAGCTCACCGCCGCCAGCGCCACGTCGGTCACCGTCAAGGGTGCCGACGGCGTCTCGACCACCTTCGCGATCGGCGCCGACACCAAGGTCCGTTCCCAGGGCAAGGCCATCGAGGCGGGCTCCCTCAAGACCGGCGACTTCGTGTTGGCCGTCGGAACCGGATCAGGCTCGGACTACGACGCGCTCCTCATCCGCGTTCGGCCGCCCAAGCCTGCCCCCTGACCGCGGGGCTCGCTGGCCGGTGGGGGGGCTGGTTCGCGAGGCTCCTCTCTCGTCAAGCCGAGCCCGGTGCATCGAGCATCGGGCTCGGTCTTCGATTGCCTGGCGCCGTCCCGGGAGCGAGTGTCGACAGAAGTCCTGTTGCACGGCCGAATCTCGAGGACGATGATGCGGCAGTGAGGTGCCTCAGTCGTCCGGACGAGATCGGCCTGGCCCATG
>JAXDKT010000071.1:0-5137 GCA_034666965.1 Chloroflexota bacterium | reverse complement strand
ATCGGTGATCACCGACCAGGAGCTGGTGCGCAAGCTGCGGGTCCAGGTCGCCGAGCGGCTGAACGAACAGCGCCGCCGCGACCAGGTCAACGGCGTACCGCCGATGAGTGCCGAGGACGAGCGGGAGTACGCGCGGTCCCTGATCGTGCAGGTGCTCGAGGACCACGCGCGGTTCGAGTTGGCCGAAGGGCGCACCCCGCCCACGCCGGACGACGACGCGCAGATCGCCGGTGCGATCCACTCGGCATTGTTCGGTGTCGGCCGGCTCCAGCCGCTGATCGACGACCTGGACGTCGAGAACATCGACATCAACGGATACGACCAGGTCTTCGTGCAGTACGGCGATGGTCGCGAAGAGCGGCCTGGTCCCGTGGCCGAGAGCGATGACGAGCTCGTCGAGCTGATCCAGGTGCTGGCGGCCCACGCAGGTCTGACCAGCCGCCCGTTCGACTCGGCCAACCCGCAGCTCGACCTGCGGCTGCCGGACGGTTCCCGCTTGTCGGCCGTGATGGGCGTGACGTCGCGGCCCGCGGTCTCGATCCGGCGGGCCCGGCTCGGCCGCGTGTTCCTCAAGGATCTGGTTGCCAACGGCACCATGTCCGAGGACATCGCCTCTTTCCTGCGTGCCGCTGTCGCCGCCCGGAAGAACGTGATGATCGCGGGCGCGACCAACTCCGGCAAGACCACGCTGCTGCGCGCGCTGGCGAACGAGATCCAGCCGCACGAACGGCTGATCACCGTCGAACGGTCGCTGGAGCTGGGGCTCGGCGAGTTCAAGGATCTGCACCCGAACGTGGTCGCGTTCGAGGAGCGGCTGCCGAACTCCGAGGGCGTCGGCGAGGTGGCGATGGCCGACCTGGTCCGCCGCTCGCTGCGGATGAACCCGTCGCGGGTCATCGTCGGTGAGGTGCTCGGCGACGAGATCGTCACCATGCTGAACGCGATGAGCCAGGGTAACGACGGCTCGCTGTCGACGATCCACTCGAACAGCTCGATGGAGGTGTTCAACCGGATCAGCACCTACGCCATCCAGGCGAAGGAGCGGCTGCCGATGGAGGCGACCCAGATGCTGATCTCCGGTGCCCTGGACTTCGTCGTGTTCGTCCGCAAGCAGAACGACTATCAGCACGGCGGCACCCTGAGCCGCTACATCGAGAGCATCCGTGAGGTGACCGGCTGGGACGGCCGGGTGCTGTCCGGTGAAGTGTTCGCGCCCGGCCCCGACGGCCGGGCCGCCGCGCACGCGCCGATCGCCTGCATGGACGAACTCGAGCACTTCGGCTACCAGCCGATGGTGCACGGACGCTGGGCGTGAGGTGACCCGATGACAGACCGGACAATGCTGGCCCTGATCGCCGGCGCGGTGGTCGGTGGCGCACTCCTGCTGCTGATCGTCGCGATCCGCGGTACGACGCCGCGCGAGGAGACGCCCTCGCTGTTCAGACGCGGCGGCAGTGTCGACAACCGCAAGCAGTTGATCCGCCTCGGCGCCGGTCTCGGTGTTGGGTTGATCGTGCTGGTCGTCACCGAGTGGCTCGTGCTCGCGGTCGCCCTCGGCCTGCTGGCCGCGATGGCCGACCGCTTCTTCGGCGGCACCGGTGAGGAACGCCGCGCGATCGACCGCCTGGATGCCCTGGCCACCTGGACCGAGGCGCTGCGCGACACCATCGCCGGCGCGGTCGGCCTGGAGCAGGCGATCCCGGCGACCGCGGTGAACGCCGCCCCGGCGATCAAGCCGGGCCTGAACCTGCTGGTCGACCGGCTCCGGATCCGCGAACCGTTGCCCTCGGCCCTGATGCGGTTCGCCGACGACCTGGACGACCCGTCGGCCGACCTGATCGTCGCCGCCCTGGTGCTGAACGCCCGCCTCCGTGGTCCGGGTCTGCGCGAGGTGCTGAGTGCGCTCGCCGATTCCGCCCGCGAAGAACTCGACGTACGCCGGAAGGTCGCCGCCGAGCGCAGGTCGACCCGGCGGAGCGTCCAGGTGGTGGTCGCGATCACCCTGCTGGTGGCGGCCACGCTGGTCCTGTTCAACCCGGGCTACGTCACGCCGTACAAGAGCTTCATCGGCCAGTTCGTGCTGTTCATCGTGATCCTGCTGTACGCCGCCGGCCTGGTCTGGCTGCGGCGGCTGGCCAAGATCGAAGTACCGGAGCGTTTCCTGGTCCGCTCCAACGACCGGCGGGCCGCCAAGGCCGGCGACGACCGGATGGAGGTGGTGGGCGGATGATGTGGGCTTATCTGATGGGCGCGCTGGCCGGGCTCGGGGTGTACCTGCTGGTGCGGATGTTCATGAAGCCGCGCGCGAACGTGCTGTCCACGATCGCGCGGATCGACGCCGGCCGGTCCGGCTACACCAGCGCGGCGACCGCGAGCGCCGCCGGTGAACGGGTGCTCGGTGGCGTCGACAAGGCGCGCGAGACGCTCGGCCGGCGGCTCGAGCAGGAGGCGAACGCTCGCGGCTGGGCGTTCGGCAAGCTACGCCGCGACCTCGCGGTGATGAACCAGTCGTTCGCGGCGATGCTGGCCACCAAGGTGTTCTTCGCCCTCGGCGCGCTGGTCTTCGTGCCGTTCGTCCTGTTCGCGGCCGCGTTCCTCGGCTTCGGGGCGCCGGGCGCGACGCCGGCGGTCGTGACGCTGGCCGCGGCGGCGTTCGCGTTCTTCCTGCCGGACCTGGCGCTGCGCCAGGAGGCGGAGCAGCGGCGACGTGACTTCCGGCATGTGGTCGGTAGCTTCCTCGACCTGGTGGCGATGAACCTCGCCGGTGGCCGGGGTCTGCCGGAGGCGCTGATGACCGCCTCCACGATCGGTGACCACTGGGCGATGGCGCGGCTGCGGCAGGCGCTGGCGAATGCCCGGTTGATCGGCATCACGCCGTGGGACGCGATGGCCCGCCTCGGCGAGGACCTCGGGGTCGAGGAGTTGCGCGACCTGGCGTCGGCACTGGCCCTGGCCGGTGACGAGGGCGCCAAGATCAGGGCGTCGCTGCTGTCCCGGGCGGCGTCGCTGCGCCGCAAGGAGCTCGCGGACGTCGAAGGCAAGGCAGGGGAGCGGTCGCAGTCGATGCTGGTCGCGCAGCTGGTGATGTGCGCGGCCTTCATGTTGTTCCTCGGGTATCCCGCCGGCGCGTCGATCCTGGGGACCTGAGATGGGTACCCGATGGATCCAGCGGGCGGATCTGAGCGTCGGAGCAGGCATACTGAGCCCGGAATCGGGCTCGGTCTCAACAGGGAAGGCAACCTGATGACTTCGGAATTGCAGTTCGTGCGGGCGATGGTCGGCTATGCGCTGGCACGGGCGGGCAGCCAGCGGACCCGGGCCAAGGAGGGCCGTACCGAGCTCGGCGCCTCCGCGCTGGAGTGGGCGATCATCTCCGCGATCCTGGTCACCGCCGCGCTGCTGATCGGCGGCATCGTGAAGGCTGTGATCGACCGGCGTACGGCCGACATCGACAAGTGATCCGATTGTCCCGTCGACGGCGTACGGAGCGGGGTGCCAGCTCGCTGGAGCTGGCGATCCTCGCGCCGACGATCCTGGCGCTGATCTTCGTCTCGATCCAGACTGCCCTGTACCTGTACGGCCGGTCGGTCGCGCTGAACGCAGCCCAGGAAGGGGTTTCCCGGTTGCGGCTCGTCCAGCCGCCGCTCTACACGACGGCGATCGGCGAGAAGGTCCGCACCGACATCGAGGCCTACGCGCAGCAACTCGGCGGCAACTCCCTCGGCGACGCGCAGGTGCTGACGCCGTCGTACAACGACCCGGAGGGCCAGGTGTCGTTCACGGTGACCGGTGAGACCATCTCGCTGGTGCCGGGGCTGACCCTCAAGGTCCGCCAGAGTGCCACCGGACCGATCGAGCAGTTCGACGCAGACGACGACAAGTGAGAGCCATGAATCTGGGGAAGCGCTCCGAGCGCGGCACGATGGCGTTGGAGATGGCGATTCTCGCGCCGTTGCTGCTGATCCTGTTCATGTTCCTGCTCGCCTGCGGCCGCTACTTCCAGACCTCGTCGCAGCTGGAGAATGCGGCCCGCGACGGTGCCCGCGCCGCCAGCCAGACCCGCTCGCTGGCCGAGGCCCAGCGCGCGATCGACCAGGCGGTCTCGCGGACGATGGACCAGTCGGTCGGGTCGTGCAAGGCCTCCGCGGCCGGCACGATCACCTCCGCCTTCGCCGCCGGCAGCCCGCTGTCGGTCGAGGTCACCTGCACCATCAACTACCGCGATCTCGGCCTGCTCGGCCTCGGTGGCGACACCAAGATCACCAAGAAGTTCAGCTCGTCCCTCGACCCCTACCGGGGGGTCCGCGATGCACCCTGACCGCCGCCCCGGCCCCATTTCCGGTACGACGCGCGCCCGCCGCGGCGCCTGGCGGCGTACGGTCGCATACCTGCGGATCGACGCCCCGCACACCAACCGCGTGATCGGTGCCCTGCGCAACCATCGCGGCGCGCTCAGTCCGGCGGTCGCCATCCTGGCCGTGATGATCCT
Organism: Chloroflexota bacterium; assembly: GCA_034666965.1. Taxonomy (GTDB): domain Bacteria; phylum Chloroflexota; class Limnocylindria; order Limnocylindrales; family CSP1-4; genus Chersky-267. The sequence continues at coordinate 648 of JAXDKT010000071.1, read as the reverse complement.
GACCCTGGCCGGCCTCGTCATCGACGGTGGCCGCCAGCTCGGCGCCAAGTCCCGGGCCATCGGCTATGCCCAGGAAGCCGCCCGGGCCGGGGTCAGCACGATCGACTTCAACTCGGCCGAGGCAAGGATCGACGTCACGAAGGCCGGCAAGGCGGTCGCGGACTTCTGCGCCCAGGTCACCTCCAACGATCCCGCGGTCACGTCGTGTGCGACCAGCGAGCTCGACGCGGAGCACCTGAAGGTCGACGTACAGATCGACAACAAGACCACCTTCCTCGGCATGATCGGGATCGAGAACCTGACCGCGAAGGGCGAGGGCGAGGCACACGCCGAACAGGGCGTGCAGAAGGCCGACGACAGCCCGACCATCCCGCCGATCGTCGTCCAGACCAGCACTGTGGGGCCGGGCGCGCCGATCACCACGGCCGGCCCACCGCCGATCGACTTCCCGTGCCCGAGCTGGACCATCGGTTCGCCCAGGCCGCCGTGGACCCCGCCGATCCCGATCCCGTTCCCGGCATCTTGCAGTCCGCCGACCATCAAGCCGACGGACAAGCCGGACGAGCCGCCGAACCCGAGCGACTCGAACAGTTCGTCGAAGCCGACCAACAGCGAGTCGGCGCCGCCTGGTGGCGGAGCGCCCGCCGT
>JAXDKT010000070.1:0-3290 GCA_034666965.1 Chloroflexota bacterium | reverse complement strand
GTAAAGGTGCATCGAGATCACGCCGAGTCGTCACGTGCCGAGTCGCCGTCGTACGGCGTGACCATTGGCCGGGTCAGCGCAGGCTTGCCTTGCTTGCGGGGCGGCCGGGGGATGGCAGGATTGGGGGAGTGAGCATGGAGATCGGGACCGACGAGAACCCGCAGCACTGGCACGAGGAGATCGGGGAGGACGTCGGCAACCGGCTGAACTGGCTGCGCGCCGGGGTGCTGGGCGCCAACGACGGGATCGTGTCGACGGCCGGCATCGTGATGGGCGTGGCCGGCGCGACCTCGGAGCGTTCGCCGGTCTTCGTGGCCGGCATCGCGGGACTGGTCGCCGGCGCGCTGAGCATGGGGGCCGGTGAGTACGTCTCGGTCAACGCCCAGCGCGACTCCGAGCAGGCGATGCTCGCGATGGAGGCCGAAGAGCTCGAGAAGATGCCCGAGACCGAGCAGCGCGAGCTGGCCAAGATGTACGAGCGCAAGGGCCTGAGCCGCGAGACGGCCCGGAAGGTCGCCCAGGAGCTGACCGAGCACGACGCGCTCGCGGCCCACGCCGACATCGAGTTCGGGATCGACCCCGACAACCTCACCAACGCCTGGCACGCGGCCTTCGCCTCGATGATCGCCTTCACCACCGGAGCCCTGCTCCCGTTGCTGGTGATCACCCTGAGCCCGCTGTCGATCCGGGTCTGGGCGACCGTCGTGGCCGTCGCGATCGCGCTCGCCGTGGCCGGCTTCATCCAGGCCAGGCTGGGCTTCAGCCCGCGCGGCCGGGCCGTCGTCCGCAACGTCGCCGGCGGGCTGCTGGCGATGGCGGTCACCTACGCCGTGGGAAGCCTGGTCGGCGCCCACCTCTGAAATGCGGATGTTCGTGGCGCTGCAGCCGCCACCTGACGCCGTCGACCATCTGGACCACTTCCTCGAGGTACGCCGTGCCGCGGCCGGCTTCCGGTGGTCTCCGCCCGAGCAGTTCCACGTGACCCTCGCCTTCCTGGCCGACGTGCCCGACCGGGCGCTCGACGACCTCGTCGAGCGGCTCACCCGCGCCGCCGCACGCCGTACCTCCTTCGATACGGCGTTCGCCGGCAGTGGCGCCTTCCCCAACCCGGCCCGGGCTCGCGTGCTCTGGGCCGGCCTCGACCTCGATGCTGTCGGCCACACCGAGCTGCCACGGCTGGCCACCGGCGCGCGGGCCGCGGCCAACCGGGCCGGAGTGGCGGTCGACGGTCAGCGGTTCCGGCCGCACGTGACCCTGGCCCGGCTCGGCCGGCCGCAGGAGGTGACCGACTGGGTCCGGCTCATGGACACCTACCGTGGACCCACCTGGCGGGCCGACCGCCTCGCCCTCGTGGCGTCGTACCTCGGCGAAGGGCCCCGCGGCAGGCCCCGTTACGAGCCCGTCGACGAGTTCCCCCTCTCGGGATAGTCCCTGACGAAACGGTCGTCATCTCGGTCCGATGAGAGCCATCTCGTCAGGGACTACCGACGAAGGGCCCGACCTGCCTGTGGAGAACGCCACGCCGGATGCAGACCGAGAAGAGTGGGAGCAGCGGGCTGTATGCCCTAGTTTCAAGGGCGTGAAGATCGCAGTGGCCATGGAGTCCCGCGAGGGAGAGTCACGCGTGGCGATGGTGCCGGAGCTGGTGGGCAAGCTCACCGGCCTGGGGTACGACGTCGCGGTCGAGCCGGGCGCGGGACGCCACGCCCTGATCGCGGACGAGGAGTACACCGCGGCCGGTGCCCGCCTCGACGACGCCGCCTTCGAGGACGCCGACGTCGTCGTCTCGGTGCAGCCCCTCTCCGCGGACCGGATCCGCCGGATGCGCCGTGGCGCCACCGCCATCTCGTTCCTGCCGACCAACCAGGAGCAGGCCACCGTCGTCGAGCTCCGCGACGCCGGCGTCACCGCCCATGCGGTCGAGCTGATCCCGCGCATCTCCCGTGCCCAGTCGATGGACGGCCTCAGCTCGCAGGCGCTGGTCTCCGGCTACCGCTGCGCGATCGTCGCGGCCGGCCTGCTGCGCCGCTTCTTCCCCCTCAACATGACCGCCGCCGGCACCGTCCAGGCCGCCGAGGTGGTCGTCCTCGGCGCCGGAGTCGCCGGGCTGCAGGCCATCGCGACGTCCAAGCGGCTCGGCGCGATCGTCCGGGCGTACGACGTGCGCGCAGCAGCCGCGGAGGAGATCCGGTCGATGGGGGCCAAGTCGATCGACCTCGACCTCGACACCCTCGAGGGCGCCGGTGGCTACGCCCGCGAGATGACCGAGGACCGCGCCGCCCGCCAGCGCGAGCTGCTCACGCCGTTCATCGCCGCCGCCGACGCGCTGATCACCACCGCCGCCGTGCCCGGCCGGACCGCCCCGATGCTGGTGACCCGCGAGATGGTCGAGCAGATGAAGCCGGGCTCGGTCGTCGTCGACCTGGCCGCCGAGACCGGGGGCAACGTCGAGGGCTCGGTGGCCGGCGAGGTGGTCCGGATCGGCAACGCCCAGGTCTGGGGCGGCCGCAACGTGCCGAGCCAGATGCCCGGCCCGGCCTCGAAGCTCTACGCCCAGAACGTCGTCAACCTGGTCACCCTGATGACCGTCAAGGATGCCGAGGGCAACGCGTCCTTCGCCCCGGACTTCGACGACGAGATCGTCGCCAGCAGCTGCGTGACCCGCGAAGGCGCGATCGTGCACGAGCCGACCCGTGAGGCGATCGAGGGCCCGACCTCGGCGCCCGAGCCAGCGGCGGAGCCCCCACCCGCGGCGTACGACGAGGGCGTCGCCGACGACGACGGCATGCTTCCCGAGGGACCCGTCGACCAGCAGCTCGATCTGCCCTACGACCAGGAGGCCGACCAGTGATCCTCAGCGAATCGGTCGTGTGGCTCACGATCTTCGTCCTCAGCGTGTTCGTGGGTATCGAGGTGATCTCCAAGGTCTCCTCGACGCTGCACACGCCGTTGATGTCGGGCGCCAACGCGATCCACGGGATCATCCTGCTCGGCGCCATCATCGTCACCGGCACCACCGACAACACCGTGGCGGTGATCGTCGGGCTGATCGCGATCGTGCTGGCCTCGGTGAACATGGTGGGTGGCTTCGTGGTCACCGACCGGATGCTGCAGATGTTCGTGCGCAAGCGGCCGGCCAAGGCCGCGGAGTCCGACGAGGCTCCGTCGTCCACGGGTGGGGCCGCCTGATGCCCACCTGGATCCAGCTGGTCTTCCTGGCCTGCGGTGTCTGCTTCATCCTCGCGCTCAAGGGGCTGTCCGGGCCCAAGACCGCCCGCAACGGCAACCTG
>JAXDKT010000069.1:0-10836 GCA_034666965.1 Chloroflexota bacterium | reverse complement strand
CCGGTCGCGGCGTCGGCGCGGCTGGACCGGGCTGCGCCGGCGGCATCGGCGAGGGCACCGAGCCGTGCGGCGAGGTCCGTGGCGGCCAGGGCGAGGGCGGCGGGGTCGTCGTCCAGCTCGGGCTTGGGCGGCGGGGCCGAGCTCTTCGGAGGGGTCCGGGCCTTGGCGCTGGCGGCGGGGGCCTTGGCGCTGGCGGCGGGCTGGGCCGTGGCGGCGGGGGCCTTCGCGCCGCGGCCCGCGGCGACCGCCACGCCCGCGGCGCTGGCACGGCTCAGCAGGTCATCGGCGTGGATGCCCTCGAGGCGGACCCGCTCGGTCGTCAGCCGACCACGCACCTCGGCCAGGAGCTGCTCGATGGTCCGCAATGCGAGGGCCGAGGCCGCGGCCGTGGTCCGGCGCCCATCCAGCTCGGCTGTGAGCCGGCGCAGCTCGTCCGAGCGACGCTCGAGCTCGGCCACCGGGTCCTTTGGGAGCTTGCCGCCCAGCTCGGTGGCCAGAGCCGCAGCGATGCCCGCGAGCCGGTCGTCCTCCTCGGCCAGGGTCGCCTCCGCGCGCGCGGCCCGGTCGCGCTCGAGCTCGACCAGCCCGGCGGCCTCGGTCGCGGCGCGTTCGGTCGCCCGGCACACCGCGGCCGCCTCGGCCGCAGACGCCCGGGCAAGCTCCAGGGCCGTGGTCGCAGCGTCCAGCTTCGGGGCGCCGTGGCGGTCGGGCGTCGCCTCGAGCGGGCGACCGCAGATGGGGCACGGATCGCCGATCGCCAGCCCGGCGCTGATCGCCGCGACACGGTCGGCCTGGCGGGCCGCCTCGAGCGCATCGACCGCCTGCCGCTCGGCCTCGGCCGCGGACGCCTCCCGCGAAGCGGCCTCGGACGCTGCGAGCGTCGCCGTGGTCGCCGCATCCTCGGCGGGCTTGATCGCGGCGGACAGGGCCGAGGCCTGTTCGCGCCGCTCAGCCAGGGCCGCCCTGCCCTCGCTGAGTGCCCGCGCCCGCTCCAATCGCCCGGCCAGGGTGGCCGCGTCGCCCCAGCTCGACTCGGCCTCGACCAGGACGCCGGCCGCGACGGCCGCCGCCTGGGCGTCGCGATCGGCCGACTCGATGGCCGACTCCCGACCGACCTCGGCCCGCTCGATGGCCTCGATGAGCTGCCCGATCTCGGCCACGATCGTGTCCGCCAGGTCGGCGCCGCGGGTCGCCTCGGCCCCGATCCGACCGAGCTCCTCGATCTCGCGGTCGATCGCCGCGCCACGCACCACGAGCGCGGCCACGGACTCGCGGACCGCGCTCAGCCGACCCGACGCGGCCCGGGCGGCCTCGTGCTCATGGCGGGCCGCCGCCAGCCCGGCATCGGTCGCGTCGGCGAACTCGGAGGCGAGGATCTCCGCCCGGCCGGTGACCTGCGCGCCGTGGGTCCGGGCCAGCTCGCCGGCCTTGGCCGCGATCCGCTCGAACAGCCCCAGGTCGAGCAGGTCGGCCAGGATCTTGCGCCGGGTCTTGGCGTCGCCGGCCAGGAACTCGGCGAAGCGGCCCTGGGGCAGGAGGACCGCCCGGGTGAAGCCGGCGTAGTCGAGCCCAACCAGGCGCTCGACGATAGCGTCGGCCTCGCGGACCCGGTCGGCGCCGTCGCCGTGCTGGCGCCAGCCCGACTCCGTGCTCGGATCGGCCCGCTCGACCAGGATCTTGGTCTTGCCGTCGGCGGTCACGCTGCGGGCGACCCGGTAGCGCTCCCCGCCGGCCTCGAACTCGAGGGCGACCGCGGCTCGCGGTTGGCCCTGGCTGACGAGCTGGCGGACGCCGTCGCCGACCCGCTCCGCGCGCCCGTACAGGACGAACGTCAGCGCGTCGAGGATCGAGCTCTTGCCCGAGCCGGTCGGGCCGGTGATCGCGAACAGGTCCAGGCCCTCGAAGTCGACCTGCTGGGGCTCGCGGAAGGCGGTGAAGCCACGGATGTCGAGACGGACCGGACGCACGGCTCAGTCGTCTCCGTCGCGGACGAGGGCAAGGACCTCGTCGAACGCGGCCAGCAGCGCGGGGTCGGGATCGACGCCGTGCTGAAGCCGCTCGTAGGCGGCGAACTGGTCGCGCGGCCCGAGCAGACCGACGCCGGCCGAGCGCGGTCCCTCCTCGTCGGCGGTCCGGTCGTAGACGAGCTTGACGTCGAGGGCGTTGGGCAGGGCCTCGCGCACGCGGTCGGCGATCCCCGGTAGCGGACCGTCCGTCTCGACGAAGACGCGCAGCCAGGCGTCGCCCACGGTTTCGGCCGCGGCGGTGACCGCGTCCAGCGGACCGCGCAGGTCGACCAGCCGCCGGCCGCCGGTCACGGGCACCTCGCGGATCGCCGCGGGGCTGCCGGGCGACGCCTCGACGATGACCACCGACTTGTGCTGCTCCGTCTCGCCGAAGTCGAGCTGGAGGAGCGAGCCCGAGTAGCGCCCCGGCGCGGCCGTGCCCGCCACCCGCTGGGGGCGGTGGATGTGGCCGAGCGCGAGATAGCTGGCGGTGGCCGGCAGGCGCGCCGGCGAGACCGCGTACTCGAGCCCGACGGTGACCTCGCGCTCCCCTCCCCCGAGGAGCGAGCCGTCGGCGTAGAGGTGGGCCATGACCACGTTGACCCGGTCGCCCCGGAACGCGGCCGCGAACCCGTCCAGCAGCTGGCCCATGCCGTCCGCGTAGGTCCCGTACCAGGTTTCGGCCGCGTCGAACAGGGCGCCGGTCGTGGCGAAGAACCGCTCGGCCACGAACGGCAGGCAGGCGATCAGGGCGCTGGTGGTTCCGTCTCTTGACGCCAGCTCGACCACGCCGCCGGAATCCGGCCGCACGACCCGGCCAACCATCTTCGCCCCGACCGCGGCGTACAGCGGCGCGAACGCCTCGATCCGACGGGCGGAGTCGTGGTTACCGCCGATGGCCACCACCGGGATCTTCGCCTCGTGGAGCTTGACCAGCGTCTCGACCAGGAGCGCGTCCGCGTCGGGGCCGGGTGCCCGCGAGTCGTACAGGTCCCCCGCGACCAGGACGCCGTCGACCCGCTCGTCGACCGCGATCCGGACGACCTCGTCGAGGACCGCCGCGAACTCCTCGGTCCGGGGCCGGTTGCGGATCGTCCGCCCGAGGTGCCAGTCCGACGTGTGCAGGAGCCGGATGGTCACCCGCTAGTCGGCCTCGAACGCCGTGAACGGGTCGCCACCGGCGGGCGCGGCCTCTTCGGCCCGGGTCGCCCAGCACGGGAACGGGAAGCGGACCTGGAGCGGGGTCGGGATGGACGGCTGCTGGATGATCACCGAGCCCGGCTTGAGGATCCCGGCGCGGGCCCGGGTCACCGCCGGGAGGAAGCCGTACTCGGAGCGCCCGGCCTCGGCCATGTCCAGACGGCCGACCACCCGGAACGCCGAGTTGGCGATGACCCGGCGCTCGACCTCGGAGGCGGTCTGCTCGGCCCCGACGAGGATGATCCCCAGGCTCCGGCCGCGCTCGGCGACGTCGAGGAGGACCTCCTTGATCGGGCTCCAGCCCTCGCGCGGGGCGTAGCGGTTGAGCTCGTCGAGGACGAGCACGTGGAGCGGCTCGCGCCGGCCCATCCGCTCCTTGTGCTCGAACAGGCGCTTGATCATGACGCCGGTCACGAAGCGCTTGGCCCGGTCGTGCAGGTTGTGGATGTCGATGACCGTGACCTGGTTGGCCTCCCAGTCGATCCGGTGGCGGGCGGGATCCTCCGCCGCGGTCCCCCAGATGAGGTGGCCGACCCGGTGCCGGGCGGCGTCGAGGCGGCGCTGGAAGGCGGCCACGGTGCCCTCCGCCAGGCGACCCCGCCAGCCGGCGTCGTCATCGTCGAGCTTGAGGGCGATCGCGTCGCAGAGCTCCTCGAAGGTGCCGATCCGGGCCCCGTCGAGGCGGACCGTGGCGGGCGCCTCGGGGTCGTCCTGGCACCAGCGGTCGAGGAGCGACTCGACCCGGGCGACGAGGTCGGCGATCTGGGAGCGCTCGTCGTCGCCCTCCGCGAACAGAAAGCGCAGGTAGCGTTCGCGGACGAACTCGCGGATGGTCCAGTAGTAGGCGGTCACGCCCTCGCTCCGGCCCTCGACGTGGGGGATCGCCGCGCCGCCGGGAGCGCCGGCCCCACCCGAGCCCGCGGCGCCGGGTCGTGGCGGCGCCCACAGCCCGACCGACGCGAACGGGCCGACGGGCAGGCCCAGCCGTTCGTACTCGGCTCGAGCCGTGGCGTCGAGCTGGGTGTTGGGACGGTCCAGCCAGAGCAGGTCCTCGCCCTTGACGTTGAACACGATCGCCTTGGTGTTGGTCGCATAGGCACCGAGCGCCTTGGAATGGAACAGGGCGTAGAGCAGGAATAGGGCGTAGGTGGTCTTGGTGGCGACGCCGCTGATGCCCGAGATGTTGACGTGCGCGCCCCGGGTCCCGTCGAAGAAGTCGACGTCGAGGTAGACCGGCTCCCCGTCGCGCGAGAGCCCGGCCGGCAGCCGACGGGTCATTCGGTCGAGGTACAGCGCCTCGTCGCGATCCTTGCCCCGCGCCCGCTTGGCCGGACGGCCGGGCAGCGGTGGCACGAAGACCTCGGGCTCGAACCTCGTGGCCACGACCAGCGCCGCCTGGGCGATCTCGGCCGGAAGGATGCCCTGTTCGACGAGGAAGGCGTCCGAGTCGAAGGTCAGGCCCTCGTGACGGGCACGGACCTCCTGGACGATGCCGCTGATCCGGACGGTGCCGATCCCGGGCACGTCGGTCTCGAGGATGACCGCGTCGTCGAGCTGGAGATAGGAGCCCTCGCGGACCCCGACCCAGAACTGGAGCGGGGTGGCGTCCTCGGTCCCGAGCACGAGCCCGACCGGCTCCGAGACGGTCGGGGCCTCGATCACGCGACCGCCGCCCGGTGGAGCTCCGACTGGATCGCGCGCCGGAGCAGCTCGGGGTTGCCCAGCCGGCGGCGCAGCTCGGTCTCGAGCGCGCCGACCGGGGTCAGGTTCTGGGGGGCGCGCGGGTCGATCCCGGGCCGTCCGGCGTAGCGCGGCAGCTCGACCGCGACCCGATCGGCCAGCTCCCGCGCCCGGGCGATGCCGAGCGACATCCGGACCTCGCAGCGGACCAGCCCGGAGAGGTCGTGCCAGGGCTCGCGCAACACGATCAGGCGCTGGTACCAGGCGAACCGGTCGAGGATCTGGCGACCGAGCGCAAACAGCGGGCTGCGCTCGCCGGGGAGCAGGCGGGGCAGCAGCTTCGCGGGCTCGCCCTCCAGGTAGGTCATCACCATCCGCTTGGCGATCCCGACCACCGCCGCCTCGGGGCCGTGCGGATAGTGGAGCGGCCCATCGGCCAGGACCAGCCCGCTCGGCGCCAGCTCGGCGGCCAGCCGACCCTCGGCGTCGCGCATCTCGTTCTGGAGGGCCTGGAGGGGTGCCTCGGGATCGTCGCCGGGGACGGCGACCGCGCGGAAGGTGATCCGCCCCGCGTCTCCGCCTGCTTCCGCGGCGCCGGCCTTGCCGCCCGCGCCGGCCTTGCCGCCCGCGCCGGCCTGGACCACCAGGTCGGGCGATTCGATCGCCCCGCCAAGGACCAGGACCCGCCCCACGACGGCTCCCTCGAACGTGGCCCGGCCATCGCTCCGGACCGCCCCGACCGCATACGAGCCGGCCAGTCCCCAGGCCCGCCGGCCGGCGTCCTCCGCCAGGATCCGCATCTCGACCCGGCGGACGCCGTCGACGAACAGGAGCGGGCCGGAGGGTCCGGCGACCGGGGCGAGCGCCTTCGACCAGTCGCTCGTTTCGATGGTCGGATCGACCTGGATCTCGGTGCCCTCGCGGGCCGCCAGGGCCGCCTCGTCGTCGCCGCCGTAGTCGGGGCTCCAGGGATCCGCGCGGAGGATGACCATCGCCACCAAGCGTACCCGAAGGCTGTGCTCCGGAGGCCGTGGCCGTGCAGCGGGCGGCCGTCACATAGTGCGAATGCCGGACACCGGCCGGGACCCACGGGTGATGCCCGATGACCCATCGGTCCCAAACACTGTCAACGATGTCGACGTTGAGGGGCGGACTGGCGCACAGTCCGGCTGGTTTCGTTCGATCGATGCGACGCGCCGCTCGGCGGGCCGCCGCCGACCCCCACCTGCTGTTGGCGGTCGGGCTGGCGTCGCCGGCCATCGCGGTGCATCTCAGTGCACCCCAGGCCGATTCCATCGCGGTCGTCGTGCTCAGCCTGCTGTTCGTGACGACCATGGCCCTGCTCGGCTTCGCCCCCAGCCTTCGAACGCAGGTCGGCCTCCTCGAGCGGCCAGTCCTCCGGCTGGCGTTCGCCAGCGTGTTCGTGACGGCCGTGGCCAATGCCACCGGCGACGCCGCGTTCCGGCCGCTCCTGGCCCTGTACATCCCGGTGATCACGATGGCGGCGGTCTACGGCGGTCGCGAAGCGTTGGCCGTCGGCGGCCTGTCCGGGGGCAGCTATCTGGCCGCGGCGCTGGCCTCGGGTGAGCACTTCGACATGGCGATCCAGCGCGGCCTGGTCCTGACGGCCATCTCGGTCATCCTGATCGTCGGTGCGCGGCGGACCGTGTCCTCGCTCGAGCAGACCCTCCATCGCCTGCGCCAGACGATGAGCGACAGCCGCCGGCGCAATCGCCAGGTCGAGGCGGTCGAGGAGGTCGGGCGGGCCCTGGCGGCGCGGGGACCCGAGACGGGCACGCTCGACCAGGTCATGGAGCTGCTCCGCCACGACCTCGGCTACACGCACGTGTCCCTCTATCTCGTCGAAGGCGACATGCTCCGACTCGGCGCCCAGCGTGGCTATTCGACGCCGATCCTGGCCTTCGATGGCAGCTCCGGGGTCATCGGCCGGGTCTTCCGCAGCCACACGGCGGAGCTCGTGGCCGACACCTCGCTGGACTCCGACTTCCTGGGGCCCGCGATGGAGGTGACCAGCGAGATCTGCGCCCCGCTGCTGGTCGGCAACGACCTGCTCGGGATCGTCAACGTCGAGGTCGACCACGGCACGCTCGACGAGACCGACCTCGGCTCGGTCCTGCTCGTCGCCGATCGGCTGGCCTCGGCCCTGGCCCTGGCCCGCGAGCGGCGCTGGCTGGCCGAGCGGGCCGATCTGTTCCAGCGCCTGGCCTCGTTCGGCAACTCGGTCACCGGCAGCCTCGACCCGGACACGCTCTACCCGGCGATCGTCCACGGGGTACGCCGCGTTCTCGCCTCCGACATCGCGGTCCTGACCGTCCTCGACCGGGCGAACGGCCGCTATCACATCCGCTCGATGAGCGGCACCGACAACACGAGCTACGTCGGGATCGAGATCCGGCCCGGCGAGGGCGTGGCCGGTCGGGCGATCCGGGACCGGACCCAGGTCGTCGACGATCACTTCACCCGGGACCGCTACGCGGATGGGCTCCACGCCGCCGCCGCGGCGGCGACCGCGCCGATGGTGGCCATGGGGCTGCCCCTGATCCGCGACGGCGTCGTGGTCGGCGCCCTGAGCGTGACCCGGTTCGACCTCGCCAAGCCGTTCACCCGGACCGAGCGCGAGATCGGGGAGGTCCTGGGCAGCCAGGTCGCTCTGGCCTTGAGCAACACGTTCCTCCACAGCGACGTGATCGAGGCCTCGGTCCGCGACCCGTTGACGGGCCTGTTCAACCGCCGCCACCTGGACGCATCGATCGACCGCTTCCTGGCCACTCGGCTCCGGAGCGAGCCGGACCAGCGGCCGCCCACGGCGGTGATCATGTTCGACCTGGACACGTTCGGGACGTTCAACAAGAGCCAGGGGCACCGCGTCGGCGACATGGTCCTGCGCGGCTTTGGCGACCTGCTCCGCGAGCGGTTCCGGACGAGCGACCTGGTCGCCCGCTACGGCGGCGACGAGTTCGTGGCGATCCTCGAGGGAGCGACCCTTGACGACGCGATCCGGATCGCCAACGAGGTCCGCCGTGCCTGGGGCACCCGGACGTTCACCGGCAGCGACGGCAACCCGCTGCGGGCCACCGTTTCGGCCGGCTGCTCCCGGGTCAGCGACGACGTCCGCACGGCCGAAGAGCTGTTCATCGCCGCGGACGTGGGCCTGGCCATGGCCAAGGCCGCCGGCCGGGACCTCGTCGTCGCCGCGTGATCGTCCGCGGCGCCGCCGCCTGAGCCGTCGCGACGCCGGTCCGCAGCGCCGCCGCCTGATCCGTCGCGAGCCGGTCAGGCGGGTTGCGCGGCCGGCAGGCGGACCACGAAGCGCGAGCCGCCACCCGCCCGTTCCACCGCCGCGATCCAGCCGCCGTGCCCGGTCACGATCCAGGCCCCGATCGCCAGCCCGAGGCCGGTCCCGCCCGGTCGCGCGTCGCTCCCCCGCCAGAACCGGTCGAAGACGCGCTCGCGCTCGTGCGCTGGGATCCCCGGCCCGTCGTCGTCGACGGTGAGGACGGCCTCGCGGCCATCCATCCGGACCGCCACGCTGACCGTCCCGCCGACCGGCCCATGGCGGATCGCGTTGTCGACCAGGATCGTCACCAGCTGACGGAGTCGGGCGGGATCGCCGACGACCGGGGTCGGGGCCGGGTCGAGAGCGATCTTCACGTCCGTGGCGGCGGCCAGGCCGGCCATGGCACCGGTCGCGTCGGCGGCCACGTCGGCCAGGTCGAGCGGCTCGCGGGCGAGCTCGACCGCCCCGGAATCGCTCCGGGCGAGGAGGAGCAGGTCCTCGACCAGCGCGGTCAGGTGGTCGACCTCGGCGGTGATGTCGTCAACGGCCGATCCAACTTCGCCGACCGGCTTGTCCCGGTTGCGCTCGAGGTGCTCGGCGCTGGCTCGCACGACGGCCAGCGGGGTCCGCAGCTCGTGGCTCGCGTCGGCCGCGAACTCACGCTGGCGGCGCAGCGCGTCGCGGATCGGCACGAGCGCGCGGCGGGCGTTGAGCGCCCCTGCGGCGAGGGCGGCCAGGATGGCCACCAGCCCGGCGATGGCGAGCACGGCGATGAGCGTGCCCACGGTCTGCCGCTCGGCGGTGATGTCCTGGCCGACCTGGAGGACGTAGACAGCGCCGTTGCGCGGGATCGGGCGGCTCAGGATCCGGATCGGCGTGCCGCCCACGTCCAGGACCCGGATGTCGGACGTGCCGGTGGTCAGGGCCGCGTCCACCGCGGCGTTGTCGGGGAGCTCGCGGGGGAGGTCGAGGCCAGGCGGAACGAGCACGTCGCCCCCGGGTGGCACGACGAACGCGAACGTCCCCGACGAAGGCCCGCCGAAGGAGATCCCGACCGGTGTCCGGCCGGCCCTGGGACGCCCCGGATCGTTGGTGATGAACCGGCCCAGGCCGTCGGCACGCTCCTCGAGCTGGGCCACGCCGCTGGCCTCGAGCGAGCGGGCGACGGCGAACGACAGAAGGATGCCCAGGGCGACGAGCACGACCAGGACGACGCCGCCGCTCCAGGCCACGAGCTGCCAGCGGACCCGGCCGAGCAAGCGAGCATCGCCGGTCTGGCCGGCGTTCACCCGGCGTCCTCGAGCCGGTAGCCGATCCCGCGCAGCGTCCGGATCCGCTCGCCCGCCGGTCCGAGCTTGCCGCGCAGGTAGTGGACGTAGGCGTCGACCGCGTTGGGCGTCACCGCCACGCCCGACGGCCAGACGTGATCGAGCAGGCGATCGCGGGTCAGGGCCTCGCCCGGATGGCGCAGGAAGTATTCGAGCAGCGAGAACTCGCGGGGGCTGAGCTCGACCCGGCGGCCGGACGCGGTCACCTCGCGGCGGGTCTCGTCGAGGACGATCGGACCGACCTCCAGGCGAACCCCGGAGCGGATCGCCTCGGGGCCCCCGGCGCGGCGGGCGAGGGCGCGGAGTCTTGCCGCCAGCTCCTCGAAGGCGAACGGCTTGACCAGGTAGTCGTCGGCGCCGGCGTCGAGGCCGGTGACCCGGTCGACGACGGTGTCGCGCGCGGTCAGGGCCAGGATCGGGACGGTCGAGCCGTCGGCGCGGAGCCGGCGAGCGACGTCGAGGCCGGAGCCGTCGGGCAGTCCGATGTCGAGGATGATCGCCTCGATCCCGCCGACGTCTCCGGCCAGCTCGAGCGCGGTTCGGACGTCCGTGGCGACCTCGACCACGTGGCGCTCCTCCTCGAGCAGCCGACGCAGCAGCCGGCCCAGGCGGGGATCGTCCTCGACGACGAGCAGATGCATGCCTCGAACGCTACCCGGCCCCGGCCCGCGCCGCTCGGGCCGTGCCGCGGGCCACGCGGCGGGGCGTGCCGCGGGGCGTGCCGCGGGCGTCCGTGCCGCGGGCAGTGCCGCGGGCGTCCGTGCCGCGGGCAGTGCCGCGGCGGGCCGTGCCGCGGGCGGTGCCGCGGGCGCGGGCCACGCGGCGGGCCACGCGGCGGGCCGTGCCGCGGGGCGTGCCGCGGGCCCCGCGGCCGCCCCTTGGATCGCCACGCGAACCAACCAGCGGCTGAGTGGTGCCGGACAGCCCCGGGTCGGGGCCGCGGAGGCCCGGTTCATCCCGGGCCACGCTCAGCTCGGGACGAATTCCAACGCACCACCGGCTCAAGCGCCCGCTCCTCCGCCCGTTGGTACGCGTGGTGAGCCACCCGGTCGAGGGACGAGCTGCGGCTGAGCGTCGGAGCGCGGCTGGGCGTCGGGGCCGGGTTGGGCGTCGGGGCCGGGTTGGGCGTCGGGGCCGGGTGGTCAGCGGTTGGGCGGTGCCGGGCCGGGGTTCGGGGCCGCTCGGTCGGGCGGTGCCGGGCCGGGGTTCGGGGCCGCTCGGTCGGGCAGTGCCGGGCCCGGCACTGCCGGCCGCAGGCGTCCCTTGGACCGCCACGCGAACCAACCAGCGGCTGAGGGGTGCCAGACAGTCCCGGGTCGGGGCC
>JAXDKT010000068.1:0-3184 GCA_034666965.1 Chloroflexota bacterium | reverse complement strand
CCGCCATTGCGCCTGCCCAGCGCTCGAAGCCGCGCAGGAGCGTCGACGGGCCGCACAGCCACAGGTCGGCGCCGGCGGCGGTCAGCGACCAGATGTTCGAGCGGGCCACCCGCGAGTGGAGCACGTCGCCGAGGATCACCACCTTCCGGCCGCGGAGATCCGGCCCGCCCGGCAGGTGCTCCCGGATCGTGTACAGGTCGAGCAGGGCTTGCGAGGGATGGGCATGCCAGCCGTCGCCACCATTGAGGATCGAGCCGGCGAAGTGCTCGGCGGCGAGATACGGCGCGCCCGAGGTGGCGTGCCGCATCACGATCATGTCGGCACCGAGCGCCTCGACCGTCCGGATCGTGTCGACCAGCGATTCACCCTTGGTCACCGACGAGGACGCCGCGGCGATGTTGACGACGTCCGCGGACAGGTTCTTGGCCGCGACCTCGAACGAGACCCGGGTGCGCGTGGAGGCCTCGTAGAACAGGATCGTCACGCCGGTGCCACGCAGGGCGGGAACCTTGGCGATGGGTCGCGCCAGGATCTCGCGCATGGCATCGGTAGTGCGCATCACCAGCTCGATCTCGGGCCACGAGACCGCGTCGAGGTCGAGCAGGTGGCGATGGCCCCAACGGACCGGGGCGCCGGCGCCGGTCGCCGGGGCGACGACCGGAGGCAGATCGATGCCCGTCCCGTCCGGCACGGCCAGGCTCATCCCGCGACCGGCTCCACCACCGCGCCGGCGACGCGCTCGATGTCGACCCCGTCCTCGCCGTCCGTCTCGGCCAGGTGGACCCGCACGATCTCCTCGCGTGACGTGGGCACGTTCTTGCCGACGTGGTCGGCCCGGATCGGCAGCTCGCGATGGCCCCGATCGATGAGAACCGCAAGGCGGATGGCCTGCGGCCGTCCGAAATCGACCAGGGCGTCCATCGCCGCGCGGATCGTCCGGCCGGTGTAGAGCACGTCGTCGACGAGGACCACGGTTGTCCCGTTCAGGTCGAACGGGAGGTCCGTGCCCTTGACCAGCGGCTGCTGGGCGATCAGCGACAGGTCGTCGCGGTAGAACGTGATGTCCAGGGCCCCGACGGGCAGGACGGCACCCTCGTGCTCGGCGATCGCGTCCGCGATCCGATGGGCGAGTGGGACGCCCCGCCGCTGGATCCCGACCAGGGCCAAACCGCCGGTCCCGGCCTGCTTCTCGACGATCTCGTGAGAGATCCGGACCGTCGCCCGGCGGATCTCGTCCGCCGTCATGATCTGGCGCCCGGTCATCGGGGGCCGCCGTCGACTCGCTGCACGCCCACTCCTTCCCGGTCTCTCGGACCGGTCCTTAAAGGGTCGGGCTGAGTCTACCGCAGGCGCCCTCGGCGGAGACCGCCGCTCGGCCGTCGGGGCTAGGGAATGCCGTAGACGTAGACCTTGACGTCGGTCACCCCCGACCACGAGCCGCAGCCGCAGATCCTGAAGAAGTCGGGCTTGTACAGGTCGATGATCCGGTTGGTCCCCGCGACGGGTCCGTAGTCGTTGATCACTCGCTCGAGACAGCCGGCCGCGCCGCAGACGCGGACGACGGTGCCTCGCGGCAGGCGCATGGCGGTGGTCCCGTTCTCGTAGAAGGTGGCCTTGCCGGTGAGCGTGTAGTTGGCCTTCTTGTAGACCTTGGCCGCGGCCGGGTCCGGCTGACTGACGTCGCGACCGAGGACGGTCACGTCGGTGCTCGAGGCGTCACCGGCCTCGGCAAAGAGCGCGTCCGCCGGCAGGCGGCCGGCCGAATTGAACGCGGGGTCGAGGCCGGGGATCGACGCGCTCGATCCTCCGCTCGGAGTTGTCTTCAGGGCCTGGAACGCCGCTGCCGGGACCGGCTCGTAGGGAGCCGGCGTCCGGGACCCGGCAAAACCGGGTGCGGCGACCAGTGCGAGAGCGGTGGTGAGCACCGCGCCCGCGACGATGGTCTTGGGGCGCACAAGACGCCAACCTTAGCCCATCAGGCCCGACCGCGCCACACCAAAATGGGGCCTAACCGCCCGGCACGGCACCGGAATGACCGTCCGGTGGAGGATCGGGGCCCGATCGAAGCCCTCGTTGCGCCCTCAGCGGACGACGATGATGTCATCCTGAGAATTCGCCGGATCGCTGCGCACCCGGCCCGCGTCGGGTCCCTTCCAGGCCAGCACCAGCAGGCGGCTGCCCTCGCCGTTCTGACCGGGCGGCGTGGCCCAGGCGATCCGACCGTCGCCGATGGCGAACCCGGGCAGGGCCGGCTGGTCGCGCAGAACCGGCTTGCGATCCAGGTCGATCCTGCCGTCCGCGCGATCGACGGCGAGGAGCGACAGGCGGCCGAGCCCGGGGCTGAGCGGATCGGCGACCCACGCCCCGAGGTAGCGACCGGACGGATCCCAGCGGATCTCCCAGTCCCGCGTGGGCGCGGCGCCCGCCGGCAGGAGGGCCTGCGGGTCGGCCGATGCGCTCGGATCGTCGCCGGTCGAGTCCCAGCGATCGATCAGCAGCCGACCGTCCGCGGGGATCCACGTGCGGGCGATCGGATCGAAGACGAGGCTCCCGGTCCAGTACACGAACCAGCGTCCACTCGGGTCCACGACCGGCCGCCAGGCCGCCAGGCCGCCGAGGTCGTGCTCCTCGCCCGACGCCGGGTCGAGCAGGAAGGACAGCGGCTGGGCGGGCGTCGCGAGCGGGTCCAATGATCCCGGCGCGTCCTCGACCACCACCGGGCGATCGGCCCGGCTGGCCAGGATCTGATCGTCGACCCAGGCCGAGAATACCGAGCCGTGATCCGTGGTCGCCGCGTGCGCCTTGGGATCGCCGCTATGCCAGACGTACACGTCGGGTCCGTCAGAGCCCTGGGCCGGGCGGGCGGAGAAGGCCAGCCACTGGCCGTCGGGCGAGTAGGCGGCGTCGCCGCCGACCACGACCACGTCGTCGATGATCGCCAGCGCATTCGCGGCGGTCGGGGCGGGCGTGCCGGTCGGAACCGGTGAGCCGGTGGGACCGACGCTCGGCTCGCTGGAGGGCTGTGCGCTCTTGCTCGGCTCGCCCGAGGGCGACGGCGGCGAGCTGGTGGGCCTGCCCGATGCACTCGGCTCACCGGACGGGCTCGCGCCCGGTGTGCTGGTGGCCGGTGGGGCCGCGCTGGTCGATGGACTGGCGGTGGGCGCGCTCGGCGTCGCGCTCGGTC
>JAXDKT010000067.1:0-6801 GCA_034666965.1 Chloroflexota bacterium | reverse complement strand
ACGATCCCAAAGGAGCTCAATGAGGCGGCGATCGTGGACGGGGCCGGCGTGTTCCGGATGTGGTGGAACGTCATTCTGCCCCTCTGCCGGCCGGCCCTGGCGGCCCTGGCCACCCTGGAATTCACGTTCATCTACAACGACTTCCTGTGGGCTCTGCTCCTGATGCGGACGGGCTCAAAGCTGCCGATCACCTCGGCGCTCAACAACCTCGGCGGTCAGTTCTTCACCGACAACAACCTGGTGGCCGCGGGGTCGCTGATGGTCGCCCTGCCCACGCTGATCGTGTACTTCGTGCTCCAGAAGCAGTTCATCGGCGGGCTCACCCTGGGTTCGACCAAGGGCTGAGCAGCGGCCCGGCGCCCGCCGCCGCGGCGACCTCCCAGATCCTCGGCGTCCGACCGGTACGGGCGGTGTAGTCGCGCTCGACCGCGGCCCGCAGCCGGCCCACCGCGTCGGGCATGACCAGGTTGATCGTGCAGCCGCCAAAGCCGCCGCCGGTCATCCGCGCGGCGACGACACCCGGCACGCCCGTGGCGATCTCGACCAGCGCGTCGATCTCGGGGGTAGTGATCTCGAACAGGTCGCGCATCGAGGCGTGGCTGCCGGCGAAGAGCCGGCCAAGCGCCGCCCGGTCGCCGGAGCGCAGCGCGGCCTCGGTCTCGAGGACCCGGCCGTTCTCGCCCACGACGTGCTCCGCCCGGCGACGCTCGATGGGATCGAGCTGGGCTCCATGGCGACGGAGCAGCGCCTCATCGACATCGCGCAGCGAGCTCAGCGGCCGACCGGCCAGCGTCGCCAGCGCGGCCACGGCCCGGTCGCACTCGGCCCGGCGGAGGTTGTACTCGCCGGCATCGTGGCGGTGGGTGACACCCGAATGGCAGACCACGAGACGGAGGTCGGCCGGGAGCGCCACCGGGCGGTGCTCGAGCGTGCGGCAGTCGAGGAGGAGCGCCGAGCCGGCCACCCCACAGGCCGAGGCGAACTGGTCCATCAGCCCCGACTGGACGCCGACGTAGGCGTTCTCTCCGCGTTGCGCGACGCGGGCCAGGGCCAGCGGCTCGAGCCGCGGGCCAGCGCCGCCCGATAGCGCCCAGGCCGTGACCAGCTCGAGCGCGGCCGACGAGGACAATCCCGCGCCGCTGGGCAGATCGGCCGCCAGCGCGCCGCGGAAGCCGGTCAGCGGTTGACCAGCCTCGGACAGGGCCCAGGCCGTGCCGGCCACATAGTCGAGCCAGGTCCCGCGCCGCCCGCCGATGTCGTCAAGATCGAGCGTCGCCCGCTCCCCCGTCGCGGCGAGGCTGAGCTCCACCCGCCGATCCGCGGTCGGGACGTACGCGATCGCGATGCCCAGGTCGATCGCGGCGGGCAGGACGAAGCCCTCGTTGTAGTCGGTGTGCTCGCCGATGAGGTTGACCCGGCCCGGCGCGCGGGCGATCCGGACCGCGTCCCGATCGGCGGCCAGGCCCGGCTCCGCGGCCAGCAGCTTCGCGAGCGCAGCCGATGCGATGGACGGAGATGCAACCGGCTGTCCGTCGGGCGGGTTCACGAGATCGGATGGTACGGGACGCGACCGTCGGAGGGTCGCAGGACGCTCGCTCAGAACGCGACAGGCGACCGCCTTCGACTCGATCAATTTGGCTTATCCGCCTAGGCCAATACTCGCTATGATGCTGCCCATGTCCACCCGCCCCACGACCCGAGACTGGCTGCTGTTCGGGCTGATCTCGCTGTTCTGGGGCAGCAGCTACCTGTTCATCAAGATCGGGGTCGAGACCCTCTCGCCGTTCACGCTGGTCGCTGCCCGGCTCTTCTTCGGCGCGCTGGTCCTGGGCGCCGCGCTGGTCCTGATCCGGGCCCCCCTGCCGCGCGAACGGACGACCTACGCCAAGCTCGGGTTCATGGCCGTGTTCAACATCGTCGTCCCATTCAGCCTCATCACCTGGGGCGAGCAGTACATCGATTCGTCGCTGGCCGCGATTCTCCAGGCGACCACGCCGCTGTTCACGATCGTGATCGCCTCGCTGGCCCTGGCCGAGGAGGCGATCACCCTCAACCGCCTGATCGGGCTCATCGTCGGCTTCGGCGGTGTGGTGGTCCTGTTCAGCCACGGCCTGAGCGGCGGGCGGGGCGACTCGCTCCTGGGCGAGATCGCCCTGGTCCTGTCGTCGCTGTCGTACGCGATCGGCAACGTCTTCGTGCGGGTCCGGATGCGCGGCTTCCATCCGACCGTGCCGGCCTTCTTCCAGGTGTCGATCGCGTTCGTGCTCGTCTCGATCCTGGTGGTCCTGTTCGAATCGCCGATCCGGCTGCCCGCCACCCCGCGAGCCTGGTTCGCGGTGATCTGGCTGGGCGTGTTCGGGTCGTCGCTGGCGTACCTGATCTACTTCCGGCTGGTCCATGTCCTGGGACCGACCCGGCTGTCGTTGATCACCTACCTCATGCCGATCGTCGGGATCGTCCTCGGCCTGCTGGTGCTGAACGAGACGATCGACATCCGGACGGTGCTCGGCGCGGCGATCATCCTGGCCGGCGTCGGCCTGGTGAACAGCCGCCGCTCGTCGCGCACGATCTTCGGCCGGTCCGAGCTCGCACCGACCGTGGAGCCGCCGCCGGGCGCCTGAGCCCGGTCAGCGCCCCAGCGCGAGCAGGATGGCCCCCGCGACGATGACCGTGGCGGCGGCCAGTCTCGTCAGCGCCGTCCGCCGCGTGGCTGCCTCGCCCAGCCGGAACGAGCCCCAGCCCGAGACCAGGACGATGGCCGACTCGCGGACCGGTGCGACGGCCGAGAGCGGCGCCTGGGCGAACGCCATCAGCACGAGCAGGTAGGCCGCGACCGTAACCAGCCCGCCGACGGCCGCGCGACCCCAGCCGCTGGCGTCCGTGACCGCGCGGAGACGCGACCCGGCGAGCTCCGACCGGCTCGACGGCGACGCTCCCGAGCCGATGACGTCGATCGCCTCGGTCTCGGTGACCGCGGCCGCCGAGGCGAAGGCACGGCCCGTCCCGCGCCGGCCGCGCCAGTCGACGATCGCGATACCGCCCACGAGGAAGACCGCGGTGAAGGCCCAGATGAGCGCGGCGTAGATCCACGGGGCCACGATCCGGGCGCCGGTCCGGTCGACCGCGGAGTAGGCGGCGATGGCCACTCCCGTCGCGACCGCCAGCCAGGCCGCCTGGCGCGCCCGGGGGGTCATCCCGGCCGTCTGACGCAGGATCGCCCACGGGCGCTGGAGCGACAGGATGCCGGCCAGCAGCAGGGCCACCCCGATCGCCGCGATCGGGCCCAGCCGCTCGCCCAGAAACACGATCCCGATGGCGACCGCGAGGACGGGCGCCGTACCCCGGGCGATGGGGTAGACCAGCGACAGATCGCCGCGGGCGTAGGCCGCCGACAGGAGCGCGAAGTAGAGCGCCTCGAGCAGCCCCGACGCGAGGGCGAGCGTCCAGGCGTCGCCCGGGATCGGCGGGCGACCGACGAACAGCCAGCCGGCGGATGCCGCCGGGATCAGCACCGCCGCCCCGACCAGCATGCCCCGGCCCGCCGTCCGGAGCGGATCCGCCGCGGTCTTGAGCAGGATGTTCCAGCCCGCATGGAGGATCGCGGCACAGACCAGCAGGAGGAGCACCGTCGGCGCCATCAGCGCGCTCCGCCTTCAGCCATCTCCTTGAGGATTCGCAGGTTCGTCTCGACCATCGTCGCCGTCGATCCCCGCCCGAGGCGGACCAGGAGGCCCACCCAGCGGCTGCCGGTCCACAGGTCCGCCCCCGCGACGACCCGGGTCCCGCCGCCCGCCCCGGGCTCGATCGCCCACGACCGCTCGAGCCGGATCGCGTCGCCGACCAGGATCGTCCGGAAGCGAGCCTCGGGACGCGCTTCGAGGCTCTCCAGCCGGACGCTGCTGCGGAGCAACCCCAGCCTGAATCGGGCTGGACGCGTCGCTCCGGCCGCCGGCCAGCTGGGAGCCGGCGAACCGAGCTTGAGCTCCGGGTAAAGAACGTCCTGGGCGGCCGGGTCGTGGAGGGTGGCCCACACGGATCGCGGGTCCGCCTTGACGTAGGTCCGCCGTTCGACGCGTCCGGGTGGGGTCACGAAGGCGCGGAGCGAGTCACGCGCCGATCGGGTGCCAGACCGTCTTCATCTCGAGGAAGGCGGCGATCCACTCCGGGCGCTGGGCGGCGCGCTCATCGGCCCAGTCGAAGCGCTCGTCGAGGACGCCCTGAGGACGGCGGGCGAGGCGCTTGACGCCGTCGGCCGCGCTCCGCTCGACGTCGGCCTGCTCGGCCGGATCGATGCCCCAGGTGTCGATCGCGTCGACGTCGACGTGCGCGGCCAGGACCGGCACCAGCTCGGACTTGAGGCCGGTCAGCAGGTTGACGACCCCGCCGGGCACATCCGATGTGGCCAGGACCTCGGTCAGGGTCACCGCCGCCAGTGGCCTGGTCTCCGAGGCGATCACGACGGTGACGTTGCCGCCAGCCAGGGCCGGGGCCAGCCGGCTGACCAGCCCGAGCAGGGACGAACGCTCGGGGGCGACGATACCGACCACCCCGGTCGGCTCGGGGACCGTGAAGTTGAAGTACGAGCCGGCGACGGGGTTGGAGTTGCCCAGGACCTGGGCGAGCTTGTCGGTCCAGCCCGCATACCAGACCCAGCGGTCGATGGCGGCATCCACCGCGACGCGGGCGCGGGCCGCGCTCAGTCCCTCGCCGGCCGCCACCTCGGCCACGAACTGGTCGCGCCGGCCCTCCATCAGCTCGGCCACCCGATACAGGACCTGGCCGCGGTTCATCGCCGAGCGGCCGGCCCACGGTTGGGCCATGCCGCGGGCCACGCGGACGGCGTCGCGAAGGTCCTTGCGCGAGGCCCGAGGGGCATTGGCCAGCGGCTCGCCCCGCGCGCTCCGGACCAGGTAGGTCCGGCCCGATTCGCTCCGTGGGAAGGCACCGCCGATGTACAGCTTGTAGGTCTTGCGCACGTCGATCCGGGACGCGGGACCGGAGCGCAGGTGGACGGACGGCACCGAAGGCACGTCAGCGGTCCTCGAGCCGGATGTAGGCCAGCAGGCCGTGGAGTCCGCCCTCGCGACCGTAGCCCGACTCCTTGTAGCCGCCAAATGGACTGGCCGGGTCGAACCGGTTGAAGGTGTTGGCCCACACGACCCCCGCCCGCAGCCGCTGAGCCATCATCAGGATCCGGCTGCCCTTGTCGGTCCAGATCCCTGCCGACAGGCCATACGGGGTGTTGTTGGCTTTCTCGATGGCCTCCTCGGGCGTCCGGAAGGTGAGCGTCGAGAGGACCGGCCCGAAGATCTCCTCGCGCGCGATCCGGTGGCTCTGGGCGACGTTGGTGAACAGGGTCGGACGGAAGAAGAAGCCACGTTCGGGCAGCTCGCAGGCGGGCTGGTAGAGCTCCGCCCCCTCGGCCACGCCGGCTGCCACGAGCTCGGTGATCTTCTCCAGCTGGGCCTTCGAATTGATGGCTCCGACATCGGTGTTCTTGTCCAGCGGGTCGCCCACCCGGATCGTCGCCAGGCGGTCCTTGAGCTTGTCGATGACCTGACCGGCGATCGACTCCTGGACGAGCAGCCGCGAGCCCGCGCAGCAGACCTCGCCCTGGTTGAAGTAGATCCCGTTGACGATCCCCTCGATGGCCTGGTCGAGCGGGGCGTCGTCGAAGACGATGTTGGCGGCCTTGCCACCGAGCTCGAGGGTGAGCGCCTTGCCCTGACCGGCGATGCCCTTGGCGATCAGCTTGCCGACCGCGGTCGAGCCGGTGAAGGCGACCTTGTCGACGCCCGGGTGGGTCACCAGGGTCATCCCGATCTCGCCCGGTCCGGTGATGATGTTGACGACACCTGGCGGCAGATCGGCCTGGCGGCAGACCTCGGCGAACAGGAGGGCGCTGAGCGGCGTGGTGCTGGCCGGCTTGAGCACCACCGTGTTGCCCGCCGCCAGGGCCGGGGCGATCTTCCAGGCGAGCATCAGCAGCGGGAAGTTCCAGGGAATGACCTGGGCGGCCACGCCGAGGGGCCTGGCGACGCGCCCGGGAAAGGCATAGTCGAGCTTGTCGGCCCAGCCCGCGTAATACCAGAAGTGGGCAGCCGCGAGGGGCACGTCGACGTCGCGGCTCTCCTTGATCGGCTTGCCCGAGTCCATGCTTTCGAGCACGGCGAATTCGCGGCTCCGCTCCTGGAGGAGGCGCGCGATCCGGAAGAGGTACTTCGCCCGCTCGCGACCGGGCAGGCCGCCCCAGCTCTTGCCGGTCGCCCGACGGGCCGACCGGATCGCCTTGTCGACGTCCGCTTCGGTGGCCCGGGCGACCTCGGCCAGCGGCTCCTCGGTGGAGGGGTCGATGGTGGTGAAGGTGGCCCCGTCCGAGGATGGAATCTCGCGACCGCCGATGAACAGGCCGTAGCGGGGCTTGAGCCTGACGATCTCGCGCGACTCGGGCGCCGGGGCGTACTCCCAGGGGATCGCCTGGCCGTCACCGAGCCCCCAGCTGTTGGGCGCCTGACCGCCCGTCCGGAGGACCGTTCCGGGTTGGCTGGCGGCCTTGGCAGTCGCCTTCGGATCGGTCTGGGTCGTCATCGTCCGGCCATTATGGCACCGGGGCCGGGGGCGTCCCTGGGTTGCGATCCTCGTCGCGGGCCGGCCGACGCCGTCACGGCCTACCGGCCATCCGCCGAACCGGCGTAGAATTGGCCGACAACCGAATACGCCTCCGGGGAGCGCGAATGCGCTGAGAGTGTGGCAACCCGCCACAGACCCGCCGAACCTGATCCGGCTCGTACCGGTGTAGGA
>JAXDKT010000066.1:0-3668 GCA_034666965.1 Chloroflexota bacterium | reverse complement strand
GGTTGTGTCGTTCGACGTTCGATCGTACCGACACGCCGGACCGGCCATCCATAGGGGCAACGGGATCAGCCTTCAGGTGCGAGCGGCCAAGATCGACGGGGTCGACGCGCCGTCGTGGGCCGAGCGGGCCTTTGTGGACCTCGCTCGTCGCACGGCCCCGGCGTTCGGACGAGCCGGCCTACGCGACGAGTTCTGGGCGAGCAACATGGTGGTCGACGAGCAAGGCACGCGCGCCGTCGGTGTGGACATCAGTCGTTCGGTGCCCGGTCTCTATTGGCTCACGTTCTTCGGTCCGCCCTACGTCGCGCTCTTTGGTGAGGACGTGCTACGAACCGCGCCCGCGCCGCGTGTCGAGCCGCTCGACTCAGGGTTCCTGATCGGTCTCGCGGACCGACCCGAGCGCTGGGCCGATGAGAGCTACCAGCAGAGGGCCTCATCGGTGAGGATCCATCTGGGAGACCGGTTCTTTTGGCACAAGGCTGATACAGATCGAGAAACGGTGGGACTCCCGCTCCGAGACGGACGATAGAGTCGGCGCAGGTCCCGCGTCGGCCCGCATCCGGCAGCCCTGATGTGGGCGATCCCGTCGCGGAGGGCCGTGCGGCCGTTCGGCCTGGACTGGGCGGCCGGTGAGCGCTGAAGGTCGATGACGGCGTGGCGACCCGGACCATCTCACGACTTCGCCCGCTCGATCTACCACTGAGCCGAACGTTCGCAAGCACGGCGGCGACGGCCCATCCGTACCTCAAGTCCCGGACCATCGAGGGCCTTCCCGGGGCGACGCGCGACGACCAACATGTGAGGCCCCTCACGAGTATTGCCCCAACCATGTCGTCGGTCATCAATCTCTATGCGATCTTGCGCGTGCCGCCCGGCTCGGACCTCCGAGCTATTCGGACGGCGTACCGGCGCGAGGCTCGACGCCATCATCCCGATGCAGGCGGCGACGAGCGCTACATGATCGCCCTGAACAAGGCCTGGTCGGTGCTTCAAGACCCAGCTCGGAGAGCGGCATACGACAAACGGCTCTACGGATCCACGGTGCGGTCGTCGTCAGAACCGGTGTCATCGAGATCGCGTCCCGTCGCGACCGTCGAGCCGGTCGGCCGTGCGTCGGGAACCGTGCTCGATTTCGGGCGCTACGTCGGTTGGACCATCGGGCAGTTGGCCGCCCACGATCCCGACTACCTGCTCTGGCTCGAACGCACACCGATCGGCCGCCCGCTCAGGCCCGAGATCCAGACCTTTCTGGGAGAACGGCGACGCTAGAAGAGGCAGCTTCTCAACGAGCGGCGCGTGCTGCGTTCTCGGCGAGCCGAACCTTGACGATCTTCGTCACGAGCGCGATCGGGTCAGGGCGGTTGTCCGGGAAGCGGATCGTCCCCTTGCCCGCCAGGTAGGGCGTCAACTCGTGCCCGAGTGCCTCGATCACGGCGTCGCTCGCGGGAAAGAGGCTGTCGTGGTTGTACGCGTCGTAGGACACGAGGAACTGACCGTGCGTCCGCATCGCCGGCATCTCGTATGCGAGCGTTTCCGTCGCTTCAGGCTCGGCGGCGTTGATCGTCCGCCGAAGCTCTTCCGCCTCGGCGCGGCGATCGTTCGACAGGCCGTCCAGGTAGTCCTCGACGCTGGTCGGTCCGGCCATGCCAGTCTCCTTCCGCAAGCGACGGCCCTGCCATCCTGATCCTACGTCGCATGGCGAACGCAGCCAGTCTTGGTCGTCGTCGTTGGTTGCGGAACCGAGCGTGAGGTCCCAACGATGAAGCTCTCAGCCTATTCTCGTCCGAACGACGCAACCAAGGCGATTGCCTCGACCGAGGCAGGGTTCTCGAGGGCGGACGTGTCGCCGGGGTCGAGGCCGAGCCAGGCGGCGCGGGCGACGCGGCGCATGATCTTGCCGCTGCGAGTTCGGGGCAGGTCGGGGATGGCCACCACGGTCTTGGGGCGGACGGTCTTGCCCAGGTCGCGGATGACCAGGCCGCCGACCTCATGCGCGATCGTCTGATCCCAGGCGATGCCCGGGCGCGGCACGCACAGGACGACGATCGCCTCGCCCTTGAGCTCGTCGGGGACGCCGATCGCGGCCGCGGCGGCCACGGCCGGATGGGCCACCGCGCAGGCCTCGACCTCGGCCGGCCCTACGCGCTTGCCGGCCACCTTGAGCGTGTCGTCCGAGCGGCCGTGGATGTACCAGTAGCCGTCGGCGTCGGTGGCGGCCCAGTCGCCATGGACCCACAGCCCGGGGATCCGCGACCAGTATGTCTCGCGGTAGCGCTCGTCGTCCGGCTCGGCCCAGAACCCGCGAGTCATCCCCGGCCAGGGCGCCCGGATCGCGAGCTCGCCGACCGCGCCCCGAAGCGAGCGACCCTCGCCGTCGACGATGTCGGCGGCCATCCCGACGCACGGGCCGTTGAAGCTCGTCGGGGGGATGGGTGGGCGGAGCGAGCAGCCGACGATCCCCCCGCCGATCTCCGTCCCGCCCGAGTAGTTGACGATCGGCAGCCGACCGCCGCCGACCACCTCGAAGCACCACCGCCATGGGTCGGGGTTCCACGGCTCACCAGTCGAGCCGATGACCCGCAGCGAGCTCAGGTCGTGGTCGCGGACCGGCGCCTCCCCGTGGACGCGGAGCGCGCGGATGAGCGTCGGACTCACCCCGAAATGGGTGATCCGGTGGCGGGCCACGAGCGACCACAGCCGACCCGCATCGGGCCAGTCGGGCGCGCCCTCGTACATCACCAGGCGGGCGCCGAGGAGGAGCGCGCCGCTG
Organism: Chloroflexota bacterium; assembly: GCA_034666965.1. GTDB lineage: Bacteria > Chloroflexota > Limnocylindria > Limnocylindrales > CSP1-4 > Chersky-267. The sequence goes on along the minus strand of JAXDKT010000066.1, from coordinate 898 downwards.
ATCGCCCAGGGGCCCATCATCCAGCCGAGGTCGGTGAACCAGCACAGCGCGTCGCCGCGGCGCAGGTCGAACGTGTGGGCGAGATCCTGGGCAGCCTTGATCGGGAAGCCGCCGTGGACATGGACGGTCCCCTTCGGCTGGCCGGTCGTACCCGACGTGTAGATGACCATGTAGGGCGCTTCGGGATCGGTGGGCGGCACCTCGTCGAGGGGGTCGGCGGCGCCCGCGGGCCGGGCCGACTCGTCAGCCTCGGGCGTCGCCCCGACAGGCGTCGCGACATGCGTCGCCACAGGTCCCGTCGCGCCGGACTCGTCAGCGTCGGGCGACCACTCGACGTCGCGGCCGGGGGTCATCGGGACGTCGAGGACCGACCGCCCGAGGCGACGCACGACCACGACCGTACGGACCGACGGCGCGGCCTCGACCGCCTCGTCGGCCACGGCCTTGAGGGCGACCACCGCACCGCGACGCAGGAAGCCGTCGGCGGTGATCAGGTGGCTCGCCTCGAAGGCGTTGAGCCGGGCGGCCACGGCCGGCGCCGCATAGCCGCTGAAGATCGGGGTGAAGATCGCCCGCAGACGGCCGAGGGCCAAGACGGCGACCGCGGTCTCGACCAGCATCGGCAGCAGGATCCCGACCCGCGTTCCCTCCCCCACCCCGGCCGCCGCCAGCCGCCGGGCCGCGCGGCGCACCTCCCGATCGAGCTCGGCCCAGGTGAACGTCCGGACGTCGCCGTCCTCGCCCTCCCAGGCCAGGGCCGCGTCGTCGGGTGTCGCGGCCGCCCACGGCTCCGTGGCCGCGACCGCGTGGTTGAACGCGCCGCCGATCCACCAGCGCGCCCGGGCCGGTCCGCCGGCCAGGTCGAGGATCGTCGTCGGCCGGCGCTGCCAGTGGATCG
>JAXDKT010000065.1:0-13828 GCA_034666965.1 Chloroflexota bacterium | reverse complement strand
CGCATGCCATCGCTGGCGGTTGGCGCGATTCCGTCGGCGCGCACGTCGGCGCCGGGCTCGAAGCCATAGGTCAGGACCCGCGCGGACGTCCGCTCCGCCATGCGGGCGACGCGCGGATCGTCGGCGTTGAGGACGGCCGTGCCGCTCGGCGGCAAGGCTTCGACCAGCCGGCCCTTCTCCGTCTCGATGGCCTCGATCGAGCCGATCCGGGCAAGGTGGACGGGCTGGACCGCCGTGACCACGCCAATCCGCGGCCGGGCGATCCGGACGAGATCCCCGATCTCGCCCTCGACGTACATGCCCATCTCGAGGACGAGCGCCCGATCGTCCGCACCGAGGCGGAGGACGGTCAGCGGCAGACCGATCTCGTTGTTCTCATTGCCCTCGTTCTTGAGCGTCCGGTGGCGGGTCGCCAGCACGGCCGCGACGGCCTCCTTGGTCGAGGTCTTGGCGATGCTGCCGGTGATCCCGACCGTCAACGGGTCGAAGCGGGAGCGCCAGGCGCCGGCCAGGACATGGAGCGCGGCGAGCGGATTGGCCACCCGAATCAGGCTGACGTCGGCGCCCGTTGCGGGCAGGACACCGGGCCGGCTGACGAGCACGGCGGCGGCGCCGGCCTGGATGGCCGCGGCCAGATGCTCGTGACCGTCGGTCCGCTCGCCGGGCAGGGCGACGAACAGGTTGCCCGGCTGGACCCGACGCGAGTCGACCGCCGCACCGCGAACCGGCCGGTCCGACGCGCGCTCGAGCCGGCCGCCGGTCAATCGGGCGATCTCGGCACCGTCGAACGCCTCGGTCGGCGGGTACGGTTGCGACGGCGGCGGCGCGTCGGTCACGCCGGCCAGTGTCCCATAGCGACCCGTCACCGGTCGCTCGCCACGCTCGGCTTGGGCAGGTCGAGGGTGGTCATGGCGTCCGTCGCGATGCGCCGGAAGAGCTCGTACGACTCGACCGCGAGGGGCAGGTTGCCCTGGCTGATGGCCAGCGGCTTGGCCTCGTGGATCGTGACCGCGATGACCAGCTCCGGAGCGCCCCGCCCGATGTAGCCGACGAACGAGTAGTTGTAGCGGTTCGGCTTCCAGGCACCGTGGCCCTTGTTGGCCTTGGGATCCCAGATCTGGGCGGTACCGGTCTTGCCCCCGATGTCGTAGCCGCGTACGAGCGTCTTCTCCGCATACCAGGGCACCCTGTGGACCACATAGCCCATCAGGTCGACCAGGCTCTTGCTCAACGCGGGGGCCATCACCCGGCCGCGGTCCGCCGGCTCGCGGTCCTGGTCGCCGACGCCGAGGACGACGTGCGGGGTCACCAGCGTTCCGCCGTTGGCCATCGCGGCGTAGGCGGTGACGAGCTGGAGCTGGGTCACCGCGACGCCCTGGCCAAACGAGCCATTGGCCAGGTCGACCTGGCTCCACCGCTTGAGGGCCGGGTCGCGGACCAGGCCCGGCGCCTCCCCGGCGAGGTCGACCCCGGTTTTCGTCCCGAAGCCGAGGCGCGCCCAGGTTCCGGCCAGGATCGAGGCCGCCTTGGCGGTCGACGTGCCCAAGCCCAGGGCGATCTTGGCCGCGCCGACGTTGCGCGAGTAGGCCACGATGTCGCGCGCGGCCATGTAGCCGTTGGCGATCCGGTCGGCGTCGTAGATCCGGCTCTCGCCGTGGTCGAGCGACAGGGATCCGGAGTCGAGGATCGGTGTCGACAGATCGATGGTGCCCTGCTCCAGGGCGGCCATGGCCGTCATCATCTTGAACACCGAACCCGGCTCGTAGACGTCCGACACGGTCGGGTCGATGAACACCGAAGGGTCTTCGGCGGCGATGGTCCGGTACTGGTTGGCGTCGTAGGAGGGGTAGCTGGCCATGGCCAGGATGGCCCCCGTCCTGGGCGCCATCACCACCGCCGAGACGCTGACCGCCCGGTCGGCGGTGAACGCGGCCAGGACCTCCTGCTCGGCGGCCAGCTGGAGGTTCGTGTCGATCGTCAGGCGGATGTCCGACCCGGCCACACCCGGGCTCAGGATCTCGGCCGTGTCCGTGATCGGGCGACCGACGACATCGCGCTCCGCCAGGAGCACCTGGGGCGTGCCGGCCAGCTCGGACTGGTAGCGCTCTTCGACACCGTACTGGCCCTGCCCTTCGCGATTGACGAAGCCGAGCAGATGCGCCGCCAGCGTGGTTCCGGCCGCACCGCCGGCCTGGGGGTAGACCCGGACGGCTTCAGGCTCGAGGGTGATCGCGCGCAATCGGCCATCGGCCAACGCGGCGCGGATCTGACCGGCCGTCTCGTCGTCGAGGTCACGGGCGAGGATGACGTAGGCCTTGTCGGTCTCGATCTTGTCGGCCAGGCTCGCGGCGGCATCGGGATCGAGACCGAGGATGGAGGACAGCTCGGTCCCGACGGAGCGCCGCTCGGCGGCGGTCATCTGGTCGGGCGAGGCGGCCACCAGGTAGCGCTCGACGGTCGTGGCCAGGACAACCGTCCCGGTTCGGTCGTAGATCGTGCCCCGCCGGACCGGCACCTGGAACTCGACCGTGGTCTGATGCTGGGCCTTGGCCGCAAGGTCGTCGTGCTGAACGACCTGCCACCAGACCAGGCGGCTGACCAACGAGGCGCCGACCAGCATGAACAGGACGAGAACGACCAGGAGGCGGCGGCGCGAGTCGGTCCGTCCCAGCATCGTTGTTCGATCGGCTTAGTGGGGATTGACGACGAGGGGCTCGGCCAGCTGATCGAGACCAAGGTCGATGGCCACCTTGCGAATGGCCGGCCCCCGACCGAGGCGATTGAGATCCGCGATCAGCTCGTCGCGGCGGGCCGCGATGTCGGAGCGCTCGTTGGCCAGGCGGTCGATCTCGTAGCCGGTGGCCGACACCCGCACGCTCTGGACGAGCGAGAAGAAGGCGAGCAGGAAGGCCAATGCGATGCCTCCCAGGAGGATCCCGACCCGACCCGGCCGACGCCGAGCGCGGACGGTCGTTCGGGCACGACGCCGAGGCAGGCTCGGAGCGTCGAGGATCCGCGGTGGCAGGAACGTCGGGCGCGGGCGGGCGCCCTGGAAGACGGCCATCAGTCGCCTACCGCAAAGGTCAGCCGGCGGGTGATGGGACTCAGGTCCCGAAAGGACAACCCGTCCTGCTCGCGGTCGACCAGCTCATGACCGAGCTGCTCGTCGCGAACGAGCTGGTCGCGCTCGGTCCGCTCGCGCAGCTCGTGCTGGCGCCGACCGTAGGATCGGCGGCGACTGGTGTGGTGACGCTTGCCCATCGGGTTCCTCCTTTCGTGGCGGTGGATCGGGTCGGGTGTCCGGGCTCAAGTCCGCCCGGCGTCTGCGTCGGGCGCTATGCGGCGATCCGCTCGGCGGCTCGCAACCGGGCACTGCGCGCCCGGGGGTTGGCGGCAACCTCGCCCGGCGTGGCGGTCAGCGACCGGGTCAGCAGGCGCAGGCGTGGCGTCCGGCCGCAGACGCAGACCGGGACCGACGGCGGACAGATGCAGCCTTTGCGCTCGGCTTCCATGAACCGCTTGACGATCCGATCCTCGAGCGAGTGGTAGCTCAGCACGACCAGCCGGCCGCCCGGCCGGAGCAGGTCGACGGCCGCGGCCAGACCCGCGGCCAAGGCGTCGAGCTCGGCGTTAACGGCGATCCGGAGGGCCTGGAACGTGCGCGTGGCGGGATGGATCCGGCGTCGCCCGGGTGCCCCCGGCGCGATCCGGGCCACGAGCGCAGCCAGCTCCTCGGCGGTCTCGATCGGGCCGGTCCGGCGCGCCTCCACGATCGCTCGTGCGATCCGGCCCGCCTGGGGCTCCTCGCCATACTTCCGAAGGAGTGCGGCCAGCTCGCGCGTATCGAGGCTGGCCAGCAGCTCGGCGGCGGAGATGCCGACGCCCGGGTCGAAGCGCATGTCGAGCGGACCGCCGGTGCGGATGCCAAAGCCGCGCCCGGCGTCGGCCAGGTGAAAGCTCGACAGACCGAGATCGAACAGGAGGCCGTCGACCGTGCTGAAGCCGGCTGCCGGGGCGACCGCGGCGAGATCGCGGAAGTTCGCCTGGCGCAGGACCAGCCGATCGCCGAAGCGGGCTGCCAGTCGGTCACGCACCCTGGCGATGGCCGCCCCATCGGCATCGAGCCCGAGGAGGCGGCCATCAGGATCCGTCGCCTCCAGGATCCGTTCGGTGTGCCCACCGCCGCCGAGCGTGGCGTCGATCTGAAGGCTGCCGGAAGCTGGCGCGAGTAGCGTCAGTACCTCCTCAGCCAGCACCGGAAGGTGCTCTTCCTTCATCTCGTCTCCCGTGTTCGTCGACGGATCCCGAACGGACCCTGGAAGCGCATGTGGTGAGGGCCTCGCGGCCCGTTGAGCTGGTCCGATCTGCTCCTCAGATCCCCAGGCCGGTGAGGTGCGCGGCAAGCGCGTCGGGCGCCTCCATCGCCTTGCGGTAGTCGTCCCAGGCGGACGGCGCCCAGATCTCGACGTGGTCGCGGGCTCCGACGACGACCGCGTCGCCGGCCAGCCCGAGCAGATCCCGCAGCGAAGCCGGGATCACGATCCGGCCCTGCCGGTCGAGCTCGACCTCGTAGGCGCTGGCGAACAGCGCCCGGCTGAACGTCCGGGCGGAGGCGTCGGCGATCCCAAGGCCGCCGACCTTGGCGGCGAGGTCCTCGAACTCGGTCTTGGGGAAGATCGCCAGGCAGGCGTCGACCCAGCGGGCCAGGTAGGCCCCGCCATCGAGCTGCGGGCGGAACTTCGCAGGGACGGCGATTCGTCCCTTGTCGTCCACCGAGTGCCGGTACTCGCCGGTGAACACCTGTCGGGCTTCCCCTAGCGTCGGGAGCTGGTCGGGCTACGAGCCTCTCGTCGAGTCCTCGGTCCGTGCTGCTGTGCTGGAGCGGAGTGGTGGCGCTGCGGCCGCCGGATTCGCGCGGAGCGGGCAGCGGTTCTGGCCGCCGTCCCGGCCGATGGCGATTCGGGACGCTCCCGCTCCGTCGGCCTGCGTGGTACTGATCCCCACTTGGCACCACTTCGTGCCACTTCGCCGCATCTTACAGCAACAGCGCACCGCGTCAATCCCGAAATGACACGTTCCGAGGGTCCTCGGGCGGCCTCACCGCGGCGGCCGCACCGTCCCGGCCACCGCCCCGGCCACCGCCCCGGCCTCACCGTCCCGGCCTCATCGCGGCCTCATCGCGGCGGCCTCATCGCGGCGGCCTCACCGTCCCGGCCTCATCGCGGCGGCCTCATCGCGGCGGCCTCATCGCGGCGGCCTCATCCCCCGGCCCTGCCTCGACGGCCTTGGCCTCGCCGGGGTTCTGCCAGATTCCCATCAGGCGAGCGTTCGTCGACGACCCAGGCCCCATCCGAAGTCGGACGGGCCGGTTCTCGTGGCAGCTGACCGCTTCATGGGCACCTGACAGCGATTCCACGGCGGAAGGCTGACGAGTGACCGTGTGGTGAGCAGATGGCGAAAGCAGGACCGGGTCGGCACGAGCGGGGCCGGGTCGGCACGAGCGGGGCCGGTTCGGGGATGGACCACCGCGTCGCCGCGCGCGGGGCCGGTTCGGGAATGGACCACCGCGTCGGCACGCGCGGGGGCGAGGGCGGCCATCAGCGGCGGCGTGGACGCCAGGCTCGCCTCAGAGCTCGCGCCAGCGGCGAGTCAGCCGGGCGGGAGTGGGATCCGGATCAGGTCGCCGACGTGGATCAGGCTGGGATCGGTGATCTCCGGGTTGAGCTTCCGGATCGCGGTCGTCGTCACGCCGAAGCGCTCGGCAATCCGGGTGAGGTTGTCCCCGGAGCGCACCCGGTAGATGTAGCAGTCGGGAGCATCGGAGCAGGGCTCGAGTCCCTCGAACGCCGGCGGGACGGAGGGTGGCGGGGTGGCGGACGGCGTCGGAATCGGCGGCGGAGTTTGACTCGGTGACGGGATCGGGCTGGGGCTGGGGCTGAGGGCGAGCGTCGGACTTGGGCTGACCAGGGGGCTCGAGCCGGCAGTCGCCGTCCCAGCGCCCGCCGTCCCGGCACTGGGCACCCCTCCGGGAAGGCTGAGGCCGCCGCGGAGCGAGGTGAACACGAGGGCCACGACCAGTGCGGCGACGAGGATCCCGACGGCGATGACCATTGGGCCGGGCCTCGAGCGGGCCGGTCGGGCGCCGCTCCGCCGCGTGCTCCGGGCGACCGGCGCCACGGGTACCACCGTCGCCTCGGGCACGACCGCAGCCTCGGGCACGACCGCAGCCTCGGGCACGACCGCAGCCTCGGGCACGACCGCAGCCTCGGGCACCGCCGACGCCGCAGCCTCGGGCACCGCCGACACCGCAGCCTCGGGCACCGCCGACGCCGCAGGCACGACCGCAGCCTCGGGCACAATCGCAGCCTCGGGCACGACGGCCGGTTCCGACGAGACGAGCGGATCTGGGTCGCCGACATCCGCCGATCCGGCCGCCGCCGGGAGTCCCGACGCGACGGCCGATCCACCCCGCCTCCCTGCCGACCGCCCCAGCCGCCCCGATCCCCCTCGGCCCGAACCGAGCGCGCGGACAAGACGGGGACAGTCGACGTGACCGGCGTCCAGACAGACCAGGCGCTGCTGGGCAAGCGACAGGGGTGCCGGCGGGTCGGAGGCGCCACATCGGTTGCCGAGACCGGCCGTCGTCGTGCCAACAAGGAGCGGACAGACCACCCCGACGGCCGGGTCTGCGCCGACTCGGACAGCGTCTCCGGCGGAGTCGGCCACGGGTCCTCCAGTCGGCGGTGAGCGCCCGGCAGGCGGCCCACGACGGCGGGAGTCTAGTACCTTTCGCCCGTTGCCGGCGCGTATGAGCCGGTGCTAGGCTCCGCCCCCGACGGTGGTCCCGGGATCGCCGGCGACCGTTTCGACCGCACCAAGCGAGGTCCTCCGACCCAGCGCCATGGCCATCCAGCTGCCGATCGCCCCGACCGAGCACGACGCATATCGACTCGCCGACCACCGCATCCGCCGCTGCACGTTTCGGCGGTTGATCGCGGTCGACGCCGCCCAGGAGCGGATGTACGAGGTCGAGTGCCTCTTCCCGGAGCGCCAGGTCCCGCTGCCGCTGGGCGACCTCGACGCCGCCACTCCGATCTGCAACGCCTGCACCGCGGCGCACATCTTCCGTCCCGACGAGGACTGATCGGCCGGTCTGAGGCGCCAGCGAGGCGACCTGTAAGCCGAGTTCTGTCCCGCGATCGCTCGCGGGGACGGTCATCCATCTCGACCGCCGGTCGCCCGACGGTTCATGCGGCCGACCCGAGGGCTGGGCAGCGCACCTCTCCCCCGTCGACACCTTGCGATGCCGCCGGGTTGCGCCCTCCTATTTGGCCTTGCTCCGGGTAGAGTTTGCCGCGTTTCACCCCGGCGGCCGAAGCCGCCGGGCTCGTCTCTGTGGCACTGGTCCTCGCCTCGCGGCGGACGGGCGTTACCCGCTACCCTGCGCTGAGGAGCTCGGACTTTCCTCGAGCCGGATCGGCAAGCCGACCCGGCGCGCGACCGTCCGGTCGCCTCGCTGGCCCCACGAGTTTACCCTTGGGCTGTGCGTGCCCGTTCACTCACGGTCCGGGCGGCGGACCACGGAGGCCGGGCCGCCGGCCAGTGCCCGGTCGATCGCCTCGTTGCAGAGCGCATCGGCGGCGCTGTTCTGGGCCCTGGGCACGTGGACGGCCGTCCATCGCTCGAAGCCGAGCAGAAGGCGGCGGACCTCGGCGTGGAGCGGCTGGAGCTTTGCGTCCTTCACCCGCCAGCGCCCATGGACCTGTTCGACGATGAGCTTCGAATCGAGCAGCAGGTACACCTCGCGGGCTCCGAGCTCTGCGGCCAGCGCCAACGCTCGCACGACAGCCGTGTACTCGGCCACGTTGTTGGTCTGGGTCCCGAGGTAGTCGGAGATGGTGGCCAGCGGCAGGGCGAGCGGGTGACGGGCGTCCGGGCGGTCGGCATCGATCAGGACGGCACCGGCCGCCGCCGGTCCCGGATTGGAGCGCGCTGCACCGTCGGTCCGGACGATCAGACGCAGGCCGGTCCGGGTTGAGGGCCGCGGGGCGGGCGCCTCGCTCTCGGCGTCATCCGAAGGGACGGCCATCGGGGCCGGCCAGAAGCCGGAGGCCGGATCCGGCTCGCGCTCCGCTCGGCTCAGGGCGGCGCCCCGTTCGACCCCGACGGGCCCTGGACATCTTCCCGACCGGCGCCGTCCTCGCCCCCGAGCGGCGCCAGCGACCCGCTCGGGACCGGGCCCTCGGCGCCCGCGGTCGAATCGCCGCGGAGCTTGCGCCACACGATCTGGATCGGGTCGTAGTGCTTGTCCGCGACCCGCTCCTTGAGCGGGATGATCGCGTTGTCGGTGATCTTGATGTGCTCGGGACAGACCTCGGTGCAGCACTTGGTGATGTTGCAGAAGCCGATGCCGCCCTCGTCCTTGAGGTAGTCGGTCCGGTCGGCAACGTCGATCGGGTGCATCTCCAGCCCCGCAGTCCGGACCAGGTAGCGCGGCCCCATGAAGGGGCGTTCGGTCTCGTGATTGCGCAGGACGTGGCAGACGTCCTGGCACAGGAAGCACTCGATGCACTTGCGGAACTCCTGCACGCGCTCGATGTCCTCCTGCTGCCAGCGCCAGTCCTCCTGGGGCGTGTCGGCCGGCGGCGAGAATGGGGCGATCCGCTTGTTGACCTCGTAATTCCAGGAGACGTCGGTGACCAGGTCGCGGATGAGCGGGAAGGCGCGCATCGGTTCGACCCTGATCGGCTCGTCCGGCTCGAAGTCGGACAGTCGCGTCTTGCACGACAGGCTCGGCCGCCCGTTGACCTCGCAGCCGCACGAGCCGCACTTGGCCGCCTTGCAGTTCCAGCGGACGGCCAGGTCGGGGGCGACGTTGGCCTGGATCCAGTGGAGGGCGTCGAGGACGACCATCCCCTCCTCGACCGGGACGTCGTAGTCGACGAACTCGCCGTCCGTGTCGGGCGTCCCCCGAAAGACGCTCAGGTGAGCCTGTGGCATCCAGTCACTCCGTGGCGATGAGCTTGCGGAGCTCGTCCGAGGTGGGCGGCAGTGGCGACGTCGTCACCTCCATGGTCTCACCGACCCTCCGGACGACGCTGTTCTTCTTCCCCCAGGTCCGCGAGGGCTCGGGGTAGTCGATCCGGCTGTGCGCCCCGCGACTCTCCTTGCGTTGGCGGGCACTCCGGGCGATCGCTTCGGACACGATGAGCATGTTGCGCAGCTCGTAGACCAGACCCCAGCCCGGGTTGTAGGCCCGTCCGCCGGCCACCCGGACCGACGGCCAGCGGGCGTACAGGCCGGCCAACCGACCGATCGCCTCGTGCAGGTCCGCCTCGGTCCGGAAGATCCCGACGAGCGACTGCATCGTCGCCTGGAGCTCCTCGTGAAGACGGTACGGATCCTCGCCGGGATCCGGCCCAAATGGCGCACCGAGCTCCTCCGCCGCTGCCCGGATCTGGACCGGGTCGGCCCGCGGTACCTCGTCCATGGTCGCCGCATCGGCGGCAGCGGCGGCGCCCGTCCGCTGCCCGAACACCAGCAGGTCGGAGAGCGAATTCCCGCCGAGACGGTTCGCGCCGTGCAGACCGGCCGCCACCTCGCCGGCGGCGTACAGGCCCGCCCGCGTCGTCGCCCCGCTGTCGGGGTCGACCCGGATCCCACCCATGATGTAGTGGGTGGTTGGCCCGACCTCCATCGGCCCCTTGGTGATGTCGACGTCGGCCAGCTCCTTGAACTGCTCGTACATGGACGGCAGCTTGCGCCGGACGTGCTCGGGCGGGAGATAGCTGATGTCGAGATAGACCCCGCCATGGGGCGACCCGCGCCCCTCCTTGACCTCGGTGTAGATCGCCCGGGCGACGTTGTCCCGGGTCGACAGCTCGGGCGGACGCCGGGCGTCGGTCGTGCGGCCGGCGCTGAGCGCCTCCACCCAGCGCGCCGCCTCCTCGTCGGTCGCGGCGTACTCCGCCCGGCGATCCTCGGGCAGGTACTTCCACATGAACCGTTCGCCGTCCTTGTTGCGCAGGACCCCGCCCTCGCCGCGAACGGCCTCGGTCACCAGCAGGCCCCGGACGCCGGGCGGCCAGACCATCCCGGTCGGGTGGAACTGGACGAACTCCATGTCGATCAGGTCGGCGCCGGCCAGATAGGCCAGGGCCTGGCCGTCGCCGGAGTACTCCCACGAATTCGACGTGATCTCGTAGGCCCGGCCGACCCCGCCCGTGGCCAGCACGACGGCCTTGGCCGGGAAGACGATCGGCTCGCCGCTGGTGCGCCAGCAGCCGAAGGCCCCCCGGACGCGGTCGGTCCAGGTCAGGAGGTGGGTGATCGTGCATTCCATGTAGACCGTGATGCCCGCCGCGACCGCCCGATCCTGGAGCGTCCGGATCATCTCCAGGCCGGTCCGGTCGCCGACATGGGCCAGCCGCGGATGGGAATGGCCGCCGAACGGGCGCTGCAGGATCCGCCCATCGCGGGTGCGATCGAAGACGGCGCCCCAGGCCTCGAGCTCACGGACGCGCTCGGGCGATTCCTGGGCGTGGATCTCGGCCATCCGCGGGTTGTTGAGGAGCTTGCCCCCGACCATCGTGTCCCGAAAGTGGACCTGCCAGGAGTCGTCCGGAGCGACGTGCCCGAGGGCCGCCGCTACGCCGCCTTCGGCCATCACCGTGTGGGCCTTGCCCAGCAGCGACTTGCACACCAGCCCGACATCGGCACCGGCCTCCGCCGCGGCGATCGCGGCACGCAGTCCGGCGCCCCCGGCGCCGATCACCAGGACGTCGTGCGGCCGCTGCTCGGGACCGTCGCTCACAGGCGAATGGACGGGTCGACGAGCCAGCCCGCGGCGAGCAGCCGGACGTACAGGTCGGCCAGGGCGACCGACACGAGGCTGGCCCAGGCCCAGCGCATGTGGTTGACGTTGAGGCCGGTCAGCCGCTGCCAGAGCGAGTAGCGCGCCCGTGTCCGGGCAGTGCACGAGAAGCAGTCCAGCCGGCCGCCGACCAGGTGGCGCAGCGAATGGCACGACAGCGAGTAGCCGCTCAGCAGGACGACGTTGGCGAACAGGATCGCGGTACCGAGGCCCACCCGCCAGGTCCCCTCGGGGTGGAGGGCCAGCAACGCGTCCAGCCACAGAAAGAAGAGCGGTACGAAGGCCAGGTACAGGAAGATCCGGTGCAGGTTCTGGAGGATGAACGGGAAGGCCGTCTCCATCGCATAGCGCCGGTGGACCTTCGGCTCGCCGACGGCGCAGGCCGGCGGATCGACGAAGTACGAGCGGTAGTAGGCCTTGCGGTAGTAGTAGCAGGTCGTCCGGAACCCGAGCGGGATCCACAGGATCAGGATCGCCGGAGAGAACCAGGCCGGCAGGATGTCGGCGCCGATGAGCGGTGAGAAGAACGGCGACAGGTAGCCGTCGGCCTCGTAGCCGACCCCGAAGACCGGACCCCACAGGAAGGCCGAGAAGAGCGAATACACGATGAAGGCACTGAAGCCGAGCGCGGTCACCGTCGGCGCGATGGCCCAGGCGTCGCGCCGGGAGGTCCGACCGAATCCCTGGGCAGCGGTGCCGGGCGGCTTCAGCGGCGTTCGCGCGACCGTGCTGTCCAGCTGCCTGTCTCCTGCTGAGCGCCGACGACCGCGGAAGGTGGGGCGGGGTGGGCTCCTGCATTCTAGCCGCTCCGTGCCCGCCCGAGGCCCGGCCGGCCCACGCCCGGTCCCAGCCCCGGCGGGTGTTCGCTCCTGTACCATCCATGCCCCGGACGCATCCCGCCATGGAGCCCTGCCTGCGTGAAGATCCAGGAAGCCGACGCCAAGTCCCTGCTCCTGGCACAGGGTCTGCCCGTCCCGGCTTGGGAAGTCGCGCGGACCCCGGCTGAGGCTCGAGCCGCGGCCGAGCGGATGATGGCCGCCGGCGGTGGCGCGGTCGTGGTCAAGGCCCAGGTCCTGGTCGGCGGCCGAGGCAAAGCCGGTGGCGTCAAGCTGGCCCGATCGGCCGACGAAGCCGAGACCGTCGCTGCCGACATCCTCGCCCTGACGATCAAGGACATCCCGGTGCGCAAAGTCCTCGTCGCGCCGGCCGCCGACATCGTCAAGGAGTACTACCTGGGGGCCATCCTCGATCGGGCCAGCCGGCGGATCGTGGTCATGGCCTCGGCCGAGGGCGGGGTCGAGATCGAGGAGGTTGCCCGGACCACGCCCGAGGCGATCCACCGGGTCGCCGCCCACCCGCACCTGGGCCTGCTCGACTGGCAGGCGCGCCAGCTCGCCTTCGCGATCGGGCTGGGCGGGCCGCACCTGCGAGCGTTCGTGACCATCGCCCGGGGCCTGGTGGCCACGATGCTCGCCAACGACGCCGATCTGGTCGAGGTCAATCCGCTCGCCATCGTTCGCGCGCCGGACCCGGCCGGCGATGGCGCCCAGTCGCTGGCCTGCCTCGACGCGAAGGTCACGCTGGACGACTCGGCCCTGATCCGCCATCCGGATCTCGAGACCCTGCGCGACCCCGACTCCGAGGACCCGGCCGATGCCGAGGCCCGGGCCCTGGGCATCGCCTTCATCCGGCTGGAGGGATCGATCGGCTGCATGGTCAACGGCGCCGGCCTGGCGATGACCACGATGGACCTGGTCAAGCGGGCCGGCGGCGAGCCGGCCAACTTCCTCGACATCGGTGGCGGGGCACGGGCCGACAAGGTGGCCGCGGCGATGCGCCTCATCCTGGCCGACCCCCACGTCCGGGCCATCCTGGTCAACATCTTCGGCGGGATCACCCGTGGCGACGAGGTCGCGCGCGGTCTGATCGAGGCCCGGGCCGTCCAGGCCCGCGACGTGCCGATGGTCGTGCGGATCGTCGGGACCAACGCAGAGGAGGCCGGCCGGCTCCTGACCGAGGCGCGCTTCGAGACGGCGACCAGCCTCGACGATGCAGCCGCCAAGGCGGTCGCGGCGGCCCAGGCCGTCCAGACATGAGCATCATCGTCGGCGACCAGACCCGCCTGGTGGTCCAGGGAATCACCGGCCGCGAGGGTGAGTTCCATGCCCGCCAGATGGTCGACTACGGGACCCCGGTCGTGGCCGGAGTGACGCCCAACAAAGGCGGCCAGACGGCCGTCGACGGTCGGGTGCCCGTGTTCGACACGGTCGCCGAGGCGGTCCGCGAGGCCGGCGCGAACACGGCCTGCATCTTCGTCCCGCCGGCCGGTGCTCCGGACGCGATCCTCGAGGCGGTCGGCGCCGGGATTCCCACGATCCTGTGCATCACCGAGGGGATCCCGGCGCTGGACATGCTCAAGGTGGTGGAGGTCACCCGGACCGCGGGCGTGCGCCTGATCGGGCCGAACTGCCCCGGCGCCACCTCGCCGGGCCGGGCCAAGGTCGGGATCATCCCGGGATCGATCCATCGCGCAGGTCGGGTCGGGGTCGTGTCCCGCTCCGGCACGCTGACGTACGAGGCGGTTCAGGCCATGACCGACGCCGGCATCGGCCAGTCGACCTGCGTCGGGATCGGTGGCGATCCGATCATCGGGACCACCTTCCTCGACGTCCTCCAGCTCTTCGCGGCCGAAGACCAGACCGATCCGATCGTTCTGAACGGCGAGATCGGCGGGTCGGCCGAGGAGGAGGCCGCGGCCTGGGCCGCCGAGCATCTCCGGGGCGTCCCGATGGCCGCCTTCATCGCCGGCCGGACCGCACCCGAAGGCAAGCGGATGGGTCATGCCGGGGCCATCATCTCGGGTGGCTCGGGCACCGCCGCGGATAAGATCGCCGCGCTGGAGGCGGCCGGCATCCGGGTGGCCGACTCACCGACGGGGCTGCCGGCCATTCTGCG
>JAXDKT010000064.1:0-20948 GCA_034666965.1 Chloroflexota bacterium | reverse complement strand
TTCTTCGCGGCGAATCAGCTCACCGGGATGGCCTGGACGCCATTGGCCCTCGTGTACCTGGTCCTGGCGATCCTCGGCGGTGCGCTAGCCGAAGCCGCGGTGAGGATCCTGGTCGGTGCCCTGTCGTTCCGGCTGTTGGGTTCGCAGCCCCTCCTGTTCCTTGCCGACAGCGTCTTCAGCAACTTCGCCAACTACCCGCTGACCATCTTCGGCGGGGTCCTCCAGGTCCTGTTCACGGTCGTGCTGCCGCTGGCCTTCGTCGCCTACGTGCCGGCCACGGTGCTCCTCGATCGGACCGCGGACTTGCAGGTCAATCCGGTCCTGGCCTACCTCGCGCCGGTCGTGGGGGTCATCTGGATGGCGGTCGCCGTGCGCGTCTTCGACCGCGAGCTGGGTCACTACCAGAGCGCCGGCTCATGACGACGAATGTCTACTGCATCGGAAGAAAGACATAGACATTTGGCCAACTCTTCCTGATACTTCGTCGGTATGAGGGAAACCGGCGATCAGGCGGGCGGGCGTATCCGGGTCGGTCAGGCGGCCGAGATGCTGGGCGTCTCGGTCGAGACGTTGCGCCGCTGGGAGACCGCGGGGCGGCTGCGGATGGCGCGCTCCGAAGGCGGCCAGCGCCTGGTCGAGATCGGCGAGGTCGCGCGGCTGCTGGACGAGCGCCGAAGGGCATCCACGGACCGGCCCATCGTGGCCCAGTCGGCGCGCAACCGGTTCCCGGGCATCGTCACCAAGGTCGAGCGCGATGGCGTCGCCGCGGTCGTGGAGGTCATCGCCGGCCCGCACCGGTTGGTGAGCCTGATGACCGCCGAAGCCGTCCTCGATCTCGATCTCAAGGTCGGTGATGAGGCGGTCTGTGTCGTCAAAGCGACGAACGTCATCGTCGAGATCCCGTCCTCCAGGGAGTCGCGAGGATGAGCGCCCGTCTGACAGCTGTGGTGGTGATCCTGGTCCTCGCCCTGGCCGCCTGTTCGAGCGGCGGGTCATCACCGCCGGCGGGCACCCAGCCACCCGCGACGACCCAACCGAGCACGGCGGCGTCCTCGACTCCGACCGCCGACGTCGAGCTCACGATCTACGGCGCGGCCTCATTGAACGGAGCCCTGGACAGGGTCAAGACGGCCTACCAGCTGGCCGCGCCGGGCGTGAAGCTGACGGTCTCGACCGATTCATCGTCCGCGCTCGAGACCCAGATCGAGCAGGGTGCCCCGGCTGACGTCTTCCTGTCGGCCGACTCGACGAACCCCAAGAAGCTCGTCGACAAGGGCCTGGCCGATGGCCAGGCCATCACGTTCGCCGGCAATGAGCTGATCGTCATCGTGCCGGCGGACAACCCGGCCGGGATCAGGTCTCCGGCCGACCTGGCCCGGTCCGGGATCAAGGTCGTCGCCGCCGGTGATGAGGTGCCGATCACCAAGTACGCGGCCCAGCTCGTCGGGAATCTGGCCAGGGAGGCGGGCTACTCCGCCGGCTTCGTCGCAGGCTACACCGCCAACATCGTGTCCAAGGAGGACAACGTCAAGGCGATCGTGGCCAAGATCGAGCTCGGGGAGGGCGACGCGGGCATCGTCTACGTCACCGACGCCAAGGCTTCCACCAAAGTCGCGACGGTGGACGTCCCCGACTCGGCCAACGTGCCGGCCACCTACGCGGGCGTCGTCGTCAAGGCCTCGGCCAATGCGGCCACGGCCAGGGCCTTCCTCGACTGGTTCGCCGGCCCGGACGGCCAGGCGATCCTGACGAGCTTCGGATTCCTGCCTCCGTCGTGATCGACGATGTCGCCGGGCGGGCCGGGCCCGATCGCGCCCGTTCCAAGCCGGTCACGGCAAGCTCACACGGCTGGGGCGAGCGCTCGGTCATCGCCGTCGCCGGCCTGTTCGCGCTGTTCCTGGGGCTGCCGGTCCTCGCCCTTGTGGCACGGGCGATCCTCGATGGCTCGCTCAGCGTGGCCCTCGGCTCGACGGTCGTCCTCGATGCGCTCTGGCTGAGCCTCGCGACAACCGCCGTCAGCCTGGCGATCACGGTCGCCCTCGGTCTGCCGCTTGCCGTCGTCCTGGCCCGTCAGCGGTTCCGGGGCAAAGGCTGGCTCGAGGCGATCGTCGATCTGCCGATCGTCCTGCCGCCGTCGGTGGCTGGGCTCGCCCTGCTGCTCGTCTTCGGCCGGCGGGGGGTGCTCGCGGCGCCGTTCGAGCTGCTGGGCATCTCCGTGCCGTTCACGACGGTCGCGGTCGTCCTCGCCCAGGTCTTCGTCTCCGCTCCGTTCTTCATCCGCTCGGCCAGGACCGGGATCGCCGGGGTGGATCGCGACCTCGAGGATGCCGCCCGGGTGGATGGCGCGTCGGAACCGCAGCTGTTCCGAGCCATCACGGTGCCCCTCGCCGGTGCGGCTCTGGCGGCCGGCCTGGTGATGAGCTGGGCCCGTTCGCTGGGCGAGTTCGGGGCCACGATCATGTTCGCGGGCAACGTCGAGGGACGGACCCAGACGCTGCCGCTGGTCGTCTACAGCGAGTTCCAGGGCGGCGACCTCGACGCGTCGGTTGCGGCCGCCGCGATCCTGGTCCTCGCGGCGTTTGGCGTCCTTGTCGCCGTCCGCGTCCTCCATTGGGGCCGAGCGGTCGACGTCCGCGGCATCGCCTGATCCTGTACGGGAGTGGTTGGTTCTGCGTAGGACTTCTCTCCCGTAGAGATGGGCCAACCGAGGGCCGATGATTCGCTGATCACGGGGTATGCCTTGATCAGTGACCTACTCGGCCGCCCGCTGGGCCGCCGCCTGTCAAACATCGTCGCAAGCACCCTCTCGGTCGATCCGACCGGGGTTCGTCGCGTCCTGCGCCATCACCTGGTCCTGCCCACGGCGCTGATCGCGGCAGGCGTGCTGGCGTGCGGCGCTCTGCTGGGGGCCGGCAACGCCACGCTGTACGCCGTGGTCATCGCGCTGATCCTCGGCCAGGTGGTCGTGGACCTGGCCTTCGAGCGGGCCGGCAAGCCGATGCCACCTGATCGGCGATTTCTGCTCGTGGTCCTGGTCTGGCCGGTCTGGTTTCTGATCCTGGGCGCGGCGGGCTGGTCGACCGGCGACGACGTCGAGTACTTCGGAGACATCGTCGCGCTGGTCGGGTTGATGGTGGCCGGCTTCGTGGCCTTCGTGCTGCCGTTCTCGGTCTCGATCCCGTGGGCCGCGGTTGCGGGCGGCGCGGTGACCGTGGGGGCGCTCGTTGCCGGATCGACGAACATCGAGACGGTGCTGCCCCTGATCGCGATCGTGACCGGCACGCTGTTCGCCGGCCAGGTGCGAAACATCGCCGAGTCGTTCCTCAGCAGCCGGCGGTCCGTGCTGGCGGAGATCGCCCGCCATCCAGCCTCGGGCGATGCATTTGCCGTCGCCGCGGGGATCGTCGTCCCGCTGGTCGAGCTCATCCCGATTCGGACGGCCACCCTGCTCTGGTTTACCGACGACGATCGGACCGTCCTGCTCGCCATCGCCGGGGTCATTCCCGAAGGGCTGGAGCCGGGCCGGGCGCTGCCGGGCGATCGCAATCGTCTCCTCCGCGAGCGGGCCGCGACGGGGCCCTGGATCGCCGCCTGGACCGATGCGATGGAGGACCAGGACTACCGCCGCAACATCGCCGACAGTGGGATCGCGGCCGTCGCCTACGTGCCGATCCGGCACGAGGGCCGCCTGATGGGCCTGATGACCGGCGCCCTGGGTGACGCCGCCGGGGGCGTCGCGGCCCTGGCCGAGCAGCTGCCGATCCTGGTCGAAGCCGCCGAGATCGCGAGCGTCGCGTTGGCGCCGCGCCTGCTCGAGCACGCGGCGGCCTCGACCGCTTCGCAGGTGATCCACGACCTCATCGAACGGCGCGCCTTCTGGCCGGTCTTTCAGCCGATCTTCGAGCTTCCGACGAACCGGATCGTTGGCTACGAGGCCCTGACGAGGTTCGACACAGATCTGCCGACGCAGGAGGTCTTCAACCAGGCGTCGATCGCCGGGCGGTTGCGCGATCTCGAGGTGGCAACCCTCGTGGCGGCCTTCGAGGCCTCCGACGCCCTGCCCCCCGACGTGTGGTTGAGCGTGAACAGCTCGGCGGCGCTGCTGAGCGAGGGCCGGACGCTGGGACGGCTGTTGCGATCGGTTCAGCGGCCGGTCGTGATCGAGCTCTCCGAGCACGAGGTGGTCGAAAGCTACGGGCCGATCCGGGCGGCGATCGAGCGATTGGGACCGCAGCGGACCCTGGCCGTCGACGACGCCGGCGCGGGGTTCGCCAGCCTGCGCCACATCCTCGACGCGCGCCCGACCCACGTGAAGCTCGACATCGGGCTGGTCCATGGGCTCGCCCACGATCCCAGCCGCCGGGCCCTGATCGTCGGCTTCGTCCACTTCGCGCGCGAAGCCGGCTTCCTGCTCGTCGCCGAGGGCGTCGAGACCCCGGCCGAGCTGGCGACGCTGCGCGACCTGGGCGTCCAGTACGGCCAGGGCTTCCTGCTCGGGCGACCCGAGCGGCTGACCGAGCTGACGAGCGTCGCCAGCTGACGGCGTCCGGCGCGGGTCGGCAACGGTCTCCCGGCGGTCGGTACCTTCAGGCGTGCGGCGCCCATCGAACGGGCCATGTCAACCGGGCGCGCGCGATCCTAGAGTTGTCGCACCCCACAGGATCCAACTGCGTAGATATGACCAGTCGAGACATCCCGGTCATCCCGGCGGCACGACGCCGCGCGCGGGTGCCGACGCCGATCGTGGCAGCTGCCGCTCGAACGATCGAACGAGCCCGCGACCTGCTGCCCCGCGGCCGGCCGCTGCCCCCGGAAACCTGGGCGCGCCGCCATCGGGCGATCCTGGCCCTGCTCTGGGGGCACGTCGCCGCGGTGTTCCTGTTTGCGCTCTGGACGAACCACGGCATTCCGATCGCGGTGAGCGAGTCGTCGACCGTGGCGGTCGCGGCCCTGGTCGCGGGCTGGAGGCGCTGGAGCCACCGAACGCGCGCCGCGGCGGCGAGCTTCGGGCTGGTCAGTGCCTCGGCAATGTTCGTCCATCTATCCGGTGGATTCGTCGAGGCCCACTTTCACTTCTTCGTGATGATCGCGGTCATCAGCCTGTACCAGGACTGGGGTCCGTTCCTCGTGGCGATCGGTTACGTCACCCTTCACCACGCCGTCCTCGGGCTGGTCGACCCGGACGCCGTATTCAATCATCCCGCGGCGCGCGCCAACCCGGTCCTGTGGGCGGCCATCCATGGCGGCTTCGTCCTGGCGGCCAGCGTCGCCAGCCTGGTTTCGTGGCGCTTCGTCGAGCAGCAGAGCCTCCACGATCCACTGACCGGCCTGGCTAATCGAGCCCTGTTCGAAGAGCGCCTCAATCGCGGCCTGGGCCTGTCAGCCCGGACCGGACGAAGCCTGGCGGTGATGTATCTCGACGTGGACGACTTCAAGACCGTCAACGACCGCTTGGGTCACGCCGCCGGCGACGAGCTGTTGCGCATGATCGCCAGCCGGCTGAAGGCGGTCATGCGCCCGGTCGACACGGCCGCCCGCCTGGGCGGTGACGAGTTCGGGGTCCTGCTCGAAGACCTGACCGAGTCCAGCGGCGCGGTCGCCATCGCCGAGCGCATCCGGGCCGCCATGACCGAGCCGTTCAGGCTCACGCCCATGTCGGTCGACGTGAAGCTGAGCATCGGGATCGCCCTGGCCGAGGTCTCGGACACGGCCGACACGGTGGTCCGTGGTGCGGATCTGGCGATGTACGCGGCCAAGCGAGCGGGCGGCGGCCGGGTGCGACTGTTCGACCCGGCAATCGACCACCGAGTCGGCGAGGTCAAGCCCGACCTGCGGGCACTCGGCACCGCCTGAGCGACTGCCTGGTCGTCCGACCCGCCGGCGCTACCCCGCTCGCGGGATCCGGCAGACGGCGGCCGTCGATCCGGCCGCTGACGCGGCGGCGACGACCGGCGTCACCCCCGTCGAGCGCTCGACCGCATCTGCGGTCGCGTCCTGGATCACGAGCGCCGTGACCATCCCGAACATCCCGTCATGACCCTCGGCGTGGGGCAGGATGTGACAGTGGAACGCCCAGGCTCCGGGATCCTCGCAATCGATCACCACGTCCCAGCGCTCGCCGGGGTTGACCCCCAGGGTGTCGCAGGAGAACGCAGCCGAGCCAAGCGGGTAGCCATCCCGGGCAACGACGTGCATGGGCATGCCATGGAGGTGCCAGGGGTGGCTCATGATGCCCTCGTTCATGAACCGGATCACGATCTTCTCGCCGACCTTGGCCACGATGGGAGCGGTCGCCGGGAAGCCACGACCATTGATCGTAAAGCCGCCCAGCGTGTCGTTGCTGATCCAGACGATGTCCTGGGTCGCGCCGTAGAGCTTGTCGTAGCGCAGGGCGGGATCCCGGGGCTGCACGATGAACGCCCCGAGGAGACCCCGGCCGACCTGGTCGGTCGCGTTGTGGTGCGAGTGATACATGTGCGAGCCGGAGGTGCGGGCGACGAACTCGTAGGTGAACGAACCGCCCGGCAGGATCGGGTCCTGGGTGATGTGCGGGACGCCGTCCATGTTGTTGGGCAAGCGCTGCCCGTGGAAGTGGATCCCGGTTGACTCGTCCAGGTTGTTCTTGAAGATGGCCCGGACCCGGTCACCCTCGATCACCTCGAGGCGCGGGCCCGGCCACGTGCCGTTGAAGCCGAGCGCGTCGAGCCCCGGCTTCAGCGCGTCGATCCGGTGGCTGATCTTGTCGACCGTGAGCTCGAAGACCTTGGTCTCGCCGTCGAGCTTTGGTGCGTAGGGCTGATTGCCGGCGCCGTCGACCTTGCCGTACTCGCCGTCGAGGAATCGCTTCACCACCGCCAGGGCCGCGGCGTCGTGGTCGACGGGCACCGCGGATGCGGACGGGGCCGGCGACGCGTGGTCATGATCGGGGCTGACCGCGACGCCGCTCGGCGACGGTCCCCCGCCCTGGCCAGGCGCCGCCGCCGGTGGATAGGTCCAGGTGGGCGCCGCACCATTCGGCGCGCACGCCGCCACCCCGGCGGCCAGCAGCCCGCCGCCGGCCAGGGCCGCGCCACGGAGGAACCCGCGCCGGGTCAGGGACTCGGTCGAAACCTGGACGAGCCTGGATGGGATCGCCGTCTCGGAGCCTTCCGAGATGAGGCTGGCATCGGTATTCATGTCGACATCCTCGGTGGCGAAACCCCATCGGGGAAAGGGACCTACGGCACGTCTGTGGGGGCCGAGTGTCGTGCCTCCGGAGTGCAGCCCCAATCCGGCGGGACCGGTCCGTTGGCTGAGGCGCCCGGGATCCGCACGAGCCAGGAGCGACGAATCGGCCGCCGGACGAGCAGGACCCGGACGAGCCCAGCCCGTCCGGGTCCCAGGTCAGAGCCTGGCGGCGTCTCCGGTCAGCTGGCCGGCGCCCCCCGCGTCAACGGTGGAGCCACGGCCTGGACCTTCGCGTGCCACGGGACACCCAGCCGGGGCAGGAGGTAGCGGTCGAGACCGTAGTAGCCGGCGACCTTCCAGGCCAGGATCAGCCCGATGGCGAAGGTGAACATGATCGGGTTGGTCGACGCCGAGCCGGCCAGCAGGAACGACATGTTCATCATGGCCCCGAAGAAGGCGGCCAGGCCGGTCAGGGCGCCAAGGAGCAGGCCCACACCCACGGCGATCTCACCCAGCGTGATCAGCCAGCCAAACCAGCTCTGGGCGTGGTTGTCGATCAGGAACTGCAGGAAGCCGCGATACCACTCGAAGCTGATCGGCGGTCGGCCGGTCTCCGGAACCTTGACGGCGCCCTGCCAGAACCCCAGCAGCGAGCTGCCACCGTCGACCCAGCCGGGCCCGGTGAGCTTGTGCCAGCCGGCCTCGAGCCACTGGAAGCCCACGAAGATGCGGATCGGCAGCCAGAACAGGCCCGCCCGCGTGTTGCTGAACAGATAGCGAGTGAAGGCCGGTCCTTCGACCTCGACCCCCTTGGCCGCGGGCGCGTTGCGGTCCTCGAACATGAGGAGCAGCAAGACGACGGCGAGGACCCAGAAGAGGACCGTGGCGACCGCTCGCTCGGTCGATCCGTCCGCTGGGGCGAACCACGGGTTCTCCATATAGACGAGCACGGCAGCGGCGATGACACCCAGGGGTGTAACGAAGCTGCGGTAACGCGAGAACATCAACGACTCCCTTCGATTGTCGCCCGGCATTGCCGCGCGACCGAGTGCCTCGACAGTGTGATCCTCACAACGCCGCGGCGATAGCTCCAATGACCAGTACCTGGCAGCGGGCCTCCTCGGACACCCGGCTGGACACGCTGCCCAGCACCAGCCGGCCAAGCCGGCCGCGACCATGTGACCCGAGGAGGATCACGTCCACGTTCTCCGCGTCGGAAGCGGCCAGGATCGCTTCGGCGGGATCGCCCTCCCAGACGAGGAACGTCGCCTTGGCGCCCGCGGCGCGGGCACGACTGACGAGCGTGTGCACGCCGGCCTCGATCCGCGCCCTCTCCTGGTCGATGCGGCGCAAGAACAGGCCGCCCGGAAGGCGCAGCCGGCGCGGGTCGATGACACTGAGCACGAGCAGCTCGGCGCCGGACTCGAGCGCCAGACCGATCGCCTTGTCGGCGGCTCGCTCGGACGCTGGCGATAGGTCCGTGGCGAGCAGCAGCCGACGGATACCGACGAGCTGGCCATCGACGTTCGCGTCTCGTGCGCTCTGGCTCACTCGTGAGCCATCGATCGCGGTCGACGCGGCCGTCATCTGGTCTGCGATGGTGTCCATGCCCGGATCATCGGCGCGAGACCGCGCCCGGACCAGTGACCTCCGGCCCGTTCGGATGGGCCGTCCAGCCCGGGTGCCCGGGCTTGCTATGCTCGGCCGGAATGGCTGAACCGAAGGTCGCCACGCCCAGCGCCCCGGATCAGGTTCATGCCGCCCTCGACGCCGCCGTCCGAGAGATCGCCGGGCTTGCCCCCGTCGACGACGTCCTGCAGGTCATCGTCGACCGGGTCCGCCCACTGGTCGGCGCTCGCTACGCCGCCCTCGGGATCGTCGATGCCAACGGCCGGATCGAGCGCTTCATCACGAGCGGCATCGACGCAGCCACCCGGCGACGGATCGGCGCACTACCCGAGGGCCACGGCCTGCTGGGGTTGATCATCCGCGAGAACCGCTCGTTCCGGATCGCCGACATCAACACCGATCCGCGTCGCTCCGGGTTTCCTCCGAACCATCCCCCGATGCACAGCTTTCTGGGCGTCCCGATCGTGGTCAAGCGGGCCACCGTGGGCCGCCTTTACCTGACCGACAAGACCGGCGCGGCCGAGTTCAGCGCGGCGGACCAGTCTCTGGTCGAGACCTTCGCCCTGCACGCGGGGATCGCCATGGACAATGCCCGGCTGCACGAGCAGCTCCGGCGCCTGGCGGTCGTGGACGAACGCGAGCGCATCTCCAAGGATCTGCACGACGGGATCATCCAGAACATGTACGGCGTGGGCCTGTCGCTCGAGGACGTCCCGGAGCTGATGGACGACGACCGGGCCGAGGCGGCGGCTCGCGTCGAGCGCGCGATCGACTCGATCCACCTCGCCATTCAGGACATCCGCAACTTCATCTTCGGCCTGCGACCCGAGCTCCTCGAAGGGGCCACGCTCGTCGGCGGGCTGGCGGCCCTCGTCGAGGAGTACCGCCACAACACGATCATCGAGCTCGACCTGCGCCTGGCCGAACCGGTCGCCGAGCCACCTGCCGAGGTCACCGGTCAGCTTCTCGCGATCGTCAACGAATCGCTCAGCAACGTCGTCCGCCACTCGCACGCGAGTCGGGCCAGCCTGGAGCTGACCACGTCGAAACCCGGACGGACGTGGCGGCTCACGATCGAGGACAATGGCCTCGGCTTCGATCCGGCTCAGGTGGGCAAGCCGGGCCATCACGGTCTGACCAACACGCGCGAACGGGTGGCCCAGATCGGCGGCACGGTGACCTTCGACAGCCGACCGGGTGGAGGGACGCGGGTGATCGTCAGCGTCCCGGATCGATGGACCAGGGAGCACACGTGACCGACACCGAGTCCGCGTCCAGGCCCGCGAGCCTGCTCATCGTGGACGACCACGAGGTGGTGCGCCAGGGTCTTGCCGCCCTGCTCGGACGTCGGCCCGAGTTCCAGGTCGTCGCCGAGGCCGGCACGGTCGCCGAAGCGGTGGCCGCCGCACGGAAATTCCGGCCTGACCTCGTGATCATGGACGTCCGCCTGCCCGACGGCTCGGGGATCGAGGCCTGCCGGGAGATCCGGGCCGAGCTGCCCGAGACCCGCGTGGTCATCCTGACCAGCTACCCGGACGAGGACGCCGTCCTTTCGGCGATCATCGCGGGGGCCAGCGGCTATCTGCTCAAGCAGGTTCGCGCCCGCGATCTGGTCGCGGCCCTCGAGGCGGTCGGCCGGGGCGAATCCCTGCTCGACCCGGCGGTCACCGGGCGGGTGCTCGAGCGCGTCCGGCGGATCGCCACGGCCGATCAGCCCGAGGAGCTGGCCCAGTTGACGTCCCAGGAGCAGAAGATCCTGCTGCTGGTGGCTGAGGGCAAGACCAACAAGGAGATCGCGGCCGAGGTGTTCCTGTCCGACAAGACGGTCAAGAACTACGTCAGCTCGATCCTGTCCAAGCTCAACCTCGAGCGACGCGCCCAGGCCGCCGCCTACATGGCTCGCATGCGCGGCAACGCCGGCGGGAGCTGATCCGCCGGCGGCTACTGAGCATCGGCGCCTTCCACGGCGTCCGCCTCGCGCATTGCGGCGGCGAGCCAGGTGCGGCCGGCGACGAGGGCGAGCGGCAGGCCGAGCAGCACCAGCCAGGGCCCAAAGACGAGCCCGAGGGCGGTCCCGGCCAGCCCCAGCCCGACCCCGAGCGGGGCCCAGCCCGGCGACGGAACCCGGCCGCGCTCGTCGCCGAAGGGCCGGTCGACGCGGGGCGGTCGGCCGGCGCGCCCCCGTGCCCCGAGGAACAGCACGACCGCGACCAGCGCCGAGCCAGCCCCGAAGCCCAGCAGCAGGACGGTCCCGGCCGTCTCGTATGTCAGGAACCAGTACAGGCTGCCCACGACGAGGCCGAAGATCGACGTTCGGACGAACAGCCAGACCTCCTCGGGCAGGTCCTTCATCGGTCGCGGTCCCGAACCTCGCCGCCGTCCCGAACCACGCCGCCGTCCTGAGGCCGCCCGGCGCCGTGATGGGCGTCGAACACCGGCCGGGGCGAGCGGATGGGCGGCAGGCTCTCGAAGTTGCCCGGCGGCGGCGGTGAGCTCGTCCACCATTCGAGGGTCGCCCCGATCCCCCACGGATCGGCCGGTTCGGAGGCCGGCCGGCGGAGGGCCGCCACGACGGCGACGAGGAAGGGCACGACGCTCAGACCCAGGATCGCCGCGCCGATCGTCGACAGCAGGTTCAGGTCGCTCCAGCCACTGGTCGGCGCGTAGTCCGCGATCCGGCGCGGCATGCCCGCCAGCCCGAGCTGGTACTGGGGCAGGAAGGTCAATGTGAAGCCGATCACCGACAGTCCGAAATGGACCTGCCCGAGCCGCTCCGAGAGGCGTCGCCCGGTCATCTTGGGGAACCAGTAGTACGTTGCCGCGAAGATCGCGAAGACCGATCCGCCGATCAGCACGTTGTGGAAATGGGCCACCACGAAGTAGGTGTCCTGGAAGTGGAAGTCGAGCGGTGGCGACGCGACGATGACCCCGCTGATCCCGCCCAGCAGGAACAGGTACAGGAAGCCGACGCACCACAGCATCGGGGCCTCGAAGGTCAGCTGGCCCCGCCACATCGTGGCGATCCAGTTGAAGAACTTGATCCCGGTCGGCACCGCGATGGCGAACGAGACCAGGCTGAAGAAGGGCAGGCTGACGGCGCCGGTCGTGAACATGTGGTGGGCCCAGACGGCCATCGACAGGCTGGCGATTGCGGTCGTGGCCAGGACGAAGGCCCGGTACCCGAACACCGGTTTGCGGCTGAAGACCGAGATGATCTCGGTCACCACCCCGAAGAAGGGCAGGATCAGGATGTACACCTCCGGGTGACCGAAGAACCAGAACAGGTGCTGCCACAGGAGCGGATTCCCGCCCTGGGTCGGGTCGAACACGGCACCGCCCAGGTGGCGGTCGATGAACAGCATCGCCAGGGCCGCGGTCAGAGGCGGGAAGGCGAACAGGATGAGCAGGGCCGTGACCAGGATGTTCCAGGTGAAGATGGGCATCCGGAGCATGCTCATCGCGGGTGCCCGGCGGGCATAGATCGTGGTCACGAAGTTGATCGCGCCGACGATGCTCGAGAAGCCCACCAGGCCCAGACCCACCAGCCACAGGTCCAGACCGATCCCCGGCTCGTAGACCGGGCCGCTCAGCGGGACGTAGCCGGTCCAGCCCGCGGCCGCGGCGCCGCCGTTGGTCAGGAAGCCGCTCAGGACGATCAGCGACCCGAACAGGAACAGCCAGTACGACAGCGCGTTGAGGCGCGGGAAGGCCATGTCCGCGGCACCGATCTGGAGCGGCACGATGTAGTTGGCCAGCCCCACCGCCATGGGCGTCCCGAACAGGAGCAGCATGATCGTGCCGTGCATCGTGAACAGCTCGTCGTAGCCCTGCTCGCCCACGAACTGGAGCCCCGGCGCGGCCAGCTCCGCGCGCATGATCATGGCCATCAGCCCGCCGACCAGGAACATCCCGAAGGCGGTCGCGATGTACAGGATCCCGATCCGCTTGTGATCGGTCGTGGTCAGCCAGCCGGTCAGGGTGCCGACGTCGCCAGCGGTCGCGTGGGCGGCGATGGCCTCCCTCGTCGTCGCCTGGGCGCGGGCCTGGTTCATGGCGCGCTCGCGCTGGGACCGGCCACCGGAGCGCCCGACCCGGATGGCCGCGGCAGGCTGGCTCCGGCCCCGCGCCGGGCGGCGAGCCAGGCCTCGAACTCGGCCGGGCTGACGGCCCGCACGGTGAGGGTCATCCGGTCGTGGAAGACGCCGCAGAACTCGGCGCACTGGCCGCCGTAGGCACCCGGCTCGGCGATCGTCAGGTCGAATTCGGTCGTCCGGCCCGGGATCGTGTCGCGCTTGAACAGGAAGGCCGGCACGTAGAACGAGTGGATGACGTCGCTGGAGCCGAGCACGATGTGGATCGGCTCGCCGACGGGCACGACCATCTCGGCCGGCGCGTCCGGGAGGCCGGTCACCGAAACGCCGCTGGCGGGGTAGTCGAAACGCCACTGCCAGCGGAACGCCGCGACGTCGACCTCGACCGCGCCCGGCGCACGGGCCTCGATCCTGCCCAGGGCGCCGAGCGTCAGCCAGAACAGACCGATGACGATGGCGATCGGGATCGCCGTCCAGGCGATCTCGAGCCGGCGGGCGTCTGCGAACTGGGGCGGGATCTGGGCCTCCCGCGCTCGCCGCCGGAACCGAACCAGGGCGATCGTGATGAGGCCCCAGACCACCCCGCCCACGATCGCCGCGGCAACCACGAATGCGGTCCACAGCTCGCTGATCGCCCGTGCCTGGCTGCTGGCCGGCGCCGGCAGGCAGCCGCTCACGAGCACGATCGCCACGACCAGCCCGGCGCCGAGTCGGAGGCGCCTCATTCGGTCTCCTCGAACCCGCCCGTGGCGGTCCGGTGGAGAGCCAGGCCCCCGGGCGGCCCCAGCGGCCCGGCTCGGCGCGCGCGCTCGACGGCCAGCCGGTAGGCCACCACGCCGACGAGCGGCGGGGCGACGAAGACCAGCACCCGGAACGCCCGGGTGAGGTCCTCCACCTCGACGTGGAGCGTCACCGCCAGCACGTCATTGCCACCGGCCAGGGTCAGGACCAGGAAGAGGGTCAGGGTGGCGGCGCCAACGGCCAGCCGGCCGGGCGCCTGCCAGGGCAGGTCGAGCAGGTGGTGGACGCGATGGTCGCCGGTCAGGCGGGCCTCGATGAACGGCCACAGCGCGAAGCCCCCGAAGACGATGGCCGGCAACAGGATCCCCGGCAGGAACGGGCTCGGGATGGTCACTCCCAGGATCGTCGGCTCCCAGTTCGGCCCGATCCGGAGCGCTCCCTCGAGCCAGCCGACGTACCAGTCCGGCTGGGCCGGCGAGCTGACCGCGTAGGGCAGGAACGGACCGTAGATCCAGACCGGATTGATCTGGACCAGGCCGCCGAGCAGGGCCAGACCGGCCGCGGTCACGAAGAACATGCCCAGCGAGCGGAAGGCCTGACCGGGCCAGAAGTGGCGTCCGACGACGTTCGTCTCGCGCGCCCGTTCGCCCCGGAACTGGGTGTGCTTCTGGATCCACATGATCCCGAGGTGGGCCGCGATCAGGCCGATCGTGAGGGCCGGCAGGAGCATGATGTGGAAGACGTACAGGCGCCCGATCAGCTCGGCCGTGGGGAACTCGCCGCCAAACACCAGGTAGGCCAGCCACGGGCCGATGAACGGGATCGCGAACACGACCGAGTAGACGATCCGCAGGCCCGTGCCCGAGAGCAGGTCGTCGGGGAGCGAGTAGCCGGTCAGCCCCGCGGCCAGGGCCAGCAGCAACAGCCCCACGCCGACCAGCCAGTTGATCTCGCGCGGCCGGCGGAAGGCGCCGGTGAAGAAGACCCGGCAGATGTGGACCACGATCGCGACGACGAACACGAGCGCGGCCCAGTGGTGGATTTGGCGCATCAGCAGGCCGGCCCGGACCTCGAACGTCAGGCGCATGATCGAGTCGAATGCCGCCGAGACCGACTCACCGCGGAGGGGCGGGTAGGGCCCTTCGTAGGTCACCGACCGGGTGTCGGCGGCGAAGAAGAAGGTCAGGAAGACACCCGTCGCGACCAGGACGACGTAGCAGAACAGCGCGATCTCCCCGAGCAGGAACGACCAGTGGTCGGGGAACACCTTGCGCAGGACGTTCCGCGTGATCGTCGCCGCGCCGGTCCGCTCGTCGAGCCAGGCACCCAGCCGCTCGAGCTCGGTTCGCTCCGGCTCGGTCCGCTCGGTGCGCTCCGGCTCGGCCCGCTCGGTGCGCTCCGGCTCGGTTCGCTGGCTCATCGACCGTCCGGCGTCTGCGCGGTGATGTCCCAGAAGGCCGGCCCGACCGGCTCCGGGAAGTCCCCGGTGGCGATGAACGTCCCATCTGGCTGGAGCCGGATGGGCAGCTGCGGCAGCGCTCGGGCCGCCGGCCCGAAGACGGGGTTCGCCCCGGTCAGCACGTCGAACGTCGACTGGTGGCAGGGACAGATGAGCTGCCGCTCCGCGGCGCGATACAGACCCACGGGGCAGCCGGCGTGGGTGCAGATCTTGGAGTAGGCCACGTACCCGTCGGGCGCCCAGCTGGCCCGCTCCGCCGACAGCCGGAGCGAGCCCGGCGGGACGCGGATGAGCAGCGTCTGGCTGTCGGCCGAACCGGCCGCATCCTCCGGAAACACGGTCACCACACCGTCGACTGCCAGGTCGCCCGCCCGGACCGGTTGTCCGTCGAGGCCGACCAGCCGCTTGCCACTGCGCCACCCGGTGGTGAACAGCTCCCGCCCTGGCGCCGGCCCCAACGACAGAACCGGGATCGCCAGCGCCGCGGCAAGCCCGCCAAACGCCGCCAGGAGCATCCCGACCAGCATCCGGCGGCGGGTGAACCCCGCCTCCTCGTCGAGCGCCCCCTTGAGCTCACCCGCGATGACCGGATCCGACTCGAGCGAATGACGCTCCTCGATCGCGATCGGGGTGGTCATCAGCTCCTGGGCCCAGATCGCCACGCCGATCCCCAGCGATCCCAGCGCGATCGCCAGAAGGACGCCCTCCAGCTGGGTCTGACCGCCGGCGAGGTACAGCCCCAGGAGGCCAACGCCGGTCACGGCCGTGACGGCGAAGAGGGCCGCGACGATCCGCTCGGAGCGTCGGTCGGGATCGGTCACCGAGACCTCCAGGCGGTCACCGACGCCGCCCACGCTCGATCAGCCGGGCCGCCGCGAGCAGTCCACCGAGGTAGACCAGCCAGGCGACATAGCCCTCGGCGACGGGGCCGACGCCACCCACGGCCAGGCCGCCCGGCGCCGCGTCACGGCGCAGCAGGGCGAGGTAGGCGGCGATCGACGACAGGTCGCGGTCGGAGATCTGCTTGGCGTCGAACACGGGCATGGCCCCGGGGCCGATCCGGATCGCCTCCCCCACCTGGGTCGGGGCGGTGTCGAGGACCGGCGGCGCGATGTATCCGCCGCCAACGGCGTCGCCGCTCCCGGCCGCACCGTGGCAGGCCGCGCACGACGCGATGTACAGGCGCCGGCCGCTGGCAAGATCCGACCCATCGGTAACCTGGACGGCCGGGATCGCCGGACCGTCGCCAAGCGATGCGACGTAGGCGACCAGGGCCCTGATCTGGGCGTCGTCGAAGGCGGGCTGGCGCGGGATCGACGGGGCTCCGGGCGCAGACAGCGGCATCCGCCCCGTGCGGAGCATGAAGTCGGCCCCGGCTGCGCCCGCCGAGGTCAGGGCCGGACCGTTGATCGTGCCCTCGCCCTGCGGTCCGTGACAGGCGGCGCAACTCGAGTCGTAGAGGACCTTGCCCTCGACGCCGGTGACCGCGGACGCGGCTCCAACGGTCGTCGAGGGGGACCCCCCGTCGGCGGGCCGCGCGGCGGCCAGCGGTCCCGCGCCGATGGCCCACCCGAGCGCGAGCAGGGCGCCCAGCGCCACCAGTCCGCCGGCTGCTCGACGATCCGTACCCACGAAGACCCAGCCTCGCGTAGCGGCTCCTGGGGGCGCGCGCACCACCCCGTCGACGGTCACAGAATAGGTCGTCGGGCAAGCCGTTCGCGCCGATGGCTACCGGTCGTGCCGATAGACGTTACGGCTCCATGCCGAACGCAGGGATCGCAATACCAGTCAGGCCCTTGCATTGGCGTGTCCGAATCGCTCCGACGACCGTGGCCCGGCTGGTAACGTCTCGCACGTGGCGGTCGCGCACGAGATCCTGGGCAAGGTGTTCCTCGTTGCGGGGGCACTCCTTGGGGCGGCCGCGGCCTGGTCGGCGTACACCGCTCGACGATCGAGCGGGCACCTCGATCATCGCTTCCTCGTAGACCGAATGGTGCTGACCGTCCTCGTCCTCGTCGCGCTCAACGGAGCGATCGGCCTGCTCCTGGTCTGGTCGGGCTCGCGACCGGCCGACCCGCTCCACTGGCTCTACGGTCCGGCGGCGCTCCTCACACTGCCGCTCGCCGTGCTGCTGGCCCGCTGGCGGGGCCATGAGGGTGGTCCGTCGCGGCTGCGCCGGGACGCCTGGATGGTCGCGGGCGCGATCGCGCTGGTTGGGATCGCTGCCCGCCTCTTCGCGACCGGCTAGGCCGCCGCCCTACTCGTAGCCGAGGTCGGCCTCGAGCCGCGCGCGCGACCAGGCGTCTGCGGCGGTCTCCGGGAGCAGATCGAGCAGGTCCGCGAGCTCGTCGACGAGGGTCGTAATGGCCGTCTCGGTGGCCGCCGCGATCGGCTCGTCCAGAGCGTCGCGCAGGTGGCGGGTCGACGAGCAGGATCCGGGCAGGAAGGCGTCCTCGACGACCCGGGTCAGGCTCCGCGCAACCGATTCCCGGGCCTCGGCGCCGCACAGCCGGGCGTTGACCTGTTCCCGCAGCGAGACCGGGCCCGGGTTGGCGCCGGGTCCCACGACGGTGGCGTCGAGGTCGAGTGGGCGGTCCGGCGTCATGGTCTGCATGGGATCCTCCTCGATACGAAGCGCCGGCCCGCGATCGGTCCCAGCATGTGCCCGGATGCCCGGCTGGAAAAGTGCCGGATGGCCCCCGGACGCGACCTCAGAACAGGCCGTTTGGCACGGGTCCCAGGGCCGCCCCTTGTCAGGCGCGCATGGCTAGCACGCCAAGGAAGGATTCGGTCGCGCCCCCGGCCCGCCCCTTGTCAGGCGCGCATGGTCCGCACGCTAACGGACGTCGGAGACCGATTCGGTCGCGCCCCCGGCCCGCCCCTTGTCAGGCGCGCATGGCCCGCACGCTAACGAACGTCGGAGGCCGATTCGGTCGCCGCGAGACCCCGATCTCGGGTCGCGGCCCACCGTTCCACGCTCAGCTGGCCGGCTCGGAGCCCTGCCGAACCTGGTGGATCGACTCGGCAGTTCACTTAGCGTGCCCACCATGCGCAGGTGAAAGGAACGCGGTGGAAATCCGCAGCGGCGGCCCGAGGCAACGACGCTCGGGCGAGTCGGGCCTGGGCGCTCGGGCGGCCCGAGGCAAAGACGCTCGGGCGAGTCGGGCCTGGGCGCTCGCGCGAGTCGGGCCTGGGCGCTCCCGCGCCTGGGCGCTCGGGCGAGTCGGGCCTGGGCGCTCGGGGCCGGACGGCCCGCCGGCTACTTCTTGGCCGAACCGCTGTCCTTGGCCTTGGTCTGCTTCGGCTTCTTTGGCTGTTTCGCCTTCTTGTCCATCCGGACGGTCCTCCCAGGCGGACCGTCGATCGTCGCGGTCCTGGGTCAAGCCTAGCCCAGCCCGAGCCTCGGGGATAGTGGAATGGTCAGCCGCGTGAGGCCAAACGCGGCCGCGAACTGACCGACTCAGGCCGGCTCGAGGAAGACCTCGTCGATGTAGCACCACAGCCAGTCCTCGCCCGGCTCGAGCGAGTTGATCAGCGGGTGCCCGGTGGCCCTGAAGTGGGCCGTTGCGTGCTTGTTCGGGGATTGGTCGCAACAACCGACGTGGCCGCAGGTGAGGCACATCCGCAGGTGGACCCACCATCCGCCGATCCGGAGGCAGTCCTCGCAGCCCGGCGCCGACGGGGTCACCGGCCGGATCATGTCGAGATGCGTGCACGGGGCGGCGGGGGCTTGCATGCGCCAAGCGTACGCCCCGATCGGCTATCCGACCGCGCCTCGTTCGCCCGAGGCCTTGAAGGCCCGAGGCCCCGAGCGCCTGGGGCCCCGAACGGTCGCAGATCAGTTCGGGTAGGGTTGCCGGCATGCTACGCCGTTCGCCTTCGGTCATCGGCAGATGAGCGACCTGTCCGAGCGATGACCGAGCCGGCGCCCGACGACCCGGCACCGAAGCCGGCGCCCGACGACCGGGGCACGCGGCCGGCGCCCGACGACCCGGCACCGAAGCCGGCGACCTCCGGCGCGATCGCGGCGCTGGCGCGTTCCGGTCTCCTCGCCTCGGGCGAGACGGCACTCCCGGCCGAGGCCGCGGATCTGGCCGATGCCCGGCTGGTCGGCCAGCCCTGGGCGGCGGTTCGGCCGATCCTGGCGGAGCTGGGCTTTGCCGCGGTGGCAGCCAACGGGGATGGCGCGCGGACCTACGCCGCCTACGACCGCGACGCCGACCGCTGGCTCTGGCTCCGGCTCCACCCCGGCCAGTCCGCTGACGACCCGGCTCGGCGCTCGGTTCGGGGGCCCAGCGCCGACCCGGGGCCCAGCGCCGATCCGGGGCCGAGCGCCGATCCGGGGCCGAGCGCCGATCGGGGGCCCCGCAAGGTTCGCGCGCCCCGCAACGATCGCGCGCCCGGGTTGGTCGTGGCCGTCCTCGGTCCGGACGGCGCCGGCAAGTCGAGCCTGACCGCGGCCGTCGCCCGCTCCTTCATCCTTCCGGTGCGCGAGTTCTACGCCGGGCTCTATCCGGCCGACCGGCGGCGGTTCAGCAAGCCCGGCCTCGCGACGGTCGCTCTCCTCCTGCGCCTGTGGCGCCTCGCGGTCGGGGCGGCCTGGCATCGCCGCCGCGGGCGGCTCGTGCTGTTCGACCGCTACGCTTACGACGCCCGCCTGCCGTTGCCGCCATCTGCCGGTCGGCGCACGCGCTTGCGGCGGGCCCTCCTGGCGCGCTCGCTGCCGACGCCCGACCTCGTCGTCGTGCTCGATGCGCCCGCCGAGGTCCTTCTGAGCCGTCGACGGGAGCATCCCATCGAGGTCGTCGAGGCGCAGCGCCGACGCTATGCCGAGTTGGCCGATTCGGTGCCGGACGGGGTCATCGTCGACGCATCGCCCGACGCCGACTCGGTTCGTCGCACGGTGACCGACCTGATCTGGAGGCGGTACGTCGGGCGCCAGATCCGGCGACCGCCGTCGTGACCGCCGACCTGGCAGGCCTCGTGGCGGCTGACGGCACGGCCGAGGACGGCTCGCCGCTCGAACGGCGGGCCTTCCCGTTCATGCCCGCCGAGCCCGATCGGCACGGGGTCGCCGTCGAAACCGGGGCCGGCTGGGACCGCGCCGTGCCGGCCGACGCCGCGGAGCGGCTCGACGTCGTCGTCTGGGGCCGTCTCCCTGATGCGAGTCGGTCGTTGCTCGACGCCCTCCGCTCGGCCGTCGCCCGCGAAGTCGCGCTGCGCCGCCTGAGCGCCCGGCCGCCCGCCCCGTTCCGTGTCGTCGGGATCCATCGCCTGATGCCGGGCGGGCTCGGCGGTGGGGGGCGCGGTCGGGTTCGTGCCGCGCTCCGCGCGGGCGCGCTCGTCGAGCTCACGACGCTGGCCCCCGGCGCGCGGGTCCTCGACGCGGCGTTGCGGGCGGCCGACGCCCGGCTCGACGGGCGGATCGCGTTCGGGTCGGGTGGCACGCTCATCGCCCGGGTCACCCTCGGGGGGGCCGAACAACCGAGTCGAGGCGCGGCCGGCGCCCTCCTCCGCTTGGCCGCGAGTGGTGCTCCGGGCGACCCGGCGCGGACGTCCGACACGCTCGAGATGCTGGCACGGCTGGGGGTGCCCCTCGCCCCGCGTCCGCTCGCGCGTGGGACCACGGCCGGGGCGTCCTGGACCGTCGAGTCGGCGCTGCCCGGTCGCCGCCCGGCCCGGCTCACCCCCGAGCTCGCCCGGCGGGTCGCCGCCGCGCTGGCCGCGTTCCCACGAACCGACGGACCGCCCGGTGCCCTGGAGGCCGACCTGGGCGGGATCCTCGCGCGGGTTCCCAGCCGAGCCGAGCGGACCGGGCGCCTCCTCGCTGCGATCGCGGCAGAGCTGGCGACCGGGCCAAC
>JAXDKT010000063.1:0-27760 GCA_034666965.1 Chloroflexota bacterium | reverse complement strand
GGCTCCCCGCCCCCCCGACCACGCCCGTCGTCTCGATGACGGGCATCGTCAAGCGGTTTGGCACGACCCTGGCCCTCGACGGTGTCGATCTTGCCCTCGACCCCGGCCTGACCCACGCCCTCGTCGGCGAGAACGGTGCTGGCAAGACCACCCTGATGCAGATCCTGGCCGGGCTGCTCCGACCCGACGCGGGCCGGATCTCCGTGCGCGGCCGAGAGGTCGCCATCGGCGGGGTCGATCGTGCCTTCGAGCTGGGGATCGGGATGGTCCACCAGCACTTCATGCTGTTCCCGTCCCTGACGGTCGCCGAGAACCTGACCATCGGCCACGAACCCCGGCGGCGGGGCCTGTTCGATCGTGCGGCGGCCGAGCTCGCGGTGACCGAGCTGTCCGAGCGCTACGGCCTGGCGGTCGACCCGCGCGCCCGCGTCGGCGGACTCGGTGTCGGCACGCTCCAACGCGTCGAGATCCTGCGGGCGCTCTTCCGCGGCGCGCGGATCCTGATCCTCGATGAACCGACCGCGATCCTCACGCCCCAGGAGGCCGAGGGCCTCTTTCGGGTCGTTCGCGACCTGAATTCGGCCGGCGCGACCACGGTCTTCATCAGCCATCGACTCGAGGAGGTGCTCGAGATCGCCGATGCGATCACGGTCCTGCGTGACGGTCGGGTCAGCGCCCGTCTGGACGCGGCCGCCACCGATGCCCGCGAGCTGGCCCGGGCGATGGTCGGACGGGAGGTGCTGTTCCACCTCGAACGGGGCGACCTGCGCCCGGGACGCCCGGTTCTCGAGCTGCGCGGTATCAGCGCTGCCGGCCTGCGCGACATCGACCTGACCGTCCACGCCGGGGAGGTCGTGGGCGTGGCCGGTGTGGCGGGCAACGGCCAGAGTGAGCTGGCCGAGGTCATCGCCGGACTCCAGCCGGCGTGGCGTGGTCAGATCCAGGTCGACGGCACCGACGTCACGGCCCGCGACGTTGCCGGGCGGCGAGCGGCGGGCCTGGCCTACGTCCCCGACGATCGCTACCGCCGTGGGCTGGCGCCCGATGCCAGCATCGCCGACAACCTGCTGATGGGCCGCCAGCGTGGCAAGGACGGCCGTCGTCGCCTCCTCGATCGCGGCTCGGCAAAGCGCCGCACCGAACGGCTCCTAGCCTGGTTCAAGATCCGCACGGACGATCCGGACCGGGCCGTGCGCACGCTGTCCGGGGGCAACGCTCAGCGCGTCGTCGTGGCCCGCGAGCTGGCCGATCCGGGACCGCTGGTGGTGGCCGCCCAGCCGACTCGGGGCATTGACGTGGCCGCCAGCGAATTCGTCCGCCAGCGCCTGCTCGAGCGGCGCGACGGTGGCAGCGGGGTCCTGCTCATCAGCGCGGACCTCGCCGAGATCCGGGCGATGGCCGACCGGATCGTCGTCCTCCACGCCGGCCGGATCGCCGGTGAGATGACGGCCGCCGGTGCCGACGACGAACACATCGGGCTGCTGATGGCCGGCAGCGCCCTGGGCGGGTCCCGTGACCCGAAGCCGGCCAGCCCGGGCGGATCGGGGGCGGGGTGATCGCCAGCCGGAGCGCCCGCTGGCTCGACCCGCGACGGATCCTTGGCGGGGTGCTGGTGCCCGTCCTGGCCCTGGCCCTGGCGTTCCTGCTCGGGGCGATCGCGATCGTGGCCGCCGGCGCTTCGCCGATCGAGGCCTACGGTGAGCTCATCCGGGGAGCCGTGGGCTCGCCCCAGAACGTCGCCGCGACGCTGGTCCGGTCGATCCCGATCGCGGTCGCCGGCGTGGGCCTGGCGGTCGCCTTCCGAGCCGGCGCGTTCAACCTCGGGGGCGAGGGTCAGATGATCCTGGGAGCCCTCGCGACCGCGGTGGTGGCCGGTGTCAGCGGCGGTCTGCCGGCGGTCGTGGCGATCCCGCTGGCGCTCGCTGCGGGGATGGCGGCCGGGGCCGCCTGGGCGATCCTCCCGGCCTGGCTCCAGGTAAAGGTGGAGGTGCCGCTCCTGATCATCACCCTCCTGCTCAACTACGTCGCGATCCTGCTGGCCTCGTACCTGGTGACCTACCCGCTCCGCGACCTGACCGGAGCGGCCGTCCCGCAGACGGCGACGATCCCGGCCAATGCCAGCCTGCCGATCCTGATCGGCGGTACCCGGCTGCACCTGGGCGTGATCGCCGTGGTCCTGGTGCCCCTCGCGGTCCTGTGGCTGCAGCGCCGGACCGTGCTCGGATACGAGCTGCGGATGACCGGGGCCAATCCCGAATTCGCCGCCTACGGTGGCATCCGGACCGGGCGGATGACGATCACCGCGATGGGCCTCAGCGGCGGCTTGTGCGGTCTGGCCGGAGCCCTCCTCGTCGCCGGGCTCAATCACCGCTTCATCGACCAGTCGATCAACGGTGGCGGCTACGCCTGGACCGGCTTCATCGCCGCGCTGCTGGCCGCCGCCAACCCGATCCTGACCGTTTTCGCCGGCATCTTCCTGGCCGCTCTCGACGTTGGCGCGGCGGGCATGGCTCGCAACACGGACGTCCCGCTGCAGCTCATCGACGTGGTCCAGGCGGCGGTCATCTTCGTGCTGGCGGTCCGGATCACGCTCCGCGAATTCATCGCCCGACGGCTGGCGCGGCGCTAGATGGACGCATTGGTCGGCGTCCTCGACGTGGCCCTGGTGGCCTCCACCATCCGGCTGTTCACCCCGATCCTGCTGGCCGGCCTGGGCGGGCTGGTGACGGCCCGTGTCGGGATCTTCAACATCGCCCTCGAGGGCCTGATGTTGTTCGGCGCCTTCTTCGCCGTCGTGGGCACGGCCTGGACGGGTCAACCGTTGGTCGGGCTGGTCTTCGCCGTCGTCGCGGCGGTGCTGGTCTCGCTGATCTTCGCCGTGGTCGTGGTCGACCTCGGTGGCGACGCGATCGTCGCCGGCCTGGCGGTCAACATGCTGGCGCTGGGCGCGACCACCTACCTGATGCTGCCCCTGTTCGGGGTCGAGGGCAGCTTCTACGATCCGACTCTGCAGCGCCTGCCCCAGGTGACCATCCCGGTGGTCGGTGCGATGCCGATCGTAGGCTCATTGCTGTCGGGCTATTCGATCCTGGTCTACGTGGCGTTCGCCCTCGTGGTCGTGCTCCAGGTGCTGCTGTTCAGGCATCCGCTCGGGATCCGGATCCGCGCGGTCGGCGAGCAGCCGCTCGCCGCGGCGAGCGTCGGCGTATCCGTTCGGGGGCTGCGCTACCTGGCGATCGTCGTGTGCGGGATCATGTGCGGCCTCGCCGGTGCGGAGCTGTCGATCTCGCTGGTGACCCAGTTCGTGATCGGGATGACCGCCGGGCGTGGCTTCATCGCCCTGGTGGCGGTCATGTTCGGGCGAGCGCATCCGCTGGGCGTCCTGGCTGCCAGCCTGATCTTCGGCTTCATGTACGCCCTGACCCTGCGCCTGCAGGGCGCCGGGAGCGCGCCTCAGTTCGTGGCCATGCTGCCCTATCTGGTCACCATCGCCGTGCTCGTCGCAGTAGCGATCCGCCAGCGCCGCGCCCAAGCGAACCGGGCGCGCACAGCGATCGACGATCAGGCAGGGATCGGCCCCCCAGCCGTCGTGGGCTCCGCCGGTGTGCCTCCACCGTGATGCGGGCAACGGCCCAGATGGTCGCGCTCCCCCTCGCGGCACGGCCGGAAAAGGTTCGGAGCGGCCTCCCGAGGGAAACCGCTCCGATGCTGTCCCGGTGAAGGTGTCCGCCGAAACGGACTCTTCTGCCACGCCACAAAGGCATCTATCACGTCGGCTGCACCGACTACCCTGACCCTACCTACCCATGACCTTGAAGCTGGGGCAGCAGGCTGTTTTCACAGCCCCTTAACTGTACCGTCTGGCGGGTCTGAATCCAAGGGTTTTGTCAGGTTCGGCGGTGAAAATTCCTTAACCTTCGCGGCAAGTGGTCCTGCTCAGTCCTCGGCGATGGTCACCTTGTTCATCGCGACCGGCGCGTCGGGCAGGTCGCGCGCGTTGCGCGGCGCGGAGACGATCTTGTCGACGACGTCCATACCCTTGGTCACCTGGCCGAACAGGGTGTAGTTCTTGGGCAGCTTGCCGGTCAGGTCGTCGGTGCAGATGAAGAACTGGCTGCCGTTGGTGTTCGGGCCCGAATTGGCCATCGCCAGCGCGCCCCGGACGTAGTCGCCCTTGACCGGCTCGTCGGCGAATTTGTAGCCAGGGCCACCGGTGCCAACCCGCCCGCTGTTGAGGCTGGCCTTCTTGCCGTGCTCCCCATCACCGCCCTGGACCACGAAGCCGGGGATGACCCGGTGAAAGATGACGTCGTCATAGAAACCGTTGTTGGCCAGGTCGACGAAGTTCTGGGCGGCCTTCGGCGCGCTTTCGGTGAACAGCTCGACCTCGATGTCGCCCAGGTCGGTGGCAATTGTGGCGCGGGTCATGGCATCTCCTTCTGTGTACGGCCGTTGGTGTGCTCGCTCACGGGCTGACGGTGACCCCGGTCATGACCACGGGCTGGCTGGGGGCCTCCGCGTCGGCGGCTGCCGCGATCGCATCGACGACGTCCATCCCGGCGGTCACCCGTCCGACGATCTGGTAGTTGTTGGTGCTGGGATCCGCGAGTGAGCGGGCGGCGGCGTCGTCGAGGACGATGAAGAACTGCGAACCAACCGAATCGGGCGCGCCGGTCCGGGCCATGGCCACGACGCCGCGGACATAGGTCGTCGTCACCGGCTCGTCCTTGATCGTGTAGCCCGGGCCGCCGTTGCCGGCCAGATCCGGATGGGGCAGCTTGCCGTCCGGCCCGACCCGGCCGTACTGGCCGTCGCCGCCCTGGATCACGAACCCGGGTACGACCCGGTGGAAGACGACCCCGTCGTACCAGCCGCAGGCGGCCAGCGCCACGATGTTGCCCGTGGCGATCGGCGAGAGCGCGCCATCGATGGCGACGACGATCGTGCCCTTCGCCGTTTCGATCGTGATCGTTCGCTTGTCACCGGCCGACAAGGACGCCGGCTGCGCGGTCGGGCAGCTGCCCGCGGCGGCCGAGGACCCGGCAGAGCCGGCGCCAACCGGCGACGGGGAGGGGGCGGGCAGGCCACCCACGCAGCCTGCGCTCATGACGGCGAGGATCGCCAGCCCGAGGAGCGACGGAGTGCGGCTGCGAAGCCGGCGGCGGGTCATGCTGCGGCCTCCACGGCGGCGGGAAAATCGATCGCGCCGGACAGCAGCGCTTCCCCGAGGATGAGGCCGGCGACGCCCGCATCGCGCAGGCGCGAGATCGCGTCCGGGTCGGCCGCCCCGCCGGCGACGAGGATGTCGGCATCGTACGACCGAACCAGCCGGTTGAGCAGATCGTGGTCGGGGTCGGCGCCGCCATGGCCCAGGACGAACCGGCGGACGCCCCGGTCGACCAGCTCGGCGACGAGCCCGTCAACGGTCGGGATCGCCGAGCGCTTCCAGGGAAACGCGGCCAGCCGGTCGGGGCGCGGGTCGAGCCCGACCGCCAGCCAGTCTCCGGCGACCTCGAGGCAGGCGGCCAGCAGGAGCGGGTCCTCGACCACCGACATGGCCAGGACCACCCGGGTCGCACCGGCGGCGAATGCCAGGCGAATACCGTCGGCGTCTTCGAGCCCGCCGGCGACCTGGAGCGGGACCGCCACCCGGGCCGCGACCGAGCCGATCGTCTCGAGGCTCACCGGCCGGCGGGCGCGCGCCCCATCGAAGTCGACCAGATGGATCAGCCGTGCGCCGTCCTCGACGAAGCGGGCTGCGATCCGGTCGGGCCGGTCGGTCGGCGCGCCGGTGCCGGCCGAGGCGCCCGGCCAGTACACGATCCGCGAGCGCCCGCCCTCGATGTCGATGGCGGGGATGACCTGCACGATCCGCCGCTCAGTGCGCCGCGGCGCGCTCGGTCGCCCCGCCGCCGCGACCCGTCGAGCCGTCTTCGCCGCGGAGCAGCCGGCGGTGGAAGCTGATTGGCAGGCTCGCGTTGCGGAGCAGGGTGTCGTGGAAGCCCTTGAGCGAGAACGCGTCGCCGAGTCGCCCCTGTTCGTCGGCCCGCAGCTGGAGGAGCAGGACCTTGCCCAGCAGGTAGCTGAGCTGGTAGGTCGGGGTGTAGGTGTAGCGCCGGACCTCGGCCCGGGCGTTGGCCGTCTCGAAGCGGGTCTGTTCGACCATGAACCGGATGCCGTCGTCGACGCCGATCTCGCCGCGGTGCATGCGCACGTCGAGGATGATCCGGCAGGCCCGCCAGATGGCATCGGTGTGCATGTTCAGGCGGAAGTTGGGGGCGTCGTCGAAGCCCTGCTCGCGCATCATCTGCTCCGAGTACATGCCCCAGCCTTCGACGAACTCCGGGGCGTTGGTCAGCGCCCGGGTCAGGCTCGGGTGGGACCCGGCCACCGATAGTTGGAGATGGTGCCCGGGGTAGGCCTCATGAATGCTGGTGTTGCTGATCGAGCTGTAGTTGTGCTCGCGCATCGCGTTCGGATCGTCGCCCACCGACGGCGTCACGATGTAGATCCCGTTGGGGTTGGGGTCGAACTTGGGTGGGTCGACGTAGGCCGCGAAGGGAATCACGTTGCGGATGTACTCCGGGGTCGCGATCACCTCGATCCGCTCGTGGGCCGGGATGGTCACGATGTCATGCTCGATGAGGTAGCGGCGCGACCGGACCATCACGTCGCGATAGGCCTCCAGCGCCGCATCGAACGTTGTCGGGTGGTCGCTCTTGAGTCGATCGATGACCTCCGTCTCGCTCAGGTCCGGGTCGATCTCGCGGGCGGTTGCGGCGCGCGCGGCAACGTTCTGGGCGAGCTGCTCCTCGCCGATGGCCAGGATCGCGTCGGCATCGAGCCCGTCGAATCCACGCAGGCCGACGAGCTCGTCGTAGCGCTCGCGACCGAGCGCCCAGTCGTCCGTCGCGTTGGCCAGCGAGCGCTCCAGCCAGGTCCGATAGTCGGCCACCGCCGCCTTCGCGGCGTCCGAAGCGGCCCGCAGGCGGCGCAGCTCGGCGGGGGCGAGGACGCCTACAGCGGCGGCTTCGATCTCCCCGAACAGAGCCGGGATCTGGCCGGCCGTCTCGATCTCCAGCGTCTGCCACAGGCGCACCTGGGGCACGACCGCCCGGCTCTTGTTGGCTTCGAGAAATGCGGGCACCGCCTCGAGCCGGCTGGTCATGGCCGCGAGGCGTTCGGCCAGTGGGGCGAACTCCCGAGCGAACAGCGCGAAGAGCGGATCGCCGACGCCGTCGAGGGCGGTCGAGCGCCGCTCCCAGACCCGCTGGACGTCGGCGTCGAACAGGTCCCGCCGGACGTTGTGGATCTCGAGGTCGCGCTCGAAGCGAGCCTCGGCGGACAGCCCCGCCGGATCCATTGCCTCGACTGCGGCGAGATGGGCGCGGTCGGCGGCGATCTCCCCGAGGACCGCGTCCCGCTCGCCGGCGCCGAGTCGGTGGTCCTCGGTGTGGATGCCGATGAACGTGGCGAAGTCCGGGTGATCGCGGACGATCCGTCGGAAGCGCGCCTCGACTAGGTCGTAGAAGCGATCGTCGAGGGGTCCCCGGTCGGGGGCCGGTCCGGGCCGGCTGCGGCTGATGTCGTCGGTGGTGGGCTCGGTCAAACGGGTTCTCCGCGACCGGCCCGAGAGTCGGTCGTCAGTGCGTCCTGGCAATCGCGGGTGCCGTCTCGCGCAGCACGGCAGCGGTCGCCGCCAGGGTGGTCTCGATGTCGTCCGCGGCGATGCCGTGATGGGTGACCGCGCGGACCTGACCGTGGGGATATTCCACCATCAGCACGTTTCGCGCACGGAGTCCCTCGAGGAAGGCCGCCCGGTCGCGATCGACCCGGAAGATCACGAAGTTGGTCCGGACCCGATTCGGATCGAGCGGGCCGGGCGCGGGTTGGGCGATCCCCCCGGCCGACAGGATCCCGTCGAGGCCGGCCAGACCCTCGGCCAGCCGGCGGGCGTTGGCGTGATCCTCGGCCAGCCGATCGATCATGCCCGACGAGCCGGCTCGCAGGGCGAGCAGCCCCGGAGCCGCCAGCACGCCGGCCTGGCGCATCCCACCACCCACCAGCTTGCGCGCGCGACGGGCGCGCCAGATGAACTCGCGCGTGCCGACGACCACCGAGCCAACGGGGCAGGCCAGGCCCTTGCTCAGGCAGAAGGTCAGGCTGTCGGCCGGCGCGGCCAGCTCGGTCGGGCTGACGCGCAGGGCCACCACGGCATTGAAGAACCGCGCCCCGTCGACATGGAGGGGCACCCCGTGGGCGTGGGCAACGGCGCCGACGTCGGCGGTGTAGGCCACCGACAGGGGCTGGCCCATCGAATGGGCATGGGTGTTCTCGATCGTGACCAATCCGCTGATCGGCTCGTGGACATCGCTCGGGTCGCGGAAGGAGCCGTCGATCTCGACCGGATCGATCGTCCCGTCGGGTCGCTCCGGCAGGGTCCGAATGCTCGTCCCGACGATGACGGCGTGGCCGGCCGCCTCGTCGAGCACGATGTGGCTGGCCGCGGCCGCGATGGTCTCCTGACCACGGCCAAGGTGGGCCAGCTGGGCGACGAGATTGCCCTGACTGCCGCTCGTCACGAACAGCCCGGCCTCCTTGCCAAGCAGCTCCGCGGCGCGCTCCTCAAGGGCGATGACTGTTGGGTCGTCACCGAAGACGTCGTCGCCGACCTCGGCGGTCGCCATGGCCCGGCGCATCTCGTCGGTCGGATGGGTCACGGTGTCGGAGCGCAGGTCGATCAGGCCCATGGCGAGCGAGTATAGGCGGCCTTGCCGCCGCGCTCCGAACGTGCGACAAGCGGACCGCCACCTGCTATCCTCCGCATTCGCTGCCGCGGACCCGTGGTGTAGCGGCCCAACATGCCAGCCTGTCACGCTGGAGATCGCCGGTTCGAATCCGGTCGGGTCCGCCACCGACGCATATCCCTACGCCCCGTCCTCCCGCCCGGACGGGGCGTTCTCTTTGTTCCGGTGAGCGCATCTGGCAGACTCCGCGAGTGACCCTCAAGCGTCGTCGTCGGACTCACG
Organism: Chloroflexota bacterium; assembly: GCA_034666965.1. Lineage (GTDB taxonomy): Bacteria > Chloroflexota > Limnocylindria > Limnocylindrales > CSP1-4 > Chersky-267. Next base: position 18,731 of record JAXDKT010000063.1, on the reverse strand, counting down.
CTCACCGGATCGATCAAGGTCGTCGCGGTCCGTCGGTCGGCCCGGTCGCCATCGCGGTCGGGGTCGTGGCGGTCCTGGCCGTCGCCGTCATCCTGCTGGCCGGTCCCGGATCGTCGCCGGCCGGATCGCCCGGACCGTCCGGCTCGGGGCTGGCGGTCGGTTCCGGGACCGGCTCTTCGCCGTCGTCCGGCGGCGGTTCGCCGTCGCCGTCCGAGCCCTCGGCGAATCCAGCGGCCGAGGTCGCCATCGTCCCGGTCGTCGACTTCCGCTCGACCGAGACGTCGATCAAGAGCGCGGACGTCCAGGCGGCCCTGGCCGGGGCTCAGAGCCGATACGCCGCGGTCGAGGTGGTGGCCGGCGATGGCGAGGCGATCCTGGCCGGATTGGCGCTCGCGAAGCCGGCCGACGCCACGCGCTGGATCACCGTCACGGACGTCGCCACCGTGCGCAAGGACCTCGCCAAACATCGCGATCGGCTCGCCTTCATCCGTGCCGATCAGGTGACGCCGGCCGTGCGAGCCCTGAGCTGGGGCACGCGCTCGCTGTTCGGGGTGGACCGCGTCACCAAGGCTGGCGAATGGCCGCTGACCGCCCGGCTGTCGTCGGGGGGTGGGGTCGACCGCTTCGACCCGTCAAAGACCTGGACGATCGTTGCCGGCGGCGACGTGATGCTCGATCGCGGCGTGGCCAAAGTGGTCAAGATCCAAGGCAAGGGCGCTGACTTTCCGTTCGACGGTGGTACGGCCACGATCACCGGCCGGACCTGCTGCTCCGCCCTCGACAACCCGGTGCCGACGACCCGCCGGACCGGCGCCCGCGGGGCCGTCCGCCGTCTCTTGACCAAAGCCGACCTGGCCGTTGCCAACTTCGAGAACCCCGCCCCCGACGCCTTCCGCTACCACACCCAGGGAACGGTCTTCTCGGCCGACCCCAAGCTCATCGCCGGCCTCGACCGGGCTGGCATCGACGTCGTCTCGCTGGGCAACAACCACATTCGCGATGCCGGGGCGCAGGGCATCCTCGACACGATCAAGAACCTCAAGAAGTACGGGATCGACTCCACCGGGGCCGGGGCGGACCTGGCCGCCGCGCGCAAGCCGGCGCTGTCCGAGGTCAACGGGATCCAGGTGGCCATCCTCGGCTACGACACGATCGCCAAGTACTACGCGGCCGGGCCGGCCAAGGCCGGCAGCGCCCAGCTCAGCCCGGCCGTCGTCCGGGCGGACATCAAGAAAGCCCGTGCGGCCGGCGCCGACATCGTCATCGTCTATCCCCACTGGGGCACCGAGTACAGCCCCCGTCCATTCGCGGCCCAGCAGGCCCTGGCCCGGGCGGTGATCGACGCCGGGGCCGATATGGTCATCGGCAACCACGCCCACTGGGTGGGGGCGATGGAGGTCTACAAGGGCCGACCCATCTGGTACGCCCTGGGCAACTTCGTCTTCGATCAGGACTGGTCGGAGCCGACCATGGAGGGCATCACCCTGGAGCTGACCTTCGCGGGCGACCAGCTCGTCCAGGTCCACATCCGGCCGCACGTCATCCTCGACAAGTCCCAGCCGAACTTCATGGATCCGGCCGGGGCCGGCAAGGTGGTCATGGGCCAGCTGTTCGACGCCTCCAAGAGCCTGCTGCCCTGGTAGGTCGCGGAGAGGAACGGCGGGCTAGCTGATGCCCGCGAAGAGGTCCGTCTCGGGCAGGTCCGACGCCACCCGACTCTCGCGCAGGATGAACATCTCGGTCGACCAGTGGCGTCGCCAGCCCTCGAGCCCGAGCAGGAGGAACGACGAATCGGGGCTCATCTGGGTCACGTGCTTGCCGATCGCCTTCCACTTCGCGTCGAGATACGGCCCGATGTCGACTCGGGTGGTGATGGCTTCGTCCGGGACGAGCATCTTGGCCATCCAGGCCTCGTGCTCGGCCACCTGCTCGGGCGTCGCGTCCTCGGGGAGCAGCCAGGGCGATCGTTCGCCGCGCGCCGCCATGGCCTCGTTCATGGCCTCACGAACCGAGCGCGGGAAGGCCTGCTCGTAGAGCTTGGCCGGCGCCCAGGGAGCGAGACCACCGTCCGCTTCGGCCGGGCCACTCCCGCCATGCTCGGGCGCCAGCTGCTCGGGGTACCAGGCCGGGTCGCCGGCCCGCGCGAATGCCCGGACGGCGACGTCGTGGGTGCGGATGTGGTCGGGGTGGCCGTAGCCGCCGAACTCGTTGTAGGTCGTGATGACGTCGGGCCGATGCCGGCGGACGAGCCAGGTGAGCCGCCCGCCCGCCTCGTCGAGGTCGGCTCGCCAGAACGACCGCGGGTCGTGGTTGGCCGGCCGGCCCATCATGTCCGAGTCGCGGTAGCCGAGATTGTCCCACTCGGTCACCCCGAGCTCGCTCATCGCGGCCTCGAGCTCGGTCGCCCGGATCTCGCCCAGGCGGCGGTGGTTCTCCGGCGTGTCGAGCTCGGGCACGACGATTTCGCCCATCTCACCGCGGGTGCCGGTGACCAGGACGACGCGCCGGCCGTCGACCACGGCCTTGGCCATGACCCCGCCGGTGCCGATCGTCTCGTCGTCGGGGTGGGCATGGACGGTCATCAAGGTCAGCCGACGCGGTTCGCTCATGCGACGATCGTAATCGACCACTCGCCTCGGCGAGGATTACCCTGCGCGATGACCGTGATGGAGTGAGGTGCCCGGCTTGACCTGCCCCAGCTGCGGGACGACCAATCCGGTCGGAGCCAAGTTCTGCGCCGAGTGCGGGACCCGACTCGGGCGGGCACATCAGCTCAACGAGAGCCGGCCGTCGGGCCCGCTGGCCGGCATCGCCGTCGCCGATTGCTCGACGGTCCTGGCGGGGCCGTACTGCACGATGCTCCTGGCCGATCTGGGCGCTGACGTCGTGAAGGTCGAGCCGCCCGAAGGCGACGCCACCCGCGCCTGGGGGCCGCCGTGGGTGGGCGCCGGACGGCTTGGCCCCGACGACCCGGGCGTGGCCGCCTACTACCTGGCGGTCAACCGCAACAAGCGTTCGGTCCGGCTCGACCTCAAGACGCCCGCCGGGCGCGAGATCCTGACCCGCCTGCTGGCCCGCTCGGATGTGCTGGTCGAGAACTTCCGGGTCGGGGGCTTCGCCGCGCTGGGGTTCTCCGACGAGGTCCTCGCCGGCGTGAACCCCGAGCTCATCCACCTGGCGATCAGCGGCTACGGTGCGACCGGCCCCGACGCCGCGAAGCCCGGCTACGACTTCATCATCCAGGCGGTCGCCGGGCTGATGTCGATCACCGGTCAAGCCGACGAGGACGGCGGTGAGCCGACCAAGGTGGGCGTGGCCATCGCCGACGTCGTCACCGGACTGCACGGGGCGGTGGCGGTCCTGGCGGCGCTGGCCGGGCGAGAGCGGTCGCCGTCTCCCGCCGGCGGCCGTGGCCAGCGGATCGACGTCTCGATCCTCGAGTCCGCCCTCTCGGCGCTCGTCAACCAGGCCCAGAACGCGTTCGCGACGGGTGTCACGCCGGTCCGTCGCGGGAACGCGCATCCCAACATCGTCCCCTACGAGACGTTCGCGACGGCCGACGACCAGATCGCCGTGGCGGTGGGCTCGGAGCGCCAGTGGTCGCGGTTCTGCTCCGCCCTCGAGCGGGCGGATCTGGCCGCCGATCCGCGCTTCGCCACGAACGCCAGGCGAGTGGCCAACCGGGCGCTGCTGCGGCCGCTGATCTCCGAACGCCTGGCCACCGAATCCAGCGCGACCTGGCTCGACCGGCTCGCGGCGGCCGAGGTGCCCTGCGGTCCGATCAACGACGTCCTCGCTGCCCTCGGAACCGACCAGGTCCGGGCCCGGGAGATGGTCGTCGAGATCGAGCACCCGCGCCTGGGGCCGGTGCGGCAGGTCGGCCTGCCGTTCAAGCTCGGCCTGACGCCGGGCTCGATCCGGAGCGCGCCGCCCCTCCTCGGCGAGCAAACCGATGAGGTCCTGGCCGAGCTCGGCTATGACCCCGCGGCGATCGCCGGACTGCGCGCCGCCGGTGCCGTCTAGCGACGCGCTCGCCCGCTGGCGGAGCGGGGTCGCGCGACCAGGCCGCTGCTAGACTCGGCCGAGCGATCTCCCGCCGGCATCGCTCGCCGGCCATTTCCACGGAGGCAAGCCCGACGATGACCGACGAACGCGAGCGCTGGGCCCTCATCCTGGGCGCCTCGTCGGGGATGGGCGAGGCGACCGGCAAGGCCCTGGCCGCCGCGGGCTACCGGATCTTCGGCATCCATCTCGACTTCCGGGCCGGGCTGGCTCACGTCGAGGAGGTCAAGGCGGCGATCGAAGCCGCAGGCTCGGAGGCGCTGTTCATCAACATGAACGCGGCCGACGACGAGAAGCGGGCGGCCGCCCTGGCTGTCCTTCGCGAGCGGTTCGACCGATCCGAGGCGGACGGCCGCCACCCCTATGTCCGGGTTGTGATGCACTCGCTCGCCTTCGGCTCGCTGGTCCCGTTCATCAGCGACGATCCCAAGGGGGCCGTCGATCGCAAGAAGATGGAGATGACCCAGGACGTCATGGCCAACAGCCTCGTCTATTGGGTCCAGGATCTGTACCGAGCCGGCTTCCTCGAGGAGGGATCGAAGATCTTCTCAATGACCTCCGAGGGCTCCAGCCGGGTGGTCCCCTCGTACGGCGTGGTGTCGTCGGCCAAGGCCGCCCTCGAGTCGCACACCCGGCAGCTGGCCATGGAGCTCGCCCGGACCGGCAAGGGGATCACGGCCAACACCATCCGCGCCGGCGTCACCGTCACTCCGGCGCTGCTCAAGATCCCCGAGCACGAGCAGATGATCGAGATCACCAGGCGGCGCAACCCGACCGGCCGGATGACGACTCCGCAGGACGTGGCGGCCACGATCGTCGCCCTGAGCGGCGAGGGCGTGGACTTCATCAACGGCGAGATCATCGGCGTCGACGGCGGCGAGTTCATCACCGGCGCCTGACGGGCCCGGAGCGCCGATCGTGGCCGGACGTGTCATCGTCGTCGGATCGATCAATGCCGACCTGGTCATCCGCGGCGAGCGCCTGCCCTCGCCCGGCGAGACGGTCACCGGCGGCACCTTCGAGCGCCACCAGGGGGGCAAGGGTGGCAATCAAGCCGTCGCCGCCGCCCGGCTCGGCGTCCAGGTCGCCTTCGTGGGTGCGGCCGGCGACGATCCGTTCGGGAGCGAGGCCCGAGCCGCGCTGGTCGCCGAAGGCATCGACGTGTCCGCCCTGGCCACCGTCCCGGGTCGCGCCACCGGCGTCGCCCTGATCCTCGTCGATCGGCGGGGCGAGAACCTCATCTCGGTCGCCTCCGGGGCGAACGCCGCGATCGAGCCGACGGCGATCGGCCCGGCCTTCGAGCGGATCGGCGTCGGCCCTGACGACGTGGTGCTGGTCTGCCACGAGCTGCCCACCGCGACCGTCCGTGAGGCGCTTCGCGCCGGGCGAGCGCTCGGCGCCCGGACCGTGCTCAACCCCGCGCCGGCCGCCGGCATCGACCGTACCGTCCTCGCCGCCGCCGACGTCATCAGCCCCAACCAGGGCGAGCTGCTGAGCCTGGCCGCGAGCGATGGGCGTCGATCCGGTCGTACGTCAAGCTCCGGCCCGGCCATCGCCGCCGACGTCGCCCGGGCCGCCCGGACCCTGCTCGAGCGGTCCGCGGCGGGCCCGGGCGTGGGCCAGGCCGTCGTCGTCACCCTGGGCCCGATGGGCGCCCTCCTGGTTACCCCGGATACGACCGTCGACATGCCCTCGATCGCGGTCGATGCCCTCGACAGCACCGGCGCGGGTGACGCGTTCAGCGGTGCGCTCGCCGCCGCGTTGGCTCAGAGCCGGCCGATCGAGGAGGCGGTCCGGCGGGCGGTCGTGGCCGGCGCCCTGGCGACGACGCGCGTCGGCGCCCGCGAGGGGATGCCCACGGCCGCGGAGCTTGAGGCCGCACTGACCGGCTGAGACGCACAGTCGACGCGCGACGCTGGTCGGTCAGGCTCCGGGAGCGACGGCGGCGCCCGTCGGCTCGTGATGCCGCCGAGCCAGCAACCCACGACGGGGCGAAAACACCAGGGCGGCGCCGAACAAGGCCGTCTCGACGAGCACGATCGAGGCGCCCGACGCCACGTTCAGGTAGTAGCTCAGGTACAGCCCGGAGACCGCGGATACGACCGCGACCCAGACCGCCAGGCTGAGCATCCGCCCGAAGCGCACAACCAGGAGCTGGGCGGTCGCCGCGGGGGTGACCAGCATGGCGACGACCATGATGATCCCGACCGCCTGGATGCTGACCACGATCGTCACCCCGAGGAGCCCCAGGAGCAGATATTCCAATCGGTTGACCGGCAACCCCGACGCGGCCGCCCCGGCCGGATCGAAGGTCGAATACAGGAGCTCCTTGCGCAGCACGTACAGGACCGCCAACACGATCACCCCGAGCAGGGCGATCTGGACCAGGTCCTCGGTCGCGATCCCGAGCACGTTGCCGAGCAGGTAGCTGAACAGGTCGGCGACGTAATTCCTGATCGTGCTGAAGAGGAGGATGCCCAGCGCAAACGTGCCCGCGAACAGGACACCGACCGCCGTGTCGAAGCGCAACCCACCGCGACGTGATACGGCGCCGATGGCCAGGGCCGTGAGCACGGCGGCGGCGGCCGCGCCGACGTACAGCGGGATCCCCAGCAGGTAGGCGATGACCAGCCCCGGAAAGGCCGCGTGGCTGACGGCGTCGCCGATGAAGGCCAGCCCCTTGAGGACCACGAACGTGCCCATCACCGCGCAGACGACGCCAACCAGGATCGCCGCCACCAGACCGCGCTGCATGAACCCGTAGGCCATCGGTCCGGTCACGAAGTCGACCAGGCTCATGACCGGCCGTCCTCGTGGTAGTGGCGCTCGCCGCCGGCGGCCTCGTCATGGTGATGAGCGTCGTCGAGGATGAGCGCACCACCGGCCAGGTCGGGCAGGACCACGACGTGGCCGCCATAGGTCTCGGCCAGGAGCCGCTGGTCGAGGACGAGGTCCTTGGCCGGCCCGGTCGCGACGATCCGCCGATTGACCAGGGCCGCCTCCTGGAAGCGATGGGCCGCGCAGGCCAGGTCGTGGGTCGTGGCCACGACGGTTCGGCCGGCCTTGGCCTCGGCCTCGAGCACGTCCATCAGGTCTTCCTGGGTGGTGGCATCGACGCCGGTGACGGGTTCGTCGAGGAGGTACAGGTCGGGCTCGGAGGCGAGCGCCCGGGCCAGGAACACCCGCCGGCGCTGGCCACCGGACAACGCCCCGATCTGGCGTTCGACGGCCGCCGCCATCCCGACCGTGGCGAGCGCGTGGTCGACGGCGGCGCGATCGGCGGTGCCCGGTCCGCGCAGGATCCCGATCCGTGGCACGCGGCCCATCATGACCACCTCGCCGACCGTCACCGGGAACTCCCAGTCGACCGCCTCGGCCTGGGGAACGTAGGCGACCCGTCTGGCCGCGATACCGGGCCGGGCGCCCAAAACCTCGATCGTGCCGGTCCGCGCTTCGAGCAGGCCGGCGATGACCTTGAGCAGGGTGCTCTTGCCGGCCCCGTTGGGGCCGATCACGGCCAGGAGCGATCCGGTCGGGACGTCGAGATCGATCCTGTCGAGCGCGAGCAGATCGCCGTAGCCGGCCGAGACCCCGCGCAGCCGGATCGCCGGGACGGCTCCCCGGGCGGGGGCCGAGCTCGCTTTGGTGCCCGCCTCGGTCTCGATCATCGGCGCCTCCGAGCTCGATTTCATTTGAGCGCTGCCACAACCTGGTCAACATTCCACGACATCATCCCAAGATACGTGTCAGCCGGGGGCGGCCCCAGGGCGTCGTTGTAGAGGCTGGTCACGATCCGGGTGATGCCCGCCTCCTGGGCCAGGGTCTGGGCCAGCTTGGGGCTGAACTGGGCCTCGCTGAAGACCGCCTTGACGCCGGCCGCCTTGACCCGCCTGACCAGGTCGGCGAGATCGCTGCCGGTCGGTTCCTGGCCGACGTTGTGGAGGACGACGCCGACGATCTCGAAGCCGAAGTGGCGGGCGAAGTAGGGGAATGCGTCGTGGAAGGTGACCAGCTTGCGATTGGCCGGAGGCACCGTCTGGACCCTGGCCTTGAGCGACGCGTCGAGGTCATCGAGCTGGCGGGCGTAGGCGGAGGCGTTCGCTTGGTAGGTCGCTGCGCCGGCCGGATCGAGGCCGGTCAGCTTGGCCGCGATGGCCGGCAGGTAGTGGTCCCGGACCAGGGTCGGATCGAGCCAGAAATGGGGATTGGGCTGGCCGTCGACAGTGATGGTCGGGATCCCGTCGCCAAGGGTCAGCAAGGGCGTCGCCCGCGAGTTCGCAGCGAGCAGCCGATCGAGGAAGTCGTCCAGGCCGACCCCGTTCTTGACGACCAGGTCGGCGTCGGCCAGGCGTCGCGCATCGTCCGGCTTGGGCTCGTAGTCTTCAGGCCCGACCCCCGCCGGGATGATCGAGTCGACGACGATCCGACTGCCGCCCACGACACGCACGAAATCGGCGAAGACGGTCGTGCTGGTGACCACCTTGAGGCCCCTGGACCCGGTCGGAACGGACGGCCCAGCGCATGCCGCCAGCCCGACCATGAGCCCCAGCGCGAAGAGACCGGTCGGGACGAGCCTGCACTTCATCACGCTGGTCCGTTCTCTGCCATGGCCGCGGCGCAGGCCGGGCACAGGCCGAACAGCTCGAGCCGGTGGGAGTCGATGCGATAGCCGGTCCGCCGGGCGATCGAGCCGGTCACTTCGTCGATCCCCCGGTCGTCGATCTCCTCCGTTCGCCCGCAGCGTGAGCAGATCACGTGATGGTGGTGGATCGGCTCGCAGGGAACGTAGGCGTGTTCGCCCGAGGGCAGGTCCAATCGCTCGACGACGCCCAGGTCCTCGAACAGGTCGAGCGCGCGAAACACCGTCGCGCGGCCGACGCCCAACTGCTTCGACCGGGCCTCGGCGACCAGATCGGCGGCGGTGAAGTGGCCGCGTCGCTCGGCGATCAGCCGGCTCAGGGCGCGCCGCGGCCCGGTGATCCGGTAGCCCGCTCCGTCGAGGGCGGCCATCAGCGCTTGGGGATCCGTCATGCGCTGAACGATACTGGGTCTCAATGGAACCGTCGAGCCGGGCGGCGCCGCGGCCGGACCTGACCGGCCGATGGCCAACCCGATCGTCAAGCTGCGGTACGCTGCGGGCGCCCCGGCACACGACCGCGTCGTCCCGTGCCGACCAGTTCGAGGAGCTTCCCCTTGGCCGCCGATCAACCCGGCAAGCGCACGCCGCCCGGCGAACCGACGACCCGCCGTCAGCGGCGGGCGGCCATGCGCCGCGAGACGGCCCGTGAAGCTGTCTCGACTGCCACCCGAGGCCGACCCGGGTGGCAGTCCCCGACCGTGCTGGTCTCGCTGGCCGGCATCGGGATCGCCCTGGCGGTCATCGTTGCCCTGACCGCCGGACGTGGCGGACCCGCTTCCAGCCCGGCCCCTGGCTCGGGTAGCCCGGGTGCCTCCGGCTCGGTCGCCCTCACGCCGCCGGCCAGTCCGATCCCGGCGACCATTCCCCGGGCGGGCCGGACCCTCGGAGCGCCGAGCGCACGGGTCGTGCTCGACACCTGGGAGGACTTCCAGTGCCCCGGCTGTGGCAACTTCAGCCGGTCGATCGCACCGGTGATCGTCGATCGCTACGTGGCGAGCGGCCAGCTTCGGCTGAACTTCCACGACTACGCCTTCATCGGCCCGGAGTCCCTCGATGCGGCCTCGGCCGCTCGCTGCGCAGACCGCCAGGGTCGGTTCTGGGACTACCAGGCGTGGCTCTTCGCCAACCAGGACGGCGAGAACCAGGGCTGGTTCACGCGCGATCGGCTGGCCGCCATCGCCGACGCCGTCGGGCTCGACCGGGCGGCCTGGGCGACCTGTTACGACGACGGCGTGGAACGGGCGGCGGTGACCGCCGAAACCAAGGCGGGCGTCGCCGCCGGCGTGAAGTCGACGCCGACCCTGGTCCTGGACGGGACGGTCGTGGACCTGTCCACGTTCAGCACCTGGGACCAGCTGTTCCAGGCGATCGATGCCCGGATCGCCGCGACGGGTGGCTCTCCGGGAGCCTCGGCCCCGGCGGCATCCGCGGTCCCATGAGCGGTCGGCGGGCCGGGCTGGCAATGACTGCCCTCGCGGCCGTGGGCCTGCTGATCGCCCTCTATCTGACGCTCACCCGGCTGAGCGGCGGCCTGCCGGTATGCGGCCCGATCTCCGGCTGCGAGGACGTCGCCCGGAGCGAGTACAGCTCGATCGGGGGCATCCCCATCGCTGCCCTCGGGGCGGTGCTGTCGGCGGTCCTCCTCGTGCTGGCCCTGGCCTGGGCGGGCCGGGGAGACCGGCGCGCCCTGGTCGGTGCCCACGGCCTGGGGCTGTTCGGAGTGATCTTCGTCGGCTACCTGACCTACCTCGAGCTGTTCGTGATCCATGCGCTGTGCGCCTGGTGCGTGGCCTACGCGTTGACGGTGATCGCGGGCTGGCTGATCGCGGCCGTCAGCCTGAGGCGGACCGACCCGCCATCCACCTGACCCGGGCGTAGGTACCGCCGTCCGGCGGGACCATCGGTGGGTCGCTGCGCACGACCTCGGGGCCTACCTTCGGGACGTCCATCGGCGTCGACTGAATCGCCGAGTACGAGCGTGCTCTCGGAGTCCGGAACGAGCATGGCGATCAACGTCCTGAAGGGTCTGCGCACCCGAGTTGCGAGCCCGTCGTCCGAGCCGCTCGAGGCACCGCTCGGACAGCCGCCGGGCGGGCCCCGTATCGCCTGCTCCAACTGCGGCCGCCCGCTCGGCCTGACCCAGGTCGCGTGTCCCGGCTGCGGGGCCCACGTCGTGGCCGGCGTCCCGCTCAAGCGCGGGGCAGGCTTGCTCCTCGCTGGGTCGCTGGGCGGCTTGCTGGTCGGCTCGGCCCTGGCCGTCGTCGTCGCGCTCGCGGGCCACGCTGGCACGTCGGCCGACAGCCAACCGGTCGCGAGCAACGCCCCCGGCGGCGTCGTGGATCCGTCGGCCGATCCTGGCCTGATCAGCGGTCCCGTGTCGCCGACAGCCGCGGCTGCCCTCAAGCTCACCGTCGAAATCGAAGATCGCCTGGCCGCCGCGGGGGCGCAGCTCAAGGCGGAATCCAAGGCCAAGTCGTTCAACGCGGTCAAGGCAGCAACGACCATCCGGGAGGTCGCCGCGGACGCCGCCCTGGGCAGCGATCAGGTCGACCGGCTCGCCGGCTGGCAGGCAGCCTCCCCGCTGCGAGCTCAGCTGACCCAGTTCTACCAATCCGTCCGACAGAACGCGCGCGACGCCCTTGCCGTCTCGCTGGACAACAGCGCCAAGTACAAGCAGGCCGCCAAGCGCATCGCCCGGCTGCTGGGGTCGATCCAGGCCACCCGCCTGTCGATCGAGGCGCTGGCCGCGGCCAACAGGATCAGCATCCCGGCCAAGCCCGCGCCCTGACGCTCGCCCGCCGCTGAGCTACGGCCCGTAGCCGGTCAGCTCCACGTAGGCCTCACCGGCCAACGCCTGCCCGCGCCGGCTCGCGGTCACGGTCTGCGAGCCCTCCCAGTAGATGACGCCCGTGCTCGCGCGCGCGTCCAGCTCCTGATCGGCAACGGTCGGGACGAGCCCGATCCGGAGTCCCTCTCCGGGTACCTCGATCAACCAGCCGGACGGATAGTCGACGCCGGTTCGAGGCGACCGCCAGCGGCCCGTGGGCGTCACCCGGAAGGCATCCGCCGGAAGATGCCGCGTCCGCTCATCGACGGCCATCGTCCCGTAGACCAGCGGGTAGGAGCCATCCGCCGCGCGGACGAGCGACAGGGTGAGGTCGGTGCCGTCGGAGAGGTTGATCGCGAACCAGTCCCAGCCGCCGCCTCCGACCGAGATGAAATCGCCCCACTGGTGATCGAACCAGGCCGTCCCGGTCACATGGAACGTCCGTCCGTCGACGGTCAGCGCGCCGCCCGCGACCATCCTCGTGCGCGAGTAGTAGTACGACCCGCCGGCCAGCCCGAAGTCGACCCAACCGTCGCCATCCTGAAGCGTGGCTGGCGCGCTCGTCGAGACCGTCAGGTCGAGGCCGAAGCCTCCCGGGGAGCCGGCAGTCAGCGCCTCATCGGGCGTGGTCACCGCCAGCAGTCGGTCGTGGCCGTCACCGCCGCGCAGGGCCCACGGCATCGTGGGCGATGATGTCACGCCGGGGCTCGAGTCATCCTGGCCGGCCGTCGCGCGCAGGAGGCGCAGGTCGAAGCCGGTCGAGTCGTGGCCGGTCGTGCCAGCGGACCCATTCGTGGTCCGGTCGACCTGGGGACCGATCTCACTGCGCTGCGCGAACCGGAAGACGTGGCGAGCCTCGTCGGTGATCGCCAGATGGGCCGCCCAGCTCACCGGCAGCCCACCGCGCTCTGCCCGGAACACGACGAACTCGAAGCCGTACTGAGCGCCGCCGGCGTCGTGCAGGTGGCCGGTGTAGTACCACCACTCCGTGAGGCGGTCGTGGGCCGCGTCGTCGGCCGGCAGCCGGACCGGACGCGGATCGATCGCCGCCGACGGGCTCGACGTCGGCGCCGGTCCGGGAGCGCGGGTGGCCGGGGCCTGGGCCAGGATCGGGCCGCTGCAGCCACCGACCAGGGCAGCCAGGAGCCCGGCGCCGAGCAGCCGCGTCGCGGTGAAGCGCCAAGCGGGCCCGGCGAATCTCATCGGACGGTTCCTCCTGCCTCGGTCGACGGCGCGCGACTCGCCAACCACCGCTCGAGGCGGGCCGGCATCCACCAGTTCCGATCGCCGAGCAGGCGCATGGTCGCCGGCACCAGGAGGGCCCGGACGATGCTCGCGTCGAGGGCGACCGAGATGGCCACGCCCAGTCCGATCGCCTTGATCAGGACGATGTCGGCGAAGGCGAATGAGCCGGACACGACCACGACGATGAGCGCCGCCGAAGTCACGATCCGGCCGCTCCGCTCCAGACCGCGCGCGACCGCCTCGGTGTTGTCTCCGGTCCGATCCCAGACCTCCTTCATCCGCGACAGAAGGAAGACCTCGTAGTCCATCGACAGGCCGAACAGGACGCAGAACAGGATCACCGGCTGGGTGGTCTCGACGTAGCCCAGCGGCTGGAACCCGAGGAGCGCCGAGAGGTTGCCATCCTGGAAGATCCAGACCAGCGCCCCGAAGGCGGCGACGATCGAGAGCGTGTTCATGACCAGGGCCTTGGCGGGCAGGACGACCGATCGCAGCAGGACGAACAGGACGAGGTAGGTCGACAGGAAGATGAACACCGCGCTGCGCGGGAAGCCGGCCCCGATCCCGTCGACCACGTCGACAACGTCGGCCGCGCCCCCACCGACCAGGACGGAGGTCCCGACCGGCGCTGCCAGCTCGCCGCCAGGGGAGCGGAGGGCCGTCACCAGCGCCCGAGCCTGATCGGCGTTGGAGCCGTAACGGGTCGTCAGGGTGAACACGGTCAGGTCGCCCCTGGTCGTGGCCGCCAGGCTCGTCGCCACGTAGCGATCGGGCGGCCCGGTTGGGGCGCCATACAGCAGCACGTACTGGTCGCGCGACAGACGCGGATCGAGATCGACGTAGCCGTCCACTCGCTCCACCCGGGGGTCGGCCCCAAGCCGCCGGGAATAGTCGTACAGCGCGGCGACGTTGGCCGCCGACGTCGCTGGCCCGGCGGTCCGGATGGCCAGGAAGATCGGCGCGAAGCGACCCGGACCGAACTGCGCATCGAGCACGGCCTGGGCAGTCCGCGACGGCACCTCGGGTGGCAGGATCGAGGCATCCGGCGCGTTGAAGCGCACGTGCAGGAAGGGCAGCCCGAGGAGGAGCAGGAAGGCCAGGGTCGGCACGAAGACCGCGATCGGATGGCGCATCACCCGACGCGCCAGCCGGGCCCACGCCCCGTCCGCGTCCGCGCCGGCGTCGACCCGACGGATCCGCAGCGCGTCGATCCGCGGGCCGAGGATGGACAGGATCGCCGGCAACAGTGTCAGCGCGGCGGCCACGGCCAGGCCGACGACGATTGCTCCGGCGATCCCGACCGAGCGCAGGATCGGGAACTCGAACAGGATCAGGCCGGCCAACCCCAGCAGGACCGTCAGCCCCGAGAAGAAGACGGCCCGTCCGGCGGTCGCCACGGTCGCCCGGACCGCGTCCTCGACGGCGCTCGTGCCCGGCCGGTCGTTCGGCTCGGTTGCCCCGGTCAGGCCGTGCGGGTCAGCTCTGCCGGCCGCCGGCCGCCGGTGCCGGAGCTCCTCCCGGAAGCGGCTGGTCATCAACAGCGAATAGTCGACGCCGAGTCCCAGACCCAGCAGGGTGGCCAGGTTCAGCACGAAGATGCTCATCTGAGTGACGCTGGCCAGCGCCCAGATGATCGCCAGCGACACCAGCACGGCGCCGCCGCCGACGGCCAGCGGCAGGCCCGCGGCCACGACCGACCCGAAGACCAGCAACAGAGCCAGCGCCGCCAGGGGCAGGGACACGATCTCGCTGCGGCGCAGATCGGCCTCGGAGACGGCCTGAATGTCGCCGTAGAAGGCGGGCCCGCCGGCGACCGCAACGGCGACGGGACCGGGCGTCAGGCCAGCCAGGCTGGCGCGTACCCCGGGCAGCGCGTCGGGCGACACGTCCGGCGCGAGGTCGAGCAGGACGACGTCGTAGGCGGTTGTCCGATCCGCCGAGACCTGGTCGGGTGCCAGGGCGTGGGACAGGATCCTGGTGACGTGCGGGGCTCGCCCGACGGCGTCGGCCGCTGCGGTCGCGGCCGCCTCGAACGGGGGCGACCCGGCCGACTCGGTCGAGCTCGTGTAGACGAGGACCAGGGCCGACGGGGCCAGGCCGAGCTCGGTCTCCAGCAGCGCCCGGGCACGAGCCGACTCGAGACGGTCGAGCGTGAAGCCACCGGCTCGCAGCGAGGCCGCGGCACGGGGCGCCAGCGTCAGTGCAATCAGGAGCAGGACCGCCCAGCCGGCGATCACCCAGCGTCGCCTGCGCTGGACGAGGCCGCCGAGTCGCTCGAAGGCCGTCACCGGCCGGCGAGAGGGTGGATCGGCACGCCGATTGCGCGCCTGGACACGGAGTGGGAGGGCTGGGGCACGGGCCCATCGTAGCCGCGCCGCCGGCATGGCTCGGGGACTCGCTGATCGGCTCCGGTCGCCGGTCTCGGGTGCGCGCCCGTCCGCTCGTCTGCTAGCATTCGGCGACCACGTCCGGCCGTCCGGAGGCTCGTCACTTGCAGCTGCTCCTGGCCCCCTTCAGCAAGTTCCCAGAGTCCTTCGTCGCGTTCATGATCTCGATCGGGATCGCCGCCGTGATGGTCTACATCTTCCTGCGCGCGGCCTCGGCGGCCGAAGGACGGCCGTCGCTCCTGCGGCGCATGGTCAAGATGCCCAACACACGCGCCCTCTTCACCCTGCTGTTCATCGGCTGGACGATCGTCTTCGGCGTGGGCTTGACCTTCGTGCCCCATGAAGGCGCCAACTCGCCGTACGGCGCGCTTGCCCTCATCGCGCTGTTTACCGGCTTCTTCATCATGATGGGCTTTCTGTGGGCGGTCATCGGCGAGTGATGCCAGCCGGCTGAGCGCCGGGGCCCAACTCGATCTGACGGTCCCAGCCGCCGCGCCAAACGTCCCCTCGACCGCGACCTCCGGCTGTCGTATCATTCCGCGCAGCATCCAGACTGCATAGACTTTATGCGTCCCAGCCCAAGGAGCCACGCGCGTTGGACGCCCAGGAGATCAAGGCGACGGTAGCTCACCAGGCCGCGCTCAAGGCGGCTGCTGACGTGCCGTTCGTGAACCGCCGCGACCCGGCGCTGGCGCTCGGGCCGGACGGTCGTCCGGCGGTCAGCCGGCGCGCGCCGTTGTGGGCCGACGTGCCCGACGAGCAGTGGAACGATTGGCGCTGGCAGCTGAGCCACCGGGTCAACGACCTCGAGGAGATCGAGCAGATCCTCGAGCTGACCGACGAGGAGCGAGCCGGCCTGAGCGCGACCGACAAGTTCCGGGTCGACATCACCCCGTACTTCATCAGCCTGATCGACCCCAAGGACCCGGACGATCCAATCCGGCGGCAGGTCATCCCGCTCGGTCGAGAGCACGAGGCCTTCACGGCGATGATGGAGGACTCGCTGGCCGAGGACCGCCACTCGCCCGTGCCCGGACTGGTCCATCGCTATCCGGACCGGGTTCTGATGCTGGTCACGACCCAGTGCGCCAGCTATTGCCGCTACTGCACCCGGTCGCGGATCGTCGGCGACCCGACCCAGAATTTCAACCGCAAGGACCACGAGGCCCAGCTCGAGTACCTGCGCCGGACGCCCCAGGTACGGGACGTCCTGATCTCCGGCGGCGACGGGCTGACGCTGGCCCCCAAGCTGTTCGAGTCGATCCTGCGCGGCCTGCGCGAGATCCCCCACATCGAGATCATCCGGATCGGGTCACGGGTGCCGGTCTTCCTGCCCCAGCGGATCGACGACGAGCTGTGCGCGATGCTCGAGAAATACCACCCGCTCTGGATCAACCTCCATTTCAACCATCCCAATGAGATCACCCCCGAGGTGAGCCGGGCGGTCGACAAGCTGACCCGGGCCGGCTTGCCCGTGGGCAACCAGTCGGTCCTCCTGGCCGGGGTCAACGATTGCGTCCACATCCAGCGGGCGCTGGTCCACAAGCTCGTCGAGAACCGGATCCGGCCGTACTACCTGTATCAGTGCGACCTGGTCGAGGGGTCCGGCCATTTCCGGACGCCGGTCGGCAAGGGGCTCGAGATCATGGAGGGCCTGCGCGGCCACACCAGCGGCTACGCCGTGCCGACGTTCGTCATCGATGCGCCCGGTGGCGGGGGCAAGATCCCGGTCATGCCCAACTACCTGATCAGCTACTCGGATCACAAGGTCGTCCTGCGCAACTACGAGGGCTACATCACGACCTACGAGGAGCCCCCGACCTACCAGCGCCACGACAGCGGCGCCTGCGCCTACTGCCAGCACGAGCGACCGGAGCCGGGCCAGTCCGGCGTCCTGGGCCTGCTCGAGGGCGAGCGCATGTGGATCGAGCCGAGGGGATTCAACGAGGTCCACCAGCGCGGCAACACCGAGGCCCACCGCCTCCAGGACCCGGGCAAGTGGGTACCCTTCGGGGTCGGCGCGATCGAGGGCGAGACGCGACCCGGCCTGCCGGTCCTCGAGGCGGGCAACGGTTCGCCCGCCGGCGAGGGCGGCGCCACACCCGAATACGGACCCGGCGAGGAGCCCCGTCCCCGCGAGGGCGAGCCGACCGCCTCGGTCCACGGAGAGCTGCTCTAGGGTCAGCGGCCCACGAGCAGGTCGATGGCCTTCAGCAGCGGGGCGTCGCCGGACTTCGCCAGCCCGTCGGCGCCGAGCCGGGGAAGCTCGCTGGGCGGCACGACCTTGCCGGGCGGATTGGATTCGACGGCGATGTCGGGCTCGATTCCGTGCTTCCAGATCTGGCGGCCGTTGCGGGTCAACCACTCGACGGTGCCGACCAGGAGGGCCGAGCCGTCGCTCAGCGCGAACTCCTCCAGGACGGTCCCGGTGCCGAACGTCTTCTGGCCGATGAGCTTGCCCCGACCGGCGTCCTGGATCGCCCCCGCGACGATCTCGGCCGAGCTGGCCGTGCCCAGATCGACGAGCACGGTCAGCGGGATGTCGGTCGCCTTGCCGCCGCTCTTGACCGGCACCGTGTCGATCTTGCCGGTCCGGTCGCGCTGCTGGTAGACGATCCCATCCTTGAGGAACTGGCTGGCGATGTCGACGGCCTCGCCGACGTAGCCGCCCGGATTGTTGCGCAGGTCGAGGATGATCCCGGTGGCACCTGCGCCCCGGGCTCCTTCGAGCGCACTGGTGAGCTCCTTGGCCGCTCCGCTCGAGAACTCCTCGAGGCGGATGTCGGCCACGGTGGTGCCCGGGATCATGGCCCAGGCCACGGCCGGGACGACCACCTTCTCGCGCACGATGCTGAGCTCGACCGGGCTCGAGTCACCCTCGTGCAGGATCGTCAGCTTGACGGTGGTTCCGGCATCGCCCCGGATGCGCTTGACGACGGTTTCCAGATCCTCACCCTCGGTCGTTGTTCCGTCGACGGTCAGGATCTTGTCGCCCGAACGTAGCCCGGCCCGATCGGCAGGGCTGCCCGGGATCACCGACTGAACGATCGGAACGCTGGCCTCCACGTTCATCACCGCACCGATGCCGACGATCGACCCGCTCAGCGCCGTGTGCTGCTCCCGAACCTCGTCGGGGGTCAGGAACCGGGTATGGCCGGTGTCGCCGACGGCCTGGACCAGCCCGTCGATCGAGCCGTAGGTCAGCAGCTTGGGATCGAGCGCCGCCGGGTCGACGTACTTGTCATGGAGGATCTGCCAGGCCTGCGTGTAGGTCGCGAACTCGGGTGGCAGCGAGGCCGGCACGGCAATGGCGCCGCTCGGCCCGCCCCTCGCCGAATCGAGCTTGCCCAGCCCGATCCCGGCCCCAAACACGGCGACAAGGGCGATGATGGCGACGACGACCTTGGTCACCGAGGGCAAGCCACCCGCCCGCGGCCGACCGACCGGCGGCGCCCAACCGGGCCGGGCGCCAGGCTCCGTATTGAGCGGCATCGTTGGCGGCCAAAGCGATCCCGGGGCGTCGGGTAGCCGGGAATCGGGCGTGGACCCGGCCTGGCTGACGGGTTGCGCG
>JAXDKT010000062.1:0-3982 GCA_034666965.1 Chloroflexota bacterium | reverse complement strand
CCTGCTCGATGTCCGACGTTCCCATGATCAGCGACTGGCCATCGACGATCGAGCCATCGCGGCAGCGGGCGTGGAGCGTGAGTGGGGTCGCCGTCACCGGGACGACCTGGCCGCGCACGGCAAGGATCCGGTTGATGCGTCGGACGCCTTCCTCGAAATCGCCGCCCTCGATCGCGGTCATCGCCGCGAGCAGCAGGTTGCCGACGGCGTGGCCCGCCAGGCCAGGCCCCTCCCCCGTCGCCGCACCGGTCGCGGCCTCCGGGAACCGGTATTGGAGCAGCTCGTTCATCAGCGGCTCGGCGTCGGCCAGGGCGGCGATGCAATTGCGGATGTCACCGACCGGCGGGATCCCGAGCTCCGTGCGCAGGACGCCGGACGATCCGCCATCGTCGGCCACCGTGACCACGGCGGTCAGGTTGCTGGTGTGCTCCTTCAGGCCGCGAAGGAGCGCCGACAGCCCCGTTCCGCCGCCGATCGCCACGATCCGCGGCCCGCGCGCCAGGAACCGCTTCTGGTAGATGACCTCGACCAGCGGCTGGTCCGCGCCCAGGTGGCGCAGTGGATCCGTCACGACGCGCAGCGCCTTGTAGCCGCCAAGGGCGAGGAGTCCGACGCCCAGCGACCCGACGATCAGGCCACGGAGCGGATACGGCAGGAACTGCAGGGTGGCGAAGTCGATCGCGGCCCCCGCCAGCCCGCCCGGCTCGAGGTCGCGGGAGACCTGGCGGAGCAGGTGCGCGAACGCAAGAGCGAGCAGGAGCAGGCCGAGGAACACGACGAGCAGCCAGCGCTTGACCCCGATCCCGGGCGTCAGCCAGCGCAGCAGGTTCACGAACGGTCGAGCTCCCGGTGGAATACCGCCACCGGGCCAGTGTCCTGGTCGCGCAGCCAGGTCGCCAGCTCCTCGGCCAGCACGATGCTGCGGTGATAGCCCCCGGTGCACCCGATCCCGATAGTCAGGCGGGTCTTGCCCTCAGCGATGTACGCCGGGATCGTGAAGTCGAGGAACTCGCGCAGCAGGTCCAGGAACCGCTTCGTGACCGGCTGGTCGAGGACGTACGAGCGAACTTCGTCGGTCAGGCCGGAACGCGCACGCAGGTCCGGGATGTAATACGGGTTGGCGATGAAGCGCACGTCGAACACTAGGTCCGACTCGAGCGGGATACCGAACTTGTAGCCGAAGCTGATCAGCTGGACGGCCAGCTGGTCGGGACGCGTCGTCGTAGCGAGCTGGGCGAATAGCCGTTCGCGCAGCTGGCGGAGCGAGAGATCCGACGTATCGACGATCACGTCGGCCTCGCCGCGGACCGGGTCGAGCATGCGCCGCTCTTCCGCGATGGAGCTCGCGATGCCGCGGTGGTCGCTCAGTGGATGGCGGTGACGGGTCTCACTGAAGCGTCGGATGAGGACGTCGTCGCGGGCCTCGAGGAACACGATCCGCGGGATGATCCCCCGTCCTTCCAGGGCCCCACGCATCGCGCCCAGCGCGAGCGACGCATCGCCCGACCGAACGTCCACCACGATCGCCACGCGGGCGAATCGCCCGCGGTCGGACGAGACCAACTCCGCCAGCTCAGGGAGCAGCTCACCGGGCAGGTTGTCGACGACCGTGTAGCCCAGGTCCTCGAACAGCTTGGCCGCCGCCGTCTTGCCGCCGCCCGACAGCCCGGACAGGATCACGACCGCCTGTTCCGCGGCACCGTCGCTGACGGGGTGCTCCGCGGCCTCGCTCACCGGCCGGTGCGCCTGATGAACAGGACCGTGAGCTCGTACAGCAGGTACATCGTGCCACCGAGCACGAACGGACTGACCAGGTCGCCGCCTGGCGTCGCGACGGCCGCGAAGATCGAGATCCCCAGGATCACGTAGCGGCGGGCCTGACGCAGACGCTCCGACGTCAGGATGCCGACCCGCGACAGGCCGACGAGGAGGATCGGGAATTCCATGATCAGTCCGAACGCCAGGAACATCGTCGTCACGAAATCGAAGAAGGGCCCGGCCGCGACGTTCTCGACCAGTCGGTCATCGTTGAAGCTGAAGAGGAATGCCAACGCGTACGGCAGCACCAGGTAGGCGATCCCGACGCCCAGCGCGAAGAAGAACAGGGCGAGCGGCACCCACGGGCGCACGGTCTTCCGCTCGGCCGGCGTCAGCCCAGGCGCCACGAACGCCCAGAGCTGGTAGAGGATCACCGGCATGGCGAGGATGACGCCGGTGATCAGCGCGATGCGCAGCGTGATCGCGAAGCCGTCGCCGGGGCCGAGGGTCTGGGCCGTGCCGTCCGGGATGAGGTCCAGCAGCAGGTTCCGGACGCGTTCGGAGAGGTAGAACCCGACCGCGCTTCCGGCAACGACCGCCAGGATGACGCGGAACAGGCGGTCGCGCAGCTCGCCGAGGTGATCGACGAGGGACATGACCGAGCCGTCGGGCGGCGCGGTTGCGGGCGGTGGAGCGGGTTCGGGCGTTACCGGGACGCCCGGGATCGTGGCGTCGCGCAGGGCGTCGGCGTCGGCCATCGCTGGCGAGGGACCGGGCGCCTAGTTCGTGCCGGCCGTCGGCTCGCTGGGGCGTGATCCGGCCGACGACGACGTCGGGACCACGGGCGCACCGGGCAGTTCAGCGGTCGTGGGAGTCACGGCCGGGGCGGGCGCCGGGGGCGCTTCCTGCGGGGGCGGCAACGGCGAGGTGTCGACCTTGATGGAGTCCCCGAGATCGGAGGACGCCTTCCGGAACTCCCGGATGCTCTTGCCCAGGGCCGCGCCGACGTCAGGCAGCTTGCCCGGGCCGAGGATCAGCAAGGCGATGACCAGGATGATGACGAGTTCGAGCGGTCCGGGTGTCGGCATGACGGAGGTTCCTCAGGTAGGTCTAACGCGGCGGCAAGGGTAGCACAGGGAGCCGGCGCGCCCACTCGGCGGCAGCCGCCCGGACACGCTCGAATGGGTCGCCCGCGCCATCCTCGATGGCTGCTCCCGCGATCGCCCGAGAGACGTTGACGAGCAGCCCCGCGCCGGGCTGTCGGCCGCCGGGTGCCGACGTGGCCGGGCCATGCTCGAGCACCGGTTCGACGGCCCCGCCCTGGGCGCCGACCCCGGGCACGAGAAAGGCCAGGCCGGGTGCCAGTGCGCGGATCCTCGCCAGCTCTTCGGGTCCGGTGGCGCCGACGACGATACCGACCGTTCCGCCCGGGCCCCAGCCGGCGGCCAGACGAGCCACGCGCTCGTGCAGCTTCTCCGCAGGAACGCCGGCCGCAGGCTCCGCCGCCACCGCGAGATCCTGGAGCTCCCCCGCGCCCGGGTTGGACGTCCGGCAGAGCACGTAGGCGAACCGGTCCACGCGCTCGATGAGGGGAGCGATCGCCTCGGCGCCGAGATATGGGCTCACGGTGACCGCGTCCGCGCCGAGCTGGTCGAATAGCGCCACGGCCTGCCGAGCGGCGGTCGATCCGATGTCCCCGCGCTTCGCGTCGGCGATGACCGGCAGGTCGGGGGGCAGGGTGGCACGGAGTCGCTCGAGCGCCGCCATCCCGGCCGAGCCATACGCCTCGAAGAAGGCGAGGTTCGGCTTCACCGCAGCCGCCGACGGCGCCGCAGCCTCGAGCAGGAGCGCGGCGAACCGTTCCAACCCGGCGAGGTCGCGACTGAAGCCGGCGGGCAGCGCCGATGGGTCCGGGTCGAGGCCGAGGCACAGGACGGTGCCGGTCGCCCGCGAGCGTGCCCCGAGCCGCTCGAGGTAGGTGGTGCCGCCCGGCGACCGTGCGGTTTCGGGTTCCCCGGCCGGGTCGTCCGCGATCACGGGGCCGGGCTGCTCGACGCCGCGGGGCTCGAGGCGGCGGGGGCGACGCTCGGTGGTGGGGTAGCGGCGGGCAGCAGCTCGGTCGGGATGTACCAGTCCGGCCGCGAGGCCGCATCCAGCCCGGAGACCTCGGTCAGGTTGAGCATGTCCTTGACGGACCAGGCCGGCGCCGCGCCATCGAGCCTGG
>JAXDKT010000061.1:0-64729 GCA_034666965.1 Chloroflexota bacterium | reverse complement strand
GGTCGGCGTCGGGGTCGGGGTCGGCGTGGGGGTGGGGGTGGGGGTCGGGGTTGGCTCGGCCACGTCGACGTGGGCCTGGGCCTTGTCCTCGACCTTGGTGTCGCCGTCGTGGCCAGTGGCCGTTCCGGTGTCCGTGACCGACTCGGTCACGTTGCTCGTGCAGCTGAACAGCCAGGTCTCGTCGATGTCGAGCTTCTTGTCGCCGTCGGCATCGCCGCCGTCGAAGCCGATCGTCCCGCACGACGGGCTGTCGCTGACGTCGACATTGGTCAGGGCCACATTGCCGACATTGGTGACCTTGAACGTATAGGTCACATCGCCGCCACCGGCCGGGAGCTCGGTCGGCGTGGCCGTCTTGACGAGCTTGATGCCCGGGGTGCAGGCGATGTCCTCGAAGATGCCGTCGAACAGGGCCGGCAGGTCGCTGGCCTGGACGACGTGGCGGTAGGCGCCCGGGGTCGGCTTGGCGAGCGATTCCATCAGGGGCAGGTCGACCTGGCTGAGGCCGGTCCCACCCTGGCCCACGGCGATCGAGTAGACGACGTCGGCCGAGCCGCGGAAGGCGTCGATATTGGCCTGGGTCGGGCGAGCGCCGCCGGCCGTGGTGTTGTCCGGATTGGGTCGACCGTCGGAGAGCAGGATGATCACGTGCTTGACCGGCAGCCCGTTGCGGCTGGCCTGGCCGTTGGCGCTCATGTCGCCGGCGCCGGCAGCCATCCCCTGGCGCAAGGGCGTGTTGCCCGACGCGGTGAGCGCGTCGATGCTCGACGTGACGGTCGAGGCGCTCGAGGTGCCCAGCGCGACGACGACCGATGCGGCGCCGTTGCCGAACTTCGAGAGACCGACGTGATGGATGTTCGGGCTGCCACCGACACCGCCGGTCGCATCGAGCGAGTCGACCAGCCCATCGGCAGCCTGCTTGGCCCAGTACAGTCGGACGTGGCCGTCGGTCGCCCACTGGGCCTCGCCCATGCTGCCCGACCGGTCGATGATCAGCTCAACGTCGAGCGGCTTGCGGCCGCAACCCTGGAGGTCGTCCGCGGCGAGGGCGACCGGTGCGAGCCGGGTCCCGACGGGGACGAGGGCGGCCGAGGCGACCAGGATCGCCGCGGCGGTGGCTGTTCCCGCCGACTGGAGGTGCCCGCGCCAGCGGGCCGTTGTCGTTGGCATTCGTTTCAGTTCCCTTTGGTGCGACCCCATTCGGGTCATCCCTGCCTAGTACGTTAGTCAGGGGAACCTGACCGCCGACATTACCGAGACCCCTCTGGAGACCACTCCGGGCCACGTTCCGGTGCGTCAGCGCGACGCCCCGGGCGGTCCGGTCCGGAGCGGGCCGGAGTCGATGGCTGACGAGGCGTCCGGGACCTTGACAGGTGGTCCAGGGTCGATCGGAGCGGCCGGCCATGGCGAAGCCCGCCGCGGGTGCGGGCCTGGGACAAGGGCGAGCCGGGGCCCGGCTGGAGGCCCCGGCTCATGCGCGGAAGCGACCGAGCCGTCGGATACCCGACGGCTCGGCCGATGAGGACGGAGGGCGAACGACTCCGCCCGGGATGAACCTAGGGAACGATGAGGTGTACGGGATTGCCCCGGATCTGGACCTTCCACGTCGTCACGTCGCTGGAGGTCCCGTTGCCGTTCATGGTGTAGCGGATCTTCCACCAGCCGCTCTGCTGAGCCGTGTACCCGGTCGGGATCGGGATCTGGATCGTCAGCCAGCAGCCGTTGTAGGTCCCGTTGGTATTGCCGACGTTGGTCTGGATCGAGCCCACGCCGTTCCCGGACAGGCTGTTGCAGTTGGCGGCGGCGCCGTTGGTCGTGCCCTGGGCGGCGGTGTAGTCGAGCGCCGTGGCCGTCCAGCCGGAGGCGTTCGGAACCAGGATCTCGACCGACGCGCTGAGCGGCCGGGTGTCACCCGGGTCCCAGAGCGAGATCTCGACGGTCTTGCCGGCGTGGATCGCGTCGATCTGGGCCAGGTAGAACTCCGAGCTGACCGCCGAGCCCGAGGCCGACAGCGGGGTGAACATCTGCATCGCCCCGAGGCCGTAGATCCGCGACCCCGGGATCGAGGAGTACAGGGCGAAGCTGTTGGCCGCATCGACCGAGCGCTGATCGACCACGTTGGACGGGTCGGTCGCGGTGGTGTGGATCCGGTAGACCTTGCCGCTCGGTCCACCACTCAGCCCGGAGGCGAGTCGGTACCACTGGTCGTGGTAGTCACGGCCGTCGCCATAGGCCGTGACGGTGGTGCTCCGGCACTCCGACCCGCTCGTCCCCCCACCCATGGTGCTGTCGGAGGCCGCCACCTTCTGGAAGAGCCCCGCGGAGTCGGCCACGACCGTGTCGTCGGTCATGTCGTAGAGCGTGTTCCTGGTGTCGTACAGCTCGAAGAATGAGCTGACCTGGTCCCCGGCGCCGCTGAACCAGCGGTCGCCGGTGCCCCGGTTGAGCGCCACGGCACAGAAGACCGGGTCGTAGACGTAGACGCTGCCGCTCGCCCCGGCGGGCACCTCGACCGCATAGTTGTAGTAGGTCGTTGCGTCATAGGCCGCGTTCGTGGCGCTGGTCGGCGTGTCGTAGTACGGCTGGAACGCGTCGCCGTTGACGTTGGCCGAACCCTCGGAGTTCATGGTCGCCCAGAAGCCACGTGGGTTGAGCGTGGCCCCGTCGGCATGGAAGCAGCTGGCCACCCCGGAGCAGGCGGTGCCGGGCCCCTCGAGATCCTGGTCGGGCACCGGATTTGTGACGGTGGTGGTCGTCGTGGTCACGGTGTGATAGGTGACCTGAACCTGGAGTGTGTCGACCGAGGCCGAACGGCTGGCACCGCAGTTCGGCTTGGACCAGGTCAGGCGGACCCGGAAGTTGGCGTCGTCAAAGTCGCTCCGGATCCAGGTGTGCGCGCCCCAGATCGCATATGAGCTGGCTGTCCCCCACGGACCGTAGGCGGCTTCGCTCGTGGTCAGCGTGGCGGTCTGGGGGCTGGACCAGGTCGTCCCGCCGTTCCACGACGTGTCGACCACCAGGTCGCATGTGGTCGTTGGACTGCCCGATCCGGACAGGACCGCACGAAGCTGGACCTCGAGCCCGTCGATCACGGCGCTGGCCGGGATCTGAGCCGACCCGCCGGCGGTGAAGCTGGGACTGAACGTGCCCCACTGCTGGGTCGAGCCGCTGGCAGCCGCGCTGTCGGCGTAGAGATCGTCGTTGTTGCCGTTGGCGCGGGTCGGGTTGGTCCACGCACCGCTGGCGGGCGTGGCCACGGTCATCGGGTCGAAGCCCGTGTTCTGAGAGGGGCCGACGACGGTGTTGGTCACCTGTGACGTCTCGGTCAGCCCGCGGGTGGTCCCGAACACGCCGTAGTAGTTCTCGGGACTGCCCATCGGCACCGGCAGCACGAACTCGGCCTTCGATGACCGCGTCGCCGTGATCGTGGAGATCCCGAAGATCTTCATGAAGAACGTGCCGACCGGGGCGGAGATGGTGACCCCGAGGCGGCGATTGTTGCCCGAGCTGTCGGGGTCCTTGATGGGGGTCACGACGGTTCCGCCGCCGCTCGTGTAGCCGTTCTTGGTGGCCTCCGCCCGGGCGGTGCTGTAGGCCGTGGTCGGGTTGCCCGGCAGCCAGACCACCCCGGCCAGGGCGGCGGCATCGGCCGCGCGCTGAACGCGCAGGCTGTTGGCCCAGTACCAGCTCACGTCGACCACGATGGCCGTGATCCCGGTCAGCACGAAGATGCTCACGACGAACAGGACGAGCATCTGCCCGCGGGCGGCCAGGCGGCCCGCAGCCAGGTTGGTCCGGACCGCGCCGGCGGCGGAGCGGAGCCCGGAGCGATGTGTGGCGGGGAGCTGGTCCAGAGGACCCATCGAATGCATCTCCTAGTTCGGGTTGAGCGCCATGACGGTCCGGTCGGACATCTGGAAGGCGGGCGTGCCGCCCATCCCCAGCAATGCGCCGAGTGGGCTCACGAGGCGGTAGCTGTAGATCAAGCTGACCGCGAGAGAATCGGGCGTTGAGCCGTTGTCTCGGGTCCCGGCCGCGCAGGCGTCCCAGTTGACCGTGTTGGACTTGAACACCAGGGGCACGCCGTCGACCGTTGGACCGGCGCCCGGAACCCACTTGTTGTAGGTCGAGCCCATCTGGTTGCCGCTGGCGTCCGCCCGGTAGATCCGGACCTCACTGACCTTGCTGATGTCGATTGGCGTGCCCGGGCTGGTCAGGACCCGCTGGACCGAGGCCACGATCTCGTTGTCGACCTGATCGCAGGGGATGGTGGTGGTGCCCTTGGCCAGGGCCGCCCCAGTGCGGGCGCCCTCCCGGGTCGCGTACTCGAGGGTCAGGTTGTGGTTGAAGGCGAAGCCGAACTCGAGCATCCCGAGCAGGAGCATCACGAACACGGGCACCGACACCGCGAACTCGACCAGGCCCTGACCCCGGGCGGACGTTCGGCGGTTGGCTCGAATCGGCGCCCTCACAGGACGGGCTCCATCCGCATCGCGTTGGACTCGACCATCGTGTAGTCGGAGATGCCCAGGCCGATGAACGACCCCATCGGGGTGAACCAGGTGTAGTGGTAGGTGATCCTGACCCCGATCGTGTCGACCCCGGTGGGGCTGCCAGGCAGGGTTGGGCAGCCGTTCACGGTGTTGCAGCGCTGGCTGTCGGCGTAGCCAGGCGCGCCGACCATGCTGTACGGCACCGACATCGTCGTCCCGTCGGGCAGGGTGCACGGCGTGGACCCTGTCCGGGTGTAGACGTTGATCCGGCCGGCCTGCGGGTTGCCGTTCTTGTTGGCCTTGTAGATCTCGACCTTGGTGATCTGGCTCTCGCTCGCCGGGGCGCTGATCGAGTCCTCGATCCGGTCGAGGATGACGCAATCCGCACCCGAGCCGTTGCCGGCTTCGGCCGCGATGAGCGACGAGTCGCGCGTGGCGAAGTTGACACTGAGCAGGGCGTTGAACACCAGCCCGAACTCGATCATGCTCATCAGCAGGATGAAGAAGATCGGGAAGACGAGGGCGAACTCGACGAGGGTCTGGCCCTCGGCCTGAGTCGCTCGGCGGGCGGCGCGGATCGGTCGCATCACGGTGTGGTCATTCACCCGAACGGATCGGACGGATCGGCCCGGCCGAGGCCGCGCCGGTGGATATCACAAGGGTAAGAATTGGGACCTTTCGCGCCGCATTACGAAAGTGCGTGAGTGCACAGCCCCATGGTCCCGGTGAACCCCCGGACCTTCGTCAGACGGGGCGCTCGGAACGCTCCCCGGGCACGGTGAAGCGGAAGCCAGCGCCCCCGTTCCGGGCGGGCACGTAGCGGATCGAGCCGCCCATCGCCCGGATCAGCCCGCGGGCCACGTCGAGCCCCAGACCGGTTCCATCCATGCCCTCGCTCGTCGACCCGCGTTCGAAGCGGCGGAAGACGCGAGCTCGCTCCTCGGGCACGATCCCGGGGCCTTCGTCCCAGACCGTGATCGCGACCCGGTCGTCCTCGTCGGTCGACTCCAGCGAGACCCCGATCGCTCCGCTCGGTGCGTACTTGAGGGCGTTGTCGAGCAGCATCCAGGCGACCTGCTCGAGGGCCGCCCGGTCGGCCACCGCGACCATGCCCGACGACCGGTCGTCGACCTCGAACGGCCGGTCCGAGCCGAGCGACGCCCACACCCGGCGGATGATCGGCTCGGGCGCGACCGGCTCGGCCTCCACCCGCAGGGTCCCCGCTTCGAGTCGGGACAGGGTCAGCAGCTGGCCGACCAGGCGGGCCAGCCGGTCGGCCTGGGAGCGAATCACGGCCACGCCCTCGCGCGCGTGCGCGTCCGTGCTGTCGGCCGTGGCCAGCTCGTCGGCCACGACCACGATGTTGGTCAAGGGTGCCTGGAGGTTGTGGCTGACACCACGCAGGAAGTCGCTCTGGAGCCGGGTCAACCGGTCGAGGCGATCGACCCGGTCGAGCGTCCGGGCATGGACCGCGGCGTCGTCGATCGCCGCCCGGAGCAGTCGGGCGAGAACGTCGAAGAGCGACTGGTCGGCCTCGGACCAGTCGCGGCCGTCGATCAGCCGGCCGGTCAGGCGCGATCCGCCCCAACCTTCCGCCGGATCGTCCGGGTGCGGGCCCAGCCGAGCCGAGACGACGCGCCCGGCCGACTCGTCTCGTACGGGCACCGGCCCCTCGCCGAGTACCTCCGGCCGCTCCGCGGCGAGCACGGTCCCATCGAGCGCCTCGAGGCGAACGTCGGCCAGATCGAAGATCCGCCCGGCCGCGGCGACGCCCTCGGCCTGGATGCGACCGACGCCCCGGTCCGGGGTCAGCTGCGACATGGCCAAGGTCGCCTCGCGCAGGATCCGGTCACGGCGGTCGAGGGTCTCCCCCATCCGGTCGATGGTGGCCGCCAGTCGGCCGATCGAGTCGCGTTCGTCGACCGGCAGCCGGATTCGATGGTCGCCCGCGACGATCGCACTCAAGCCGCCGCCGATGGCGTCCAGTCTCAGCCGCAGCCGCCGCCCCAGGATGACGGCCAGGATGGCCGCGACCAGCGCCGCGAGGCCGAGCCCTGCGGCCAGCAGCGGAATGAGCCGGCCTCCGGCCGTCTGGATACCCTCGATCCGCATCGTCGCCACGAACCAGCCGGCCGGCCGGCCGTCGATGTCGCTCAGGACCAGCGATCCACCGGCCAGCCCACCGCGAATCTCGCTCCGCCCTTCGGGCGCGACTTCGGACGTGACGTCCGGCGCAAAGGTCGTCGCGGCGCCCTGATCGCTGGCGACCCGAAGCCGACCCGAGCCGTCAAAGACCGCACCATCGAAGCCGGTGACCTCCCGCGCGTCGACGACGAACGCCGGATCGAGCCGTCGCGCGAAGGCGAGGCCGACCGGGCCCTCGCCCGCAGCGTCGACACCCGGCCCGCTGCGGCCACTCAGGTCGATCGCGCGGAAGTCGACCAGGTACACGCCGTCGCCCAGGTCGGTATAGATCGGACGGGCCGGTGGGCCACTCGGTCGGGCCAGCGCCTGGCGGGTGAGCCTGGCCAAGGCGGCCGCTTGGGCATCCGGGCCGCCAACCACCTGGCGATTCCCGACGATCAGGGCGATGACGTCGATCTCGCCCTGGTCGACCTGGAACTGGATCACGTCCGTCCGGACGGACTCGAGCGCGAGCTTGGCGACTTCGTCCTGCAACAACGGCCAGTTGGCATAGCTGCCGACGGTCTCGTCCAGGTCGCCGGCGTCCCGAGACAGGACGGCGGCCACGCCGCGGACGGCCGTTCGGGTCTGGCCGAGGGCCTCCTCGCCGACGACATCCGTGACCGATCGGAACGCGGCGATGCCAAAGACGGCCAGGGGCAGGATCGCCACCATGACCAGGACCAGGACGACCTGCTGGCGGTAGGTGAGGCCGCGGCCGCGCCAGCGCGGCCCGCCCGGCATGGGACCGGTCAGCCGGCCGCGACCAGCCGGTAGCCGCCGCTCCGGTCGGTCAGGAGGTGGCGTGGCTCATCCGGGTCGACCTCGATCTTGCGCCGCAAGCGTCGGATCGCGACCCACACGTAGGCCGGATCCGCGCCATCCGCGTCGCTCCAGACCCGGGCCAGGAGCTGGTCCGTGCTGATGGTGGTGCCGAGGTTCGCCGCCAGGGTCGCCAACATCCGCGTCTCGGTCGGAGACAGGGCGACCGGGTGGCCGGCGACCACGGCTTCGCGACGGCGCAGCGCGAGCGAGAGCTGCGGCCCGAGGTCGAGCAGCTCGCTGGGGATCCGCTCGTTGAGCCGGCGCAGAACGCGGTGGATCCGGGCAACCAGCTCGGGGTAGTCGAAGGGCTTGGTGACGTAGTCCTCGGCGTAGTGCTCGATGAGCTCCGTCTTCGAGCGCGAGGTCGCAACGGCGGACAGGACCACGATCGGAATGTCGGCCCGACGCTTGATCCCGGCGGCCACCTCCTCGCCGCCGATCCCCGGCATCATCAGGTCGAGCAGGACGAGATCTGGCCAGGCGCTGTCGATCGCCGCCAGCGCCTCACCGCCCGATCCAGCGACCGTCACGTCGAACCCGTCGCGCCGAAGGCGGGCACCCAGGAATTGGGTCAGCTGGGCGTCGTCGTCGACCAGCAGGAGGCGATGTCGTTCGGTCATGGTCTGTTGCCGGTTGCGCCGCTGCCGCGGTCGTCGCCGGAGGCTGGTCCCGGGTGCCCGGCATCCGTGCCGCTGGAGCCGGACGCCGTTTCCCCGGCTGGACCGACCGTGCCAGGCTTGCCGGCGGCGTGGGGCGGATCGGGCCGACGAGCGGACGTCGCTCCCTGGCCGGGCTTGGTTCCGCCGGTGGTCGAGCGCGTGCCAGTTCCGGACGCGGTGCCCGACGCCGGCGCGGTGGACCTGGGCCGGACCGTGGGGTCCGCCAGTCCAGCTTCGGCGGTCTGCGCGTACCTGACCACGAGCGTCGTCGGTGGACCGGCCGACCCGGCCCGGACCCAGACGGTCATCGTCCCGTCGGCGAACACCAGCCAGCCACCCTGCCGGCCAGCGGCGCGATAGCCGGCAGCGAGCAGCTGGCTGACGTAGGCCGACAGGGCCGTGTCCGGCGACAGCTGCGAGGCGAACGACAGGAAGTCAGACGAGCCGTCATAGCCGGGCCCGGTTGGACCGAGCGCGACGGTGGCCTGGTCGGGCCGCGGGATCGCCGCCGATTGGCCGGAATCGGCGCGGCCCTGGGGGGCCTCGGTTGGGGGGCCGAACGGGCCGCAGGAGACCAGCACGAAGGCGGCGACCGTGCCGATGGCAAGGGCGAGGAGTCGGCGGTCGGGCCGCTTCTGGTTCAGTTGGTCAGACCCTTTCGATCGTCGCGGCGTCCACGGGTGCCCTTGCCGGCGACCTGACAATCCTAACCCGCCGACGAGCCGCCTCCTAGACCCAAAAGCGTCCGATCCGGCCGGCGACGCAGAATCCCGTGGCCGTGACGCACCACACGCGCGGGAGTGCCACTTCCAGCCCCGTCGGCGCAGACCGGATCAGCCGAGCCGGAGCGCCGGCAGGACCTCGCGACCGAAGACATCGAGGAACTCGGCCTGGTTGCGACCGACGTTGTGGATGTGGATCTCATCGAAGCCCATGTCCACATAGCGCTGGAGATAGGCAATGTGCGCGGCCAGGTCCGAGGTCATCAGGACCCGATCGGTGAAGTCCTCGGAGCGGACCAGGCGGGCCATGGCCGCGAAGTCCTCCGGGTTCTTGATGTCCTGCTTGGGGAAGGGCATCCCGCCGTTGGGCCATTCGCGCAGCGCGTTGTCGATCGCCTCCTGGTCGGTCCGGGCCCAGCTGATGTGGACCTGGAGGAGCTTGGGCATGCCGCTTGGATCCTTGCCGGCCTCGCGGGCACCCTCCTCGAACTTGCCCCACAGCATTTCGATCTTGGCGTCCGCGGCCCCCACCGTGATCATCCCGTCGGCCAGCCGGCCGGTTCGTTTGGCGTTCACCGGGCCGGCCGTGGCGACGTAGATCCGGACCGGGGTCTCGGGGCGGGTGTAGAGCTTCGCGCTTTCGAGGATGAAGTGGTCGCCGCGGTGCCTGACCACGTCGCCCCCGAAGAGCTTGGTGATCATCTCGACCGCCTCGAACATCATCGCGCTGCGGACCCCGACCTCCGGCCAGGCGCCGCCGACGACGTGCTCGTTGAGCGCCTCGCCGGCACCCAGCCCCAGCCAGAACCGGCCCGGGTACATCGCCCCGAGGGTCGCCGCGGCGTGGGCGATGACCGCTGGGTGGTAGCGGAAGCCCGGGCAGGTGACGGCCGTCCCAAAGGGCAGCGACGTGCGCTGACCGAGGGCGCCCATGAAGCTCCACGCGAAGGCGCTCTGGCCCTGCTGCGGAGTCCAGGGGTGGAAATGCTCGGAAACCATGAAGCCCGCCGAAAAGCCGGCGGCCTCGGCCGCCGCGCAGTGGTCGAGCAGCTCCGTCGGATGGAACTGCTCGAGCATCGCGGCGTAGCCGATCGCGGTCATCCGAGAGTCCTCCTGTGGGCCGGCCACAGCCGGGCAGACCATCCTAGCGGAGGCGCCGCTGCGTCGACGGGCGGCCGTCCCGGAACCTGGCGGCAACCCGATCGCGACCGACGTCGGCCGCACGACAGCCACCGGCGCGGGTATCCTTGGCGGCGATATCCCCGAACCCAAGATCCCACAGGTGGTGCCCATGAAGGTCGGCGTCGCCAGGGAGACCGCGGCCGACGAACGGCGCGTCGCCTTGGTACCCGAAGCGCTCGGCAAGCTCACGGCGGCCGGGCTGGAGATCCTGGTCGAGGCCGGCGCCGGGGGCGGGGCGGCGATCCCCGATTCGGCTTACGCAGAGTCCGGCGCCACGATCGTCTCGACCGACGACCTGTACGCCCAGTCCGACGTCCTGCTGCGGGTCCAGAAGCCGTCGGAGGCCGAGGTCGGCCGGCTGCGCAAGGGTCAGGCGCTGATCGGCTTTCTGGCGCCGCTCATCGAGCCGGCGCTGGCGGCCAGACTGGCGGACGTGGGTGTGACCGCGATCAGCCTCGACGCCCTGCCGCGAACCCTGTCCCGGGCCCAGTCGATGGACGCGCTCAGCTCCCAGGCCAACGTCGGGGGCTACAAGGCGGTCCTCATCGCGGCCAACGCCTACGGCCGCTATTTCCCGTTGCTGACCACCGCCGCCGGAACGGCCAAGCCGGCGAACCTGTTGGTGCTCGGGATCGGCGTGGCCGGTCTCCAGGCGATCGGCACGGCCCGTCGCCTGGGAGCCGTGGTCAAGGCCTACGACGTCCGTGCGGAGACCAAGGAGCAGGCCGAGTCGCTGGGCGCGACGTTCATCGTGCTCAAATCGGTGGCCGACGCCTCGGGCGAGGGCGGCTACGCCCGCCAGCTCACAGCGGAGGAGCAGGCCGCCCAGCAGGCCGAGCTCAACGGTCACATCGCGACCATGGACGTGGTCATCACCACCGCCCAGGTCCCGGGGCGCCGGCCGCCATTGCTGGTGACCGCGGCGGCCGTCGCGGGGATGCGCCCGGGCTCGGTCATCGTCGACATGGCCGCGTCGGCCCTGGGCGGCAACGTCGAGCTGAGCAAGGCCGGCGAGACGGTCGTGACCGACAACGGAGTGACCATCATCGCGCCGGACAACCTGCCGGCGACGATGCCCGCCGGCGCGTCGGCGTTCTACGCGCGGAACATCTCCGCGCTCCTGCTCCATTTCATCAAGGACGGTGCGATGACCTACGACTTCGACGAGGAGATCACCGCGGGCACGGTCATCACCCACGACGGGAAGGTCGTCCAGGCGGCGACGAAGAAGCTCCTCGAGCCGGCGCCGAGCGCGCCCGCGGGCGGTGGCCGATGAGCCAGGAGCTGCTCACCTCGCTGGCGATCTTCGTGCTGGCGATCCTGGTCGGGTTCGAGGTCATCAGCAAGGTCCCGGCCACCCTCCACACGCCGCTGATGTCGGGTGCCAACTCGATCCACGGGATCGTGCTGGTCGGGGCGATGTTCATCGCCGCCGAGGCGGATCACCCGGTCAGCTACCTGCTGGCCTTCGTGGCCATGGTCTTCGGGGCCATGAACGTGGTTGGCGGCTACGTCGTGACCGATCGCATGCTCCAGATGTTCCGCAAGAAGCCGGCGGCCGTCAGGGCCGGATCCGAGGGCGCCTCGAGCGCCCCGGGCGCGTAGTCGGGGAGCGGGTCGATGTCCCACGAGTGGGTCGCCACGATCGTCTACCTGGCCTGGCTGGCGGGGGCGGCCTGCTTCGTCCTGGGCCTGCACCAGATGAACTCGCCGGCCACGGCCCGCAACGGCAACCGCCTGAGCGCGGCCGGGATGACCGTCGCGGTGGTCGCCACGCTGATCGGGCTGGCCACCAGCGAGCGGGGCTTGAGCGGGATCGCCTGGGCGATCATCGTGGTCGGTTTCGCGATCGGCGGGGGTGCCGGACTGTACGCCGCGCGCACGGTCAAGATGACCGCCATGCCCCAGCTGGTGTCGCTGTTCAATGCGGTCGGCGGCGGCGCGGCGGCCCTGGTCGCGATCGACGACTTCATCCGGCTCAACGCCGAGGGCGCGGCCGCCCCGGTCGACACGACGATCTTCGTCGTCCTCGGCGCGGTCATCGGCTCGGTGACCTTCACCGGCTCGTTGATCGCCGGGGGCAAGCTCCAGGGGCTGATCGCGGGCAAGCCGATCATGATCCCGGGCGGCCAGCTGATCACCTCGGCGATCGCCATCGTGGCCGTCCTGGGCACGATCGCCCTGATCCTCGGATCGACCGGCGCGATCGCCCTGTCGAGCGGCGCGACGCTGGCCCTCCTCGGGGTCGTCGTCGCGGCCGGCCTGATCTTCGGCGTCACGATGGTCCTGCCCATCGGCGGCGCCGACATGCCCGTGGTCATCAGCCTGTTGAACTCGTTCACCGGGACGGCCGCGGCGATGGCCGGCTTCGTGATCCAGAACCCGGTCCTGATCATCTCGGGCGCCCTGGTCGGCGCCTCGGGCGCGATCCTGACCAAGCTCATGGCCGATGCGATGAACCGGTCGGTGATGAACATCATGGTCGGTGGGTTCGGCGGCGGGGACGCTGCCGTCGGCGCGGTAACCGGAGCCGGGGGGTCGGTCCGCGAGGTGTCCGCCGACGACGTGGCGATCCAGCTGGCCTACGCCCAGCACGTGATCGTCGTGCCGGGCTACGGCCTGGCGGTCGCCCAGGCCCAGCACCAGGTCCGCGAGCTGGCCGAGCTGCTCGAATCGCGCGGGGTCGACGTGAAGTACGCCATCCATCCGGTCGCCGGCCGGATGCCCGGCCACATGAACGTGCTCCTGGCCGAGGCCAACGTGCCCTATCCCCAGCTCAAGGAGATGGACGAGATCAACCCCGAGTTCGACCGCTGCGACGTGGCCCTGGTCGTCGGCGCCAACGACGTCACCAACCCGGCGGCGCGAAAACCCGGCTCGCCGGTGTCAGGGATGCCCATTCTCGACGTCGACCACGCCCGCTCGATCGTGGTCATCAAGCGATCGATGGGCCGCGGCTACGCGGGGATCGACAACGAGCTCTACAGCGATCCCAAGACGGGCATGCTCTTCGCCGACGCCAAGGACGGTCTCCAGGCTCTGGTCGCCGCCGTCAAGGCGGTCTGACCGCCCACCGCCGGGCCGCCGGCGGGGATCGCCCTAGGGGTACACCTCAGCCGCGCGAGTTCTTCTTCTTGCGCTTCGGGTCCGGGCTCGGTTCACTCGCGGCCGACACGACCGGTGCCGGCCGGCCGAAGCGGCTCGTGCTCCGACCGTCGGCGGCACCGCCCAAGGCCATCGGGACCCCCTCGACGTCGTTCGGCTCGCCGTGCCGGATGACCAGCGGAGCGAGCGTTCCCAGCGACTCCGCCACGACCACGGCATCGTCGCCGGCGGCGATCCGGAAGTCGGCCGGCGGATTGATGTAGGACTTGCCCCCGCGACTGATCGACAGCAGCGTCGCCCGGTGCTCGGACCGGAGCTGGGCGCTGACCTGGTCGACCGACAGCCCGAGATAGCCGTCGGGGATCGCGATCCGGTACAGCTCGGACCCCTCACCCCCGGACACGATGTCGGCGACCAGCTCGGTCAACCCCGGATAGAGCGCCGAGCGGGCCAGCAGTCGGGCCCCGACCTGGGACGACACCAGCAGCTCGTCGACGTGGGCCCGACGGAAATGGTCGGCATGGCGTGGGTTGTTGACCTCCGCCACCGTTCGGACCCCGGGGGCGACCGACTCGACGGCCATGACCGTGAGGATCGAGCGCATGTCGCTGTCGTTGGAGTCGTCGGTCGGGAAGACGAGCGCGGCCGATGCCTGGGCAATGCCCGCGCGCTCGAGGTCCGCCGGCTCGGTCGGATCGCCCTTGACGAAGTACACCCCATCGCCGGCGGGGTTCTTGTCGAGGGCCGCGATGAGCACGATCTTGACCTTGTACGCGTCGGTCTTGAGCTCCTGGATCAGGTCCCGGGCGGTGGTGTTCCAGCCGCACACGATGACGTGGCCTTCGTAGCCGGATGCACCCATGCCCTGGCCCTCCTTGA
The DNA here is from genome assembly GCA_034666965.1 of Chloroflexota bacterium. Taxonomy (GTDB): domain Bacteria; phylum Chloroflexota; class Limnocylindria; order Limnocylindrales; family CSP1-4; genus Chersky-267. The sequence continues at coordinate 50,680 of JAXDKT010000061.1, read as the reverse complement.
GCAGAAAGTCGATGACGATTGCGATCAGCGCTCCGGTGATCGTTCCGAACAGCGCGACCCCGAACAGGATGAGCAGCCAGCTGATGATCCAACCGGCCGGCGACACGATGTACGAGCTGTCGCCCTGGCCGAGGACCGTGGTCAGCCCCCAGTAGAACGACGACCCGAACGAGCCCAGCGTCCAGCTCTTCTCGAGCAGCGTGACCGACACCGCCGCGATCGCGACGATGATCAGGATCCCCTCGACCAGGCTGATGAAGAAGCGCCGGTCGAGCTCGCCACTGGCTCGCCGGGTGTAGAACTGGATCCGGCGCATGATCGGCGAGCCGAAGAGACGCGCGCGCAGGCCTCGCAACATAGGACGCCGAGTCTAGCGGCTCGGACGCGTGTCCTAAATCACCCCAACTGCACCTATTCGACCACGCTCGCCGACTCGAGCACCTCGAGGTCGGGCAACGCCGTGATCAGCTGGATCAGGCCGTCCATCCGGAGCCCGGCCGGCGGCCGCACCTCGATCTCGACCTCGTAGCGGTTCTTGCCCAGCCGCTCGCTCTGAATCCCGGCCAGCTCGACCCGGTGGGCGGCCAGCTCGCGGGTGAGCGCCCCGAGCGGCTCGAGGCCATCAAGCTGGAGGCGGAGACGGACCGTCCGGTCGCGCCCGATGTGGAGTCGCTCGACGATCCAGTTCAAGGGCCACAGGCTGAACAGGACGATCGCCGTCCCCACCACAGCGATGAGCGGCTGGCCGGCACCCGCGGCCATCCCGATGGCCGAGGTTGCCCACAGGCTGCCGGCGGTGGTCAGGCCCCGGATCGACGTTCCGTACTTGATGATCGCGCCCGCCCCAAGGAAGCCGATGCCGGTCACGACCTGGGCGGCGATCCGGGTCGGGTCGGGAGCCGTGCCCTCGCCAGCGGTGAGCACGCCGACGAACCCGAACGCCGACAGCACGGTGAACATGGCCGACCCGAACGACACCAGCAGGTGGGTGCGCATGCCGGCCGGATGTTGGTGGATCTCGCGCTCGAGGCCGATCAGCGCCCCGAGCGCGGAGGCCACGACCAGCCGAAACGCGAGGTCGGCCTGGAGCGTGATGTCGGCGGTCTCGAGCATCGGTGGGGCAGCCTCGGCAACGAATGCCCGAGTCTAGCCCGCGGCGCGGGAGCGCGCCCGTGCCCCTGCTGGAGTCAGGCCGGGTCGACCAGCTCCATGCGGATGCGCTTGTTGATTCGCCCCTTGGACTCGTAGCCGGTCACTCTGATGGAACCGACCTCGCGGGTATTGGCGACGTGCGTCCCGCCATCGGCCTGGAGATCGAGTCCGACGATCTCGACGGTTCGGATCTCTTCGATCCCCGCCGGCAGCAGGTTGATCTTGGTCCGGATCAGGTCGGGGATCGCGAAAGCCTCGTCGCGAGGCAGCAGTGCAACCCGGACGTCGCGCTCGGCGGCGAGCTCGGCATTGACCGTGGCTTCGATGGTGGCCACCAGATCGCCGCCCATCCGCTCGAACTCAAAATCCATCCGGCCAGAGCCGGGCTCCATGTTGCCGCCGGTCACGAGCGCGCCGTAGTCGCGCCAGACGACCCCGCACAGGGCGTGCAGGGCCGTGTGGGTTCGCATCAGGGCCAGCCGGCGCGGCCAGTCGAGGCTGACCTCGAGCCGGTCGCCGACGGCCGGCGACTCGCCCTCGTGCGCGCCGATCGGATCCGCGGGCTCAAGCTCGTGGACGATGTCGGCGCCGCGCTTGCGGGCGCCGGCGACCACCCAGCGGCGCCCGTCCGCCGCGCGCACGAGGGCTCCGCGATCCGACGGCTGACCACCGCCCCCCGGGTAGAGGACGGTCCGGTCGAGCACGACCAGGACGGTGCCATCGGCCACCTCGACGGCCCGCACGATGGCATCAGCGGTACGGGCGTAACCATCCCGATAGCAGATGGCGTCGGTCACCGCGCTCGCCCTACTTGGCGGTCAGCTGCCCGGTCATGTTGGGATGCCACTTGCACAGGAACTTGTAGGTCCCCGCGGCCAACGCGGGAACGCTGTAGGTCGTCTTGGCCGGGCCGTTGATGGTCTCGCCCTCGAATGACAGCGCACCGCTGCCATCCTGGATCTCGATGTTGTGGGGGATGCCCGCGTCCTGGTTGTCGAACTCGATCTGAAACGGCTGCCCGGCGGGAGCCTCGAGGGTCGTCGATTGGAACTGCACGCCGGACGCGACTTCGTTGAGGAGCGCCCCGCCGGCCGCGGCCGACGGAGCGGCGGAGCCGGGCACGGACGAGCCGGGAGGCGCGGAGCTCGGCGGGCCGGACGCGGGGGCCGCCGAGCCCGACGCCGCGGCGGATGGGGGCGGGCTGACACTCGGCGGTGGGGCATAGGTCCAGCCGGGCGCCTGACCGGACGAGCAGGCGACCAGCGCCAGGGCGACGAACGCGACGAGGGCGAGGACCGGGGCGAGACGAGCCAGATGCATGGTCGGAGAGGACCTCGATTCGAGGGTGGTCGTGCCGCCGGGAAGGCGGTGCCAGCCGAGTCTACTGCCCTGTCTGCGTTCGTGCCCGGAGCCCAGCTCCCGACTCGGATGAGACTCAGCGGCTGGTTCGGCGCAGCTCTGGAGGCCTGTCCCAGAGGTCCCCGATAGTACCGATGGGTCATGCCCGGACGCCGCGCCCCAGTACCTTCGTAGGGTTCTGCGTTGGGCCGGATGGCGCGTAGCCTCAGGGTCCGATCGAGTCGCCCGGCCTTTGGACGGCGAGCCCGACGGCGGATGACCAGGAGATGACGTGAAGGCTCGGTTCAAGTCGCGGACGTGGCAGATTGGCGTGGTTCTGGCGTCATTGATGTCGCTCGCGCTCGTCCTCGAGGCCGGCCGGCGCTGGGTCATCTGACTCGCGCGCCGACCCGCACGATCCGCGCGCATCCTTAGATCGACCCGCAGGCGCGCCGGAGCCCATTCGAGCGCGCTGGGCGGGTACCCATAAGCACGAGACCCGGACCGACCCTCCTCCGTCCGGGTCTCTTGCTGCGGCGGAGATCGCGCCGCGACCACGACTTCGAGCGGTCGCAACCGGATCGCAACCTTGTTTCGGCACCTTCGTCCGTAGGCTTGTATCGTGGCGATCATGGCAGGCGCGGTGCGGACCGATGACGGGCCGGTCGGGGATCGACCGGCGGCCGAGCGACAGCTCGACCAGCTCCGCTTCCTGCACCGTGTCGCCAAGCTGGCCACGACCGCGCGCACGTGGGACGAGCTCCTCGAGACGATCGTCGACGAGACCCGCGACGTCCTCCAGGCCGACGTCTCGTCGCTCTATCTGCTCGACCGCGATGGGCTCCACCTGACCCTGGCCGCAACGAACGGACTCGATCGCTACCAGATCGGGCGCGCTCGGGTGCCATTCGCCGAGGGAGTGACGGGCCGGGTCGCCGCGACGCGCGAGCCAATGGTCATCGAGGACGTCCGCCACGAACCGCGCTTCCTGTGGGTCCGCGGCATCGATCAGCGTCGCTTCATCGCGTCGATGCTGTCGGTTCCGTTGTCGTGGCACGAAGGTGTCGTCGGCGTCCTGAACATCCAGACCGAGAAGACCCGCCAGTTCGGCGAATCGGACGTGGCCCAGCTGTCGGCCATCGCCGACCTCCTGGCGGGGATCGTGGAGAAGGGGCGGACCCAGCGCGAGGCGGAAGATCAGGTCGAGGCGCTCAAGGCCATCGACGAAGCGCGGACCGAGCTGATCGCGATGGTCACCCACGAGCTGCGCACGCCACTGGCCGTCGTCCGGGCATACACCGACCTGCTGTCCGAGGAGCCGCCGCTGGTCGGGCGCGAGAGCCGGGATCTCATCCGGCGACGAACCCGGGACGAGTGGCACAACCGGGCGATCGACCAGATCGAGCGGCTCGACCGGCTGGTCGACTCCATCCTGGCCTCGGTTCGGCCGCTCGAGGACCGTCCCCTCGACGTCGTCCCGGTCGACGTCGCGCCGCTCCTCGACGAGGTCGTCGGTGGCCTGCGCCCGCTCCTGCGCAATCACCGGATCACGGTCGACACCGGCGTCCGCCGCTTCGCCCTGGCGGATCCGCCGCGCCTGCGTCAGATCCTCGAGCACCTCGTCGAGAACGCGGTGAAGTACGCCCCGCCGGGAACCGCCATCACGGTCGGCTACGGGCTGATCGAAGGCAACGTCCGGATCGCCGTGTCGGACGAGGGTCCCGGGATCCCCCCTGAGTGGCGCCAGCGGATCTTCGAGCCATACGCCCGACGCGACACCCACACGGCACGCGGTTCGGGGATCGGCCTGTTCGCGGCCAAGCGCCTGTCCGAATCGATGGGTGCGCACCTGTGGTGCGAGCCGGCCGAACCCGCCGGGGCCAGGTTCGTCATCGCCCTGCGGGCCGCGGTCGCGGTCTGAGAGAGGAGTCCCGGATGCCCACCACCCGACCCCTGCGGATCCTGGTGGTCGACGATGACCCGGCGATGGTCGGCGCGATCACCGCGCTGGTCGGCACCGAGGGTCACCAGGTCATCACCGCGTACGACGGCCTGACCGCGGTCAAGCGCTTTCGCGACGACGGCCCGGACCTGGTCCTGCTGGACCTGGCCATGCCCGGCCCGGACGGCTTCAACGTGACCGGCCAGATTCGCGCTGCGGGCAACGTGCCGATCCTGGTCGTTTCCGGGGAGAGCGGCGAGGGCGCCAAGGTCAAGGCGCTCGAGATCGGGGCCGACGACTACCTGACCAAGCCATTCGGCAAGGCCGAGCTGCTGGCCCGCATCTCGGCCATCATGCGCCGGGCCGACGCCGCCGCCGGGGGCGGCGGGACGACCGGGGGCGGACCCCTGGAGGCCGGCACGCTCACGATCGATCCGGGCCGGCACGAGGCCCGGATCGGCGCGGCGGCGATCAACCTGACCGCGACCGAGTACCGCCTCCTCGAGGCGCTCGTGCGGGCCGCCGGCGACGTGGTCCCCCACCACCGTCTCGTCCGGGCGGGCTGGCCAACCGAGCCGGACCCCGACCTGCTCTGGCTGAAGCCGCACATCGCCCGATTGCGAGCCAAGGTTCAGGCGGCGGGCGGTCCGGCCGTCGTTGCCGTCCGCTCGGTTGGCTACCGGATCGAGGCCTGATCCACTTGGTCGAGGAGTCGCTCGGGACGCGTCAGCTGACCCGCACCCGCCGCGACGGGTAGCTCAGGCGGGCACGCCCAGGATCGCCCGGCCAGCACGGTCGTGGGGCAGATCGACACAGTCCACCCGGCAGCCGCGCGCGTCGCGTCCACCCAGCGGCGCGAAGTGGGTCCACTCCGTCGCGGAGGTCGCGGTGCTCGTCAGACGACAGCCGCAGGTGAAGCAGGTGACGGGGCCGCCGGCGCCCATGGCCTGTCCGCGCGGCCAGGCGGGCTGCGGGTCGGACGGCTGGATCATGGGGGCCTCGCGATCGTGCTTGCCGCCGATCTCGTCGGCGGATGGGCTCCGGACAGCCTGGTCAGGATGCGCGACCGAGCCGTCGGGGGTCAGCGGCGGCACGGTCGCGATCGGGTTGCGAACCGGATACCCCGGCAACGTGACGACACGCACGAGGCGGGCGGGCCCTCCGGGGGCTCGCCCGCCTCTCCGTCACGTCGGAACGCCGTCAAGGCGCCCGGATCGCACCAAATGCGCCGTGGGTCTCCTCGTCCGGACCGGCGGCGAAGAACAAGGTGGTCGACGGTCCGGCGGCGGCGTCATTGCCGAAGCCGATGCCCCACAGGCCGTCGATGACGATCGCCTTGTGGTCGGCCGTGCGCAGCGTCCCGTCGAACTTCCACTGACCGTCGTGCCAGCGGTAGCCATTGATCCGACCGTTGCCGAAGTTGCCCACGAGCAAGTCCCCGCTGAAGCGACCGAAGCCGTCCGGCGCCCAGGCCAGACCCCACGGTGCGTTGAGCGCGCCCCGTGAGGCGACCCGTCCGAGGAAGTGACCGCCCGCGTCGAATGCGCTGACGAAGCCCTTGCCCGTTCCCGCGAGCTCGTCCTCGCGGGCTCGATCCTGACGGGCGTAGGTCACGAAGATCGTGCCGTTCAGGTTCTGGATGCCGAACGGCGCGTAGTGGTCCGGCAGCTTGGGGTCGACGAAGGCGTGCTTCCAGTGCTTGCGCACGAAGGTGCTGTCGAAGACGTCGATCCGGCCGCGGTGGAAGTCGGTGGCGTAGAGGTAATCGGCGCCGTTCCACGTTGCGATGGCCAGGCCCTTGTAGATCGACCGCGCGTGATCGGCCACGACGAAGGCCTGGGTCGAGGCGACTGGCGGGCTGGATGCCGGAACCGCCGAGTTCCAACCCGAGATCGTGCCGTCCTCCGAGGCGAACAGGAAGCGGGCCGGGCCGGACGCCGTGCCACTGCCGACGACGAACCCGGTCCCGCCGTTGAAGACCGTGCCGGTCGGTGCGCCGGGCACCTTGACGATGAGCGGGAGTGGCGCGCCCAGGCCGGTGTACAGGGTCGATGTCCCGGTCCCGTTGTTGGCCACCCACCAGGGGGTCGCCGGGCCGCGGACCAGGCCCCAGCCGTTGACCAGGTTCGGGTCGACGTGATCGGCCGGGATGGTCCCGTCCGAGACGAAGACATGCGTCTCGTAGACGTTCGGAAGGCGATGACTGTCGGCGGCCGCGGGTGCGACCGAGAGCATGAGGAGGCCCAGCGCGGCCCCGACTGCGATGGCTCGACGGTGGATCATCGGCGACCTCCTGAACGCCTGGCCGGGCGCGCGCGGGTGCATGCGTGGGAGCGACCTTGGCACTCAGGGCTACGCCCCCGACGCCGCCTCGGTTTCGATGCCGGCCAGGTGCTAGCCGGTGTTGCGCAATCCGGCGGCGATCCCGTTGATCGAAAGCTGCACCAGGCGCAGCAGCTCGGCCCGGGCCTCGTCGTCGGGGGCCAGTCGCCGCAGTCGGGCAAGCAGCCGGACCTGGAGCTCGGAGAGCGAATCGACGTAGGGGTTGCGCAGCTGGATCGAGCGCTGGAGGGCGGGCAGCCCGTCGAGCAGGTGCTCCCGGCGAGTGACGCGCAGGAGCAGCCGGACCGTCCGCTCATGCTCCGCCTCGATCCGCTCCCAGATCCGGGTCGCGGCCTGGCCCCGGGCCAGCCGGGCGTACGTCCGGGCAACGCCGATGTCGGCCTTGGCCAGGGTCATCTCGGCGTTGTCCAGGATCGCCTCGAATAGCGGCCAGCTCGCATACAGGGTGCTGAGCTCGTCGAGGCCCGCCTCGCCGTGAGCGGACCGATACGCCTCGAGGGCCGATCCCAATCCGTACCAGCCCGGCAGGTTGAGCCGAGCCTGGGACCAGGCGAATCCCCACGGGATCGCGCGCAGCGCCTCGATCGACGGCGGCGGCTCCGCCGGCGGCCGGTCGTGACGCCTGGCGGGCCCTGGATCGGATGGCGCTCGACCACGGATCGCCGGGCGCGATCCGAGGCGAAGCGCGGACAGCTCCACGATCGGTGTCGCATCGCGGAAGAACGCCGGGAACTCGGGATCGTCCCAGACCAAACCCCGGTAGGCCGCTTCGGAGGTGCTCGCCAGCTCGTCGATCGCGGCGGACCCCCGCGCGCCGGCCTCGGCCACCCGACGGTCGTGCTCGGGCGTCGATGCCAGCAGGACCGCGGCCGTCAGCTGTTCGAGCTGGCGCCGGGCGATCGCCGGGTTGGCATAGTTCGCCGCGATCACCTCGCCCTGCTCGGTCATCCGGAGGCGTCCGTCGATCGAGCCCGGTGCCTGGGCCAGGATCGCCCGGTTGGTCGGTCCTCCGCCCCGGCCGATGGCCCCGCCCCGGCCGTGGAACAGGGTCAGTTCGAGACCGTGGCGCCGAGCCGACTGGACGAGCGCCTCCTGGGCCCGGTAGAGGAGCCGATTCGCGGCCAGGAAGCCGGACTCCTTGTTCGAGTCGGAATAGCCCAGCATGACCTCCTGGCGATCGTGGCGCGCGCGGAGGTGACCGCGGTAGGTCGGGTCGGCGACCAGGGCGTCGAGGATCCCGGCACAACCGACCAGCGCATCGGCCGACTCGAACAACGGGACCACGTCGAGGACCGGAATGGCCGGGGTCAGCCCGCCGGTGACCGCAGCCGGGGGATCGGCGGCCCCGGCCAGGTCGGCCAGCTCCAGCACGGCCAGGACGTCGGCCGCCGACCGCGTGAAGCTGATCACATAGCGCCCGGCGGCCGCCGGCCCGAACCGCGCCTGGGCGTCGGCGATGGCCCTGAAGGTGGCCAGCACCTCGCCAGCCGTGACGCCCGGCGCGCCGGGCAGGTCCGAGTCGAGATCGCCGCGCCGGATGGCCGCGAGCGCCGCCTCGTGGACCTGACTGTGCTGCCGGACCTCGAGCTCGGCCAGGTGGAAGCCAAACGTCTGGACCTGCCAGGCGAAGTCCTGGACCTGACCCCAGGCGACCCGCTCGAGCCGATCGAAGACGAGCGCGGACATCAGCTCGTCGAGCTCGACGAGCAGCTCCGCGGGATCCTGGTAGCGCCCGGTGGCGGGCATGCCGGGGGTGGCGGTCAGGGCCGCCCGAGTCCGGCGGAGGCGCTCCGCGATCGCCCCGAAGCGCTGCCGGCAGGGCTCGTCGGGGAAGCGCCGTCGGAGCTGGCGCATCGTCTCCGGCAGGAGGTCGTCGTCGGCCACCAGGCGACGTGCCAGTGGCGGCGGGATGCGGTCGGTGGTCACCGCCGCAGCGACCGTCTGCATCAGCCGGGTGGCGACCGCTTCGTAGCCGTGGATGACGTGATCGGCGTGGATGCGCAGGACGTGCGCCGTCGTCTCGGCCGTGACCGCCGGGTTCCCGTCCCGGTCGCCGCCGACCCAGCTGCCCCAGTGCAGGAACGCCGGGACCAGCGGCCGCCGCGTCCCCGTTCGACCGGCGTCGGCGGCCGGCGGGTCCGCCGCGGCCAGGCGGCCGGCGCGACCCAGGGCACGACGGCGCTCCGCCTCCGCGAGTGGATCGAGCGCCCCGTCGAGGGCGCGGTACAGGCGGGGCACGACGGTGAACAGGCTCTCGTCGAAGTAGGTCATCGCCGTGCGAACCTCGTCGAGCGGGGTCGGGGCGACCGAGCGCAGGTCGGCGGTCCGCCACAGGAGGCTGATCTCCTCCCGCAGCCGCCGGCGAACGTCGCGGTCCTCCTCGGGGGCGAGGCGCGGGTCGTCGAGTCGCTCGACCAGGCGATGGCAGCGGCGCAGGGCGACGAGCAGCGTCCGCCGGCGGGCCTCGGTGGGATGAGCCGTCAGGACCGGCGCGATCGACAGGCGATCGATGCGGGCCACGATGTCATCCAGCCCGCGCCCCGTCCGCCAGATCCGGCGGACCGCCTCGGCCACCGAATCATCGAGGATGCCGCCCCGGGCCGCGCGTTCGCGCCTCCGCAGGATCCGGATCCGGTGACGCTCCTCGGCCAGGTTGACCAGCTGGAAGTACAGCCCGAATGAGCGAATGAGCGCCTCGACCCGGGCCAGGTCGAGGCTATCCAGCTCCACCGCCAGTCGCTCTCGCTCGAGCCGGTCGTCGGCCTTGCGAAGCGCGATCGTGCGCCGCCGGACGCGCTCAACGAGCTCGAGCAGATCGAGTCCCTCCTGCTCCACGATGACCTGCCCAAGGAGGGCGCCCAGCAGGCGGACCTCGCGGGCGAGCGGATCGCGAGCGCCGCCGGTCCCGATCCCGCGCGGCTCGCCGCGGACGGCCGGGTTCGGGCGAGCGGTCATCGGCGGCTCCTCCGGGACGTGGCCGGCCGGCACCGACCGCCGACCTTCAGGAAAGTGTAGGCACCGCGACAGGGGCAGTCGGCTGCGTCGCCGTGAGGGCCGCGACGGCGCCGGCTTCGGCGGCGCCGGTATCGGACTCCAGGGCGATCGACGTCGCGGTCGGCTGGCCGAGCGGCTCGACCAGCCAGACATCCTCCGGTCGGGGGCCGCCGCGGAGGACGAGCCGCTCGGCCAGCTCGGAGCCGGCGGCGGCGTGCGCCTCGACGAGACGGCTGAGCTCAGCCGCGCGCTGGGGCCCGTCGGCTCGGTCGCGGACCACGGCCGACAGCCGCGTCGCGGCCACGCTCGCGCCGGCCAGCGCCGGTGCCGAGCGACCGGTGGGGTCCAGCAGGTAGGCGCGCCCGCCGGTCATGCCCGCGCCGAAGTTGGCGCCGATCGGGCCAAGCACCACGACGGTGCCCCCGGTCATGTACTCGCAGCCATGAACGCCGAGCCCTTCGACCACCGCCTCGGCGCCGCTGTTGCGGATCGCGAAGCGCATCCCGGCCCGGCCGACGACGTGCAGCCGCCCGGCCGTCGCCCCGAACAGGCAAACGTTGCCGGCGATCGTCGAGGCGGCGGGGTCGGCCGCGACCTCGCGTTCGGGCCGAATGACGATTCTCCCGCCGGACAGGCCCTTGCCAACGTAGTCGTTGGCCTGGCCGACGAGGACCAGCTCGATGCCCTCGGCCAGGAACGCGCCGAAGCTCTGGCCGGCCGCGCCGTGCAGATCGAGGGCCAGCGGCCCGGCTACGGGACGGTCGATCTCCAACCGCTCGAGGGCGCCCGACAGCTCGGCCCCGAACGACCGGTCGGCCGTCCCGATCGCCCATGCACCGGCTGGCAGCGGGCGCTCGCCGGCGAGCCCGGCGACGATGGCGTGCTCGACCGTCGAGGCCGGCGCCCGATCGAGGTGCTCCCTCGACCGGGCCGGGTCGTCCCGCCGGGCCCTGTCGGCGGCCCAGGGTGACGCCCCCAGGATCGGGCGGAGGTCGGTCGGCCCGGCCCGGCCAGCCCGGCCAGCGGGCGCGAGATAGCGCCCGGCCTCGCCGACGATCTCCCCCACCGACCGGGCCCCCATCGCCGCGAGCTCGTGGCGCAGATCCTCGGCCACCGCCAGGGCGAACCGCTCGACCTGCTCGGGCGTGCCGCTGAACTTTGCCCGCAGGTCCGGTCGCTGAGTGGCGATGCCCGTGGGGCAGGTGTCGAGGTGGCACTGGCGGGCCATGTCGCAGCCGAGCGCGACGAGCGTCGCCGTCCCAAAGCCGAACTCCTCGGCCCCGAGCAGTGCGGCGATCAGCAGATCTCGCCCGACCTGGAGTCCGCCGTCGGTCCGGAGCACGACCCGATCGCGCAGGTCGTTGCGGAGGAGCGTCTGGTGGACCTCGGCCAGGCCCAGCTCCCAGGGCGCGCCGACGTGCTTGATCGAGCTCAAGGGGCTGGCGCCCGTGCCGCCGGCGTGACCCGCCAGATGGACATAGTCGGCGCCCGCCTTGACCACCCCGGCAGCGATCGTGCCCACGCCTCGGCTGGCGACGAGCTTGACCCCGATCCGGGCCGCTGGATTGATCGCGCGCAGGTCGGCGATGAGCTGGGCGAGGTCCTCGATCGAATAGATGTCGTGGTGGGGCGGCGGGCTGATCAGGGCCTGGCCCGGCTGGGCGCGACGGAGGGCGGCGATCTCGGCCGTGGCCTTCTTGGCCGGCAGTTGGCCGCCTTCGCCCGGCTTGGATCCCTGGGCGATCTTGATCTCGAGCTGATCGGCCCGGGCCAGATAGGCCGCGGTCACGCCGAAACGCGCCGAGGCGACCTGCTTGATCCGGGCGTCGCGGCGCTCACCGTCGCTGCCGGGGCGATACCAGGCCGGGTCCTCGCCGCCCTCGCCGGTGTTCGCCGCGCCACCGGCCCGCTGCATGCCGACGGTCACCGCCTGGTGGGCCTCAGGGCTGAGCGCGCCCACGCTCATGGCGCTGGCCACGAACCGACGGGCGATGGTTCGGGCCGTCTCGACCTCGTCGACCGGGATCGGCCGGACCGCGCGTGGCCGGCGAACGCGCAGGCCGTCCCGGACGGTCGCCGGATCGCGCCGTGCCAGCGTGCCGAGGGCCTCCAGGCTGTCGCCCCCACGGCCGTCGGCCACGGCCTGGATCGCCTTGACCACGCTCGGCGCGTACAGGTGTCGCTCTCCGTCCGCGCGGAACCGGGCCAGGCCCGGGTCGCCCAGCCGCGCGCCAGGACCCGCTTGCTGAAGCGCCTCGGCGGCGGCGATCCGGCGCAGGATCCGGGCGCCGAGCTCGGCGAATCCGACCCGACCGGGCCACGATGCCGCCGACGCGAAGCACCGCTCGACGACCTCGGGCGCCAGCTCGAGGGTCTCGCACAGGTTGCCGCCGACGTACGACGCCAGAGCCGAGATGCCCATCCGCGCGAGCGTCTTGCGCAGGCCGGTCTCGAACGCCTCCAGCAGGCGTCCGGCCGACTCGGCCGCCGTGATCGACTCAGCGCCGCGGCCACCGGCCAGCTCCGCGGCCAGCTCGAGCGCCAGCCACGGGTGGACCACGGTCGCACCGGCCGTCAGGACCATCGCCAGTCCGTGGACGTCGAGGACGTCGGCCGCATCGGCCAGCAGGTCGGCCCGGCCGCGCAGCCCCGCCGAGGTCAGGGCGGTGTGCACCGCGCCGACCGCCAGTGCGCTGGGGATCGGTGGCCGGATCAGGGCCAGCGAGCGGTCCGAGATGACCAGCAGCTCGACCGAACCCGACTCGACGTCGCGGACCGCCGCAGCCGCCAGGTCGGCGACGGCGCGGGCCAGGCCATCCGGACCCTGGCCGGCATCCCAGGTGGCGTCCAGCCGGCGGATCCGGCGGGACCCGAACCGGGCGAGCAGCCCGTCGAGGTCGGCCATGACCGGCCGGTCGAGCCGGACGGTCCGCGGCGCGACCGGGATCCCGCGCAGGAGCGCCGGCCGGCGCCCGAGCTCGATGCGCAGGTCCATCACCGCCCGCTCGCGCTCCGGGTCGATCGGCGGATTGGTCACCTGGGCGAAGGCCTGCCGGAGGTGGTCGCCGAGCGACCGGTCGACCCGGGAGCGGGCCGGCGTCGGGGTGTCGTCGCCCATGCTCCAGAGCGGTTCGCGCGCGTCGAGGACCATGGTCCGGATGTCGAGACGGGCCCGCTCCGCGTCGAGCCCGGCCAGGTGGCGGAGCTCGAGCGGGGTCGGCCGGGCCGTCGCTCGTTCCTCGACCCCGGCCGTCCGGTCCACGAAGGTCATCCGGGGTGCGTCCGGACGCCAGGAGCGGCGCAGGATCTCGGTCTTCGCCTCGACGTCCTCGAGGATCGCTCCGCCGCGCGGATCGACCAGCAGGATCTCGCCCGGACCGAGCCGGCCCCGGCGGATCGTCTCGGCGGCGGTCAACGGCACCGCCCCGGCTTCGGACGCGGCCACGACCAGGCGGTCGCGCGTCACGGAGAACGCGAGCGGCCGGAGACCGTTGCGGTCGACCAGGGCGCCGACGCGGCGGCCGTCCCCGAACACGAGGGCCGCGGGCCCATCCCAGGGGGCCGCGAAGCCGGCCGTTCGGCGAGCGAACGCCGCGGCCAGTGGATGACCCACCGAGCGCAGGGCGGGCGCCTCGGGGACCAGCGCCAGGAGGGCCGCGGCCAGGCTCCAGCCGGTCGACACCGCGAGTTCGAGGACCTCGTCGAGGGACAGCGAGTCCGAGCCGTCGGGCGACAGCAGCGGACCGGCCTCGACCAGTCGCCGGGCTGGCGTTCCAGGCGCGCCGGTCGGATCGGCGACCCGCCCCCGGATCTCCTGGCGGTTGGTCCGCACGGTGTTGATCTCGCCGTTGTGGGCGATCGCCCGGAACGGCTGGGCCAGCCGCCAGTCGGGTCGGGTGTTGGTGGCGTAGCGCTGGTGGAAGATCGCGTGGCTGACGACCGGTCCGGCCGCCAGGTCGGGGTACAGCTCGGCCAGCCGCTCGCCGGCCACCAGCCCCTTGTAGACGATCGTCCGGCACGACGCCGACGGGACCGAGAACCCGGCCAGCCCTGGCCCGGCCGTCCGGGCGGCGGTCTCCATCCGGCGTCGAGCGAGCACGAGCCGCAGCTCGAAGCGCGCGTCGGACAGCCCGGCCGGGCGCTCGACCAGGGCCTGGACGACCCCCGGCAGCGTGGCCCGGGCCTCCCGTCCGAGGGCCGTCGGGTCGATCGGGACGGTCCGCCAGAACGGAGCGGGCAGGCGCTCGTCGGCCAGTGCCGCCGCGACGATCCGACGCGCCCGGGCCGAGCCGGCGCCCGATCGGGGCAGGAAAACCGACACGATCCCGGGCCGGCCGCCGACCCCGGGCGATAGCAGGTCGAGGAGGCTCGCCTCGAGCGGCAGGAGGACGCCGGCCCCATCGCTCGATGCGCCGTCGGCGGCGAACGCCCCCCGGTGCCCGAGCGAGCCGAGGCCGGCCAGCGCGAGCGGCAGGACCCGGTCCCGGGATCGTCCGCCGGCGTCCGCGACGAACCCGACGCCGCAGGCATCGTGCTCGAAGCGACGGTCGTAGAGGGGGTTGGCTCGTCGGCCGGGCATGGCGCTGACGTCATCCTCCGAATGGGGCCATCGGTCGGATGGTCACCGTAGGCCGGTCGGGCCGGCGCGTCAGTCGCGACACGGGCGCGGGACGGTGGGCGCTGGGTTGCGGCCCGGTCACCGTTTCGGTACGCGCCGGGCGATTGACCGCGCCCCGGCCACGGCCCACGATCGGTCGATGCCCGGGCGAACGACCGACCGCGACGCGCGCCGCCTGGCCGAGCTGACCTTCCTCGAGGAGGTCGCCCGGCTGGCCACCTCGGCCCGGACCTGGGACGAGCTGATGTGGACGATCATCGACCGCGCGACCGCGGCCGCCGACACCGAGGTCTGCTCGGTCTACCTCGTCGATCGGGATGGTTCGGGCGTGACCCTGGCCGCGACCAACGGGCTCGACCGCGACCAGGTCGGGGTGGCCCGTCTGCCGATTGGCAGCGGGATCACCGGACGGGTGGCCCACAGCCGCCGCCCGATCGTGAGCCTCAACGTCCGGCGCGACCGGCGGTTCGCCTGGCTGCAGGGCCTCGACGAGCCGCGCCTGACCTCGATGTGCTCGGTCCCGCTGATCTGGAACGACACGGTGGTGGGCGTGCTCAACGTGCAGACCGTCCGGCGGCGCGTCTTCCGGCGGAGCGACGTCCGGTTCCTCGAGACGCTGGCGGTCCTGCTGGCCGGCATCGTCGAGAAGGGTCGCCTCCAGGCCGAGGCCGAGGCGCAGGTCGACAGCCTGCGGGCGATCGACGCGGCCCGGGCCAGCCTGGTCACGATCGTGACCCACGAGCTGCGCACTCCGCTGGCCGTGGTCCGGGCCAGCCTCGAGCTGATCGGCGCGGCGGCGGCCGGCGGCGGCGCCGGCGAGACCGCCCGGTGGGAGACCGAGGCGCTCCGCCAGGTGGACCGGCTCGACTCGATGGTCGACTCCATCCTGGCCAGCCTGCGCGTCCTGCGCGAGGAGCCGCAGCACCTCGGGCCGGTCGACGTGGCCGGCGTGGTCGACAGCATCTTCGACCGGCTCGGATCGATCCTTCGCCGCCACCAGCTGGAGTCCAGCTTCGGCGAGCGGCCGCTGATGGCGGTCGGCTCGGTCGACCTGCTTGGCCGGGTTCTCGAGTATCTCCTCGAGAACGCCACGAAGTACGCGCCGGTGGCCGGCCGGATCCAGGTCTTCGGCTGGCGCGACGGCGGCCGGGTGCTGCTGGCCGTCACCGATGACGGCCCGGGCATCCCGGCCGAGTGGCGTGAGCGCATCTTCGAGCCGTTCGTCCGGCGCGACGATTCGCCCAGAGGTGCGGGCATCGGCCTGTTCGCCGCCCGCCACCTGGCCCGGGCGATGAGCGGCGAGCTCCGCCTCGAGGACCGGGCGCCGACGGGCAGCCAGTTCATCCTGGAGCTGGCGGCCTCACATGGACCTGGTGGACCGGTGGGCGGCGCCTGACCCGCCCACCGGTCCGATGGTGGTTCCAGCCGGAGCCCGGTGCGGCTAGACCTGATAGGCGGCTTCGCCGTGGACGGCCAGGTCGAGACCGGCCTCTTCCTGGGTCGAGGGCACGCGGATCCCGAGGATCACGTCGACGACCTTGATGATGACGAAGGTCGCTACCACCGCGTACCCGACGGTGGCGCCGACCGCCACCAGCTGGGTGACCAGCTGTCCGGCGTTACCGTCGATCAGGCCGGTGTAGGCCTCCTGGACCGCGGCCGTGGCGAAGATGCCGGTCGCGACGGCGCCGAACGCTCCACCCACACCGTGGACCGCGAAGACGTCGAGGGCATCGTCGACCTTCGAGCGTGCCCGCAGCAGCGTCGCGCTGTAGCACAGGCCACCGGCGACCAGGCCGATGACCAGCGCGCCGCCAGCGGTCACGAAGCCGGACGCCGGGGTGATGGCGACCAGGCCGGCCACCGCGCCGCAGGCGGCGCCAACCACGCTGACCTTGCGCGTGCGCAGGTAGCTCGCGCCGACCCAGGTGAGCGTCGCAGCGGCCGCGGCGGTGTTGGTGACCACGAAGGCGCTCGCCGCCAGCCCGCCGGCGCTCAGCGCGGAGCCTGCGTTGAACCCGAACCAGCCGAACCACAGGAGTCCGGCGCCAAGGACGGTCATGGGCACGTCATGGGGCTCGCGGCTGTCCCCGTTGAGCGCACGCTTGCCAATGAGGATGGCCACGATCAGGGCCGACACGCCCGAGCTGACGTGAACGACGGTCCCGCCCGCGAAGTCGAGCGCGCCGAGCTTGAACAGCCAGCCGTCGGCCGACCAGACCCAGTGCGCAATCGGCGAGTAGACCAGGACCGACCACAGGACGGTGAAGACGACGAACGCCCCGAACCGCTTGCGCTCGGCGAACGCGCCCGTGATCAGCGCCGGCGTGATCGCCGCAAACATCAGCTGGAATGCGGCGAAGAGCAGGAACGGGATCGTCAGGCCGTAGACGGCGCTCGGCTCGAGTCCGACGTTGTTGAACCCGACGTAGTCGAGGCCACCGATCAGGCCCCAGCCGTTGACGTCGGGGCCGAAGGCCAGGCTGAAGCCGACGATGACCCAGACCACGCTGACCAGCGCCAGCCCGAAGAAGCTGTGCATGATCGTCGAGAGCACGTTCTTGCGCCGGACCAGACCGCCATAGAACAGGGCCAGACCGGGCAGCATGATCATGACCAGGGCCGTCGCGGCCAGCATCCACGCCGTGTCGCCCGAGTCGATCGCGCCTCCGTCTGCCGCCGCCACGGACCCGGGCAGGAGCGCCACCAACGTCAGGGCCGCGCCCGCGCCTCCGAGGCCATATCTGATCCTTCGTCCCATCGCTCGATCCTCGCTCCCTTTGGGGCGTCCTCGCGACCGACGAGCGTCAGGCTGGGGCGAGGGCGATCCCTGCCGGTCGAGCCTAGGGCGAGCGGCGCCGGGTTTCGACGGTGAGCGGGTGTCGCATCGGCGGCGGGCCGGTTACGGCTGCGGCCGTCTCGGCGTCGGATCGGGTTCGGACGTCGCGACCGTTTCGTCACCGTCGGCATCGTCGAGTCGGTAGCCGATGGCCCGGATCGCGACGGGCAGGGGCGCTCCGGCGGCGATCAGCTTGCCCCGCAGGCGGGCCATGTGGGGTTTGAGCCAGAGCGGGTCGGGGACGTCGACGCCGGGCCAGGCGAAGGCCAGCAGGTCGCGCCGGTCGACGACCTCGCCGAGCCGATCGACCAGCCGCCAGGCCAGCCGGAACTCGGTGCCCGTCAGCGGGATCGGCTGGCCGCGCCAGGTGACCTCGTGGCGGCTCCGATCGACCAGCCAGCCGTCGCCCGCCGGGGCCCGCCGCCGGCGCCGGACAACCGTCCGCGCTCGGGCGAGCAGCTCGGCGGCACGGAAGGGCTTGCGCACGTAGTCGTCGGCGCCGGCATCCAGCAGCTCGACGGTGACGCCCAGATCGCTCTCTCCCGAGACCACGATGATCGGCGTGTCGCCGGCCGCCCGGATCCGGCGGCAGACGTCGGCGCCGTCCACGCCGGGCATGGCCAGGTCGAGCAGGACCAGGTCGGGGCGCTCCTCCTCGAACCGGCGGATGGCCTCGCGCCCGTCGTAGGCCGCGATGATCCGATGGCCGGCCCCGCCCAGGATCGCGCCGATGACCCCGACCATGGCCGGCTCGTCGTCGGCGACCAGAATCTTGAGCGATCCCCCGACGGGCGCACCGAACCCGCCGGCCGTCGCCTCGCCGGGGGCGGGCGGCCCGCCACTCGGTGACGGCCGGCCGGCGACTGCGCTGCTCACCGGTTCAGGATGCCCCACCGCGCCCCCGTCCGTCGGCACCGGCCGGGACGCCGCTCGGTTGCGATCCGATGGCGGGATCAGTCCGAGCTTCCGGCCCGGCGCAGGACGAACCGGTCGAACTGCTCGGGCAGCCACCAGTGCAGCCCGTACAGACGGCAGCCGAGGCAGAAGCCGGTCAGGGCCAGGGTCGCCTGGAGGATCACCACGATGAGCGCCGGCAGCCAGCCCCACGGCCGGATGCCGCCGACCAGCACGACCGCCCCGACGGCCAGGACGACGGCCCCCAGGGCCTGGGCGAAGCGCGGCCCGACCTCCGGCTCCGGCTCGCTGGGCGGCCCCAGCTTGAGCACGCGGCGGATGGTCGGCCAGGGCCGCCCGAAGATGAACCAGCGGGTGCCAAACACGGCGCTGGCCGCCAGGGCAATGCCCACCAGCGCGGCCAGCACCGGCAGGTCGAGCACGATCGCGACGATAAGCGTCAGCGCCGAGAGGCCGGCGCCGAGACGCTGGCCGCGCGGGTCGATGAGACGGACGGGGATGGCCATGGGGGATCTCCTGGTGGTGTGGGGCGAATGAGGATCCGCAGCCGGACCCGGGGTTGTGCGAGCCACCCCCGGCGCGCGCCCGAAGCCGGCGTCAGCGCTGGGCGACTCGCTCCGGACACGAGCACGACCCGCCATGAGTGCCGCGTCGACCGGCCTCGCCGAAGGCGGCGCATTGACGATCGTCCGAGCCGCCGGCCATGGCCGGCAACAGCAGGACCGTGTCCCGATCGTCCACGGGCGTGTCGAGCGCCTGGAGATGGCGCACGTCGGTGTCGTTGAGAAAGACGTTGACGAACCGGTTGATGTCGCCATCGCCGGCCAGCAGCTGGGCGCCGAGACCGGGGTAGGCGGCAACCAGCCCGCCGATCACCTCGCGGACGGTCACCCCGGCGACCTCGACCTGCTTCTGCCCGCCGGTCGCGACCCGGAGCACCGGTGGGATCCGAACGATGCTCATCGGTTCAGCCACGCCTCGAACTCGGACAAGCGGGGCGCGATCGTCGCAGCCAACCCGGGGCGGCCACGACCGGCCGCCGTCGGCCGGCCGCGGTCACCCTGGCCGGCGTCGAATCGGATTGCATCGGGGGTCTTGACGCCGTTGCCGGTCAGCAGGGCGACCACCTCGTCACCGGCCCGGATGACGCCAGTCCGGCGGGCGCCCTCGGCGGCGGCCAGGGTGACACCCCCGGCCGTCTCCGGATAGATCCCCTCCAGGGTCGCGACCTGGCCGATGGCCGCGGCGGTCGCCTCGTCCGGGATCGCCTCGATCGATCCACCGGACGCGCGGGCGAGCTCGACCGCGTAGCGGCCGTCGGCCGGGTTGCCGATCGCCAGCGAGCGGACGATCGTGTCCGGGAACCGGACCGGCTCGATGACGTCGCCGCCCGTGACGAAGGCGCTCGCCACCGGCGCGCAACCGGCCGCCTGGCCGCCGACGAAGCGGACCGGCGTCCGCTCGATGAGCCCGACCGCGGCCAGCTCGTCGAAGCCCTTGGCCAGCTTGGTATACATCGCACCGGACGCGATCGGCGCCACGATCACGTCGGGCAGGCGCCAGCCGAGCGCCTCGGCGATCTCGAACGCGAGGGTCTTGCTGCCCTCGGCGTAGTACGGCCGCAGGTTGACGTTGACGAAGCCCCAGCCGAGCTCGTCGGCGACCTCGAGGCACAGCCGGTTGACGTCGTCGTACGTGCCGGCGACCGGAACCACCGTCGCGCCGTACGCCAGCGCATGGTCGATCTTGGCCGGCTCGAGATCGGCCGGAACGAACACGTAGGCGGGCAGGCCGATGGCCGCGGCCGCCGCCGCCGTCGCGCCGGCCAGGTTGCCGGTCGAGGCGCAGGCCAGGACGTCGAGCCCGAGCTCGACCGCCCGGGTGGCCGCGATCGCGACCGCGCGATCCTTGAATGACAGCGTCGGGTTGCGAGTGTCGTCCTTGATCCACAACCGGTCGATGCCCAGGGCGGGGCCCAGCCGGTCGGCGGCGATGAGTGGCGTCGAGCCGACCTGGAGGCCGCGGGCGGGCGGAGCCTCGACGGGGAGCAGCTCGAGGTAGCGCCAGATGCCGGGGGGCCGGGCACCGATCGTGGCCCGGTCCACGAGCCGGCCAACGAGCTCGAGGTCGTAGGCCACCTCGAGCGGTCCGAAGCAGGCGGGGCAGACGTAGTTAGGCCCGAGCACCTCGGGCCGAGCGCAGTTGCGACAGCGCAGGCCGAGGATCCGGCTCACGGGCGCGATCTGGCCTCGCCCTGCCTCGGTCGCGGTCGTCATCAACTCGGAGATCATCGTCTCGGTCGGTCCTCGCCATCTGGTGCATCAGCGCCCGGGACCGGAAACGAGAAGACCCTTCCGGCAGAGGAAGGGTCTCGGGAGAGCTCCCTTATCTCGCAGGGTGGACCTGCCCGGACTTGGCACCTTGCCGACTCGACGCCGGTAGGTTGTCGTGGCTTCAACGGGCCGGTCCCTCCGCCACTCTTGATAAGCGCTCTTCAGTTGTGGACCGATGGTACGGTCGGTGCCCGCGAGGCGTCAAGGCGACGAGCCGGCTCGCCAGCGCGGGCGCGAGGGGCTCGCCTGGGACGGGGGCGAGGCTCAGCGAGCCTGGCGGCCTAGGGTCGGTCGGTCAGGCCCAGGCGGATGGCCACGGCCGCAGCCTCGACCCGCCCGGACACGCTCAGCTTGGCCAGGATGTTGCCGACGTGGACGCCGACGGTCTTCTGGCTGATGAACAGGTGCTCGCCGATCTCTCGGTTCGTCCGACCACCCGACAGCAGCAGGAGGACCTCGCGCTCGCGCGGGCTGAGCCCGAAGACGGCCGACTTCGGGCGGGTCGGTCCCACGAAGTCGCGGGCGAAACGGGACCCATCGGGCGAGCGCTCGGCTGACCCATCGAGGGGCCCGCCGGCGATGACCGGCACGGGACTGCCGACAGCTTCGGCTGCCCCGTCCAGCCCCGCCTGGCCATCGTCGGGGATGGTGATCCGAGCTCGGCCGGCCAGTTCCTGCAGCTCGCGCAGGAGTGGTCGTGCCCCGAGCTCGCGCGCCAGCCGGACTGCGTCCAGGAGCGGCCGGCGCGCCGTGCCTCGACCCGACCGCCCGTCGCCAGCCGCCAATGCCGCCTCCGCCTGGTGCCAGCGGGCGCGGGCGACCTGGTAGGGCATCTCGAGCGACTCCCAGGTTCGGGCCAGGGCATCCCACGCGCTCGGATCGTCGCGGCCGTCGAAGCGCGCCTGGAAGGCGCGGGCCGTCGCGAGATGCGCGTCCGCCTCGCGCCGCGAGCCGATCGTGCGGGCCACGCCCGCCCGGGCGACCGCGTCCTGGGCGGCGGTGAGGACCTCGCGCGATCGCTCGCGAGCCGAGGCCAGTGCCGGGAGGTCGCGCCGGTCGCGAGCGTCCGCGATCACCGCCGCATCCGTCTCGACGACCGAGGCGGCCATCTTGGCGATCAACACCCAATCCTCGGTGTCGCGAATGGGAGCCCAGCCCAGGTCGACCACGCGGCGCGCGTCCTCGAGGTCGCCGCGCCAGAGGGCGAACGAAGCGGCCGCCCGGTAGGCGGGCACCGAGTTCTGGGCGTCGGGCACGGTCTCGAGCTCGAGCAGGAGTCGGCCAAGGAGCCGCCCGGCGCGCTCGCCCGCCCGAGACTCGACCTCGACGATGGCCAGGTTGGTCACAGCATTGACGTAGGCCACCCCGACCGGGCTCCACTCGAGGGCAGTCTCGCCGAGCTGGCGCGACTCGTCCCAGCGGCCAAGGAGGAACAGCGAGTCGGCTCCATTGCCGCGCAGGAAGTTGCCATAGGTCGCTTCCTGACCGGCCGATCGCGCCTCCTCGATCCCGGCCATGGCCACGTCGACCGCCTCGCGGCGGCGACCGAGCAGATCCAGCGCGGTGGTCAGATTGGCCGTGGCCCGGAAGATGTCGTCGAGTCGGCCCAGCTCCTGGGCGATCTGGCGAGCCTCGCGGAGAAGGGCCACGCCCGCCTCGGGCTCCTCGCCCCAAGCTCGCGAGATGCCCAGCGTGCAGATCGCGTGGCCCTCCTCACCGCGCGCCGCCGGACCCACGATCCGGGCCACCTCGATCGCTTCGCGGCACAGTCGCTCGGACTCGCTGAACATGCCCTCGAGCATGCGGACCTGGGCGAGCGAAGCCAGGATCAGGGCCCGCTCCCGGGTCGGACTGGCCGGGATCAGGCGCAGCGCCCGACGGTGCGCGACGATCGAGCCGTCCGTGTCGCCGGCCGCCCGACGATAGCGGCCCAGTCGCTCGTGGAGGAGCGCCAGGGCCACCCGGTGGGTGCGCTCGTCGAGTCGGGCAATGGCCGACTCGGCATAGGCCGCTGCCCGGATGGGGCGGGCGTCCGCGAACGCCGCGTCAGCCGCCCGGGCCAGGAGCCCAGCCGGTGCGGCCGGGTCGGCGGAGCCCTCCGGCGGAATCGTCCGGTCGTCGAGCTCGAGGGCCAGCTCGAGGTGGGCCAGGGTGTCGCCGGGGGCGTCCATGGCCTCGGCCAGCGCCGCGGCCTCGATCGCGGCGGCCCGGGCCGGGCCGGGCTCGTGGGCGGCCATGTGATGGCGCGCCCGGGAGCCGGGTCGCGCGCCCAGACCGGCAGCGAGTGCGGCATGGTGACGCCGCCGCTGGGGCGGGAGCAGGTCGGCCTCCACCGCCCGCGCGATCAGCTCGTGGCGGAACCCGATTGTGGTTTCCGCCGGGAGCGTCGCCAGGTCGCCGGGCGTGAACCCCGAGCCGTCGTCGGAGCCGGTCGGGGCCTCCGGCGATTCGGACGTTCGGTTCGGGCCGGGGTCAAGAGCGACGAAGCCGTGCTCGATGGCTTCGACCAGTCCGACCGTCAGGTCTGGATCGAGGATGCCGCCGCCGCGCCGCGGGACGCCGCTCGAACGCGGAGCGGGGCGTTCCGCGCTGCGCTCGAAGGCGGCCGAGGCCGCCGCCAGCTCGTCGATCCGGAGCGGCTCGCCGGCCGGAGCCAGCAGCCGCAGGATCCTGCGGCATTCGGGCGTGCGCTGGGCGAGGCGGGCCATCACCAGCTCGTCGAGCGAGCCGGTCAGGGACGTGCCCGCCAGCTCGCGCCTTGCGGCCAGCAGCTCTTCGGCGACGAGCGCATTCCCGCGCGACCGCTCGGCGACGAGGAGGAGGACCGATGCCGAGGGCGGATTGCCCTCGATCGCCTCGATGAGCTCGGCCAGCTCGTCGCGGTCGAACGGCCGAAGGGGCAGCTCGGCCGGCGGATCGTTGCCCTCGGCCATGTCCGCCAGGGCCGCGCGGAGCGGGTGGCTGCGGATCAGCTCATCGGGCTGATAGGTGGCCAGCACGCATAGCCGGCCGGGACGCGAGACTCGGGCCAGGAAGGTGGCCAGGGCCCGGGTCCCGGCGTCGGCCGACTGGAGGTCCTCGAGCGCGATCACGACAGGGGTCCGCTCGCCGATCCGGTTGAGCATGCCCAGGATCGACTCGAGCATCCTGGTCTGGCGCCGCTCGGGGTCGGTCACAGCCGGTCGAGCGGGCAGCACCCCCAGACGGCCGAGGCGCTCGACGATCCCGGGCAAAAGCTGGCCGAGCTCCTCGACGCCGGTCCCGGCGACCCGGGCGAGCTCGTCATCGGGCAGATCGGCGACCAGCCGCTCGAGCCCGGCGGCCACTGGAGCGTAGGGATCCCCGACCCGGCCGGGGCGCGCCCGACAGCGGATGACGACGAGGGGCTCTGGCAGGAGGGCGATCCGTCGCTCTGCCTCGTCGAGGAGGCGACTGGCGCCCAGGCCACCGCTGCCGGAGATCAGGAGGGTCGATGAATGTCCGTCGACGGCCGACTCGAGCGCGTCGGCAAGACGGGCAAGCTCCCGCTGCCTGCCGACGAACCGCGCGCTCGTGAACCTGGCGGCCATGCGCCATTCTAGGCGGGCGTCCCTCGTCGAGAAGCAGGCGCCGTCCCGAATGGCGCGTCATCCATCGTGGCCGAACGCGCGTACCGTTGTCAGGAAGCGCCATCAAGGGCGCCAGCAAGAGGAGGGACAGGATGTCGTACGCCAAGCCCTACGCGACCCTCATCGGCGTCGTGCTCGTTGCGGTCGGCCTGCTTGGGTTCATCTCCAACCCGATCGTCGGCGATACCAACGCGATCTTCGTGACCGGGCCGGTCCACAACATCGTCCACCTGGCCACCGGATTGCTCGCCCTGTGGGTGGCGTTCGGCCTGCGCGGCGAACAGCAGGCCATGGGCGTGATCGGGATCGGCGTGCTGTATCTCGTCATCTTCGTCCTGCTGCTCGTCAGCCCGACGCTGTTCGGGATCCTCGGCAACGGGTACCCCGTCTCGAATGCCGACCACGGTCTGCACCTCGGGCTGGCGGTGATCAGCCTCGCGGTGGGCTGGATGTCCCGGGGTCAGACGGCCACCGCCTGATCCTCGCCGGGAGTCCGTTCCCGACGCTCCCCACGCCCCTCTCTCGGACCCCTGGGCCCCTCCCCGGGGGTCCGCCGCTTCGGGCCGCGGCTCGGCTGCCCGCCGCTGGCGCGAACCGCTAGGCTGATCGCATGGCCGATCGCGCTGACGCTGTGCCTCCGATCGAGCTACCCACGGAGCTGCCCGCCCGCCCCGCCGGGCGGGGGAGCCCGCACTCGGCCAATGCCCTCAACGAGCTATCCGGCGAGGAGTGGCTGTACTTCACCAAGTCGGTCTGGTCGACGGCGTATCCGTCCGAGCTCGGACACGGGCTGCGCAAGGCGCACGGCGCCAACAAGCCCCCCCGGCTGATGTGCCGGCTGATCGAATTCTTCAGCAAGTCCGGTGAGCTGGTTCTGGATCCATTCGCCGGGGTCGGCGGGACCCTCCTCGGGGCGGCCATCGCCCAGCGCCCCCGGCGAGCGCTCGGTGTCGAGCTCGACCCACGCTGGGTGGATGTCTACCGGACCGTCGTCGCCGAGCTGTCGGCCGAACGCGACGGCCAAGGCCCGATCCTGGCCAACCTCGGCCCAAGCGACCCTGGCGGGGCTCGGACGTTCGATCCGGCGGGGCTCGAGATGCGCCAGGGCGATGCGCTGACGATCCTGCCGACCCTGCCCGAGGCCTCGGTCGATCTGGTCGCCATGGATCCGCCCTACAACGTGCAACTGCCGCTGACGATGGCCGGCGGCAAGCTGGCCGAATCCCACGCCAACCGTCGGACCGATTACGCCATGGTCAGCGACGATCCGGCCGACCTCGCCAATAGCCCCGACTACGCCACCTTCCTGGACCGCATGGAGGCCGTCCTGGCTGAGTGCCGGCGCGTCGTCCGGCCCCGGCGCTACGCCGTCGTGATCGTGCGCGACGCCTACCAGGATGGCCGCTATCTGTTCACCGCCGCGGACCTGGCCGAACGTGCCCAACGGGTGGGGCTGATCCCCAAGGGCGACCTGGTCTGGTATCAGGCCGGGACGCGCCTGCGTCCGTATGGCTACCCCAACGCCTTCGTGCCCAACATCGCCCACCAGCACATCCTGGTCCTGCGGCGCGACCGCTGAGCGGGGCCGGCCCCATGAGGCGCGGGTCAGCTTGCGCCGACCCGCCGGCGCGCCGGTCGGGGCGGTGCGGTGGGCTCCGGTAGCGCGACTGGTCCCGACGGCATCGTCTGGCTAGGTCGGATTGGTGATGGCGCCGCTGCGCTGCCTGCGGGAGGCTACGGGTATGCAGGTGCTCCATTCCCAGCCGGTGGCCGCCGGTTCTCGCCGCTCGATCCTCGCGGGCGCGATCATCGGTCTCCTCCTCATCGGCCTTGGGGCAGCACTGGCCTATCTCGCCCTGGCCACACCGTTCAGCCGGCGGTTCATCCCGGAGCCGCACTCGAGCTCGGTTCGGACCGTGACCGACGCCCTCGGCGGGACCCTCCTCGTCGTCGCCCCGGTCACGGCCGCCATCGCCGGGATGGCCTGGCTCGCCAACGCGGCCAGGCAGGCCTCGATCATGCGCACCAAGCCCCACCCGACGGTGAGCCTGGCCCGGTTCCTCGGCCCGGAGTACGCCGCGGCCAGCAACGTCCGGCTGCCCGACGGACGGACGGTGGTGGAGATCGTCGTCGGACCGCACGGGCTGGCGGTCTTCGAGCCGATGCCACCGCCGGCCCTGGTCCGAACGCAGGAGGGGCGCTGGGAGCTGCGAGCCGGCAGGGATCGCTGGATCCCGCTCGAGAATCCCTTGGAGCACGCGGTCCGTTCCGCCGACCGCGTGCGCCACTGGCTGACGAACGAAGACCGGGGCTTCGTGGTCCGGATCCACGCCGCTGTTGTGACCTCGGACCCCAGCTCGATCGCCCGCTCGCCGACCTGCGCGGTGGTCAGTCGCGAGCAGGTGCCGGCCTATCTCCGCTCGCTGCCGGTCCAACGCGGCTTCAGCCCGGATCGTCGCGCCCAGATCGTCGCGATCGTCCGCGCCGCGGCCTGAGCGGCCGGCGGCGGCTCGGCTGGTCAGCCCGGGAAGACCGTCCCGCCGTTCGGGGACAGGACCTGTCCGACGTAGGCGTCGCCGCCCGGCCCGGCCAGGAACGCGACCGTTGCCGCGATTTCGTCGGGGACCAGAAAGCGGCCGATGAGGACGGTCCGGCGCTCGGCCTCGACGTGCTCGGGTGGCGAGCCGAACAGCATCGCGGTCTCGACCGGCCCCGGGGCCACGGCATTGACCGTGATCCCGTCGCCGGCCACCTGGCGGGCCAGCGCACGGGTGAAGCCGACCAGCCCGGCCTTGGCCGTGGCGTACTGCACGCTGGTGTTGCCAAGCCAGACCGATTCCGAGCTGACGTTCACGATCCGGCCCCAGCCGGTCCGGATCATCCCGGGCAGGACGGCCCTGGTCACGTGGAAGGCACCGTCGAGGTGGACGTCGAGCACGCGTCGCCACTGCTCGAACGAGATGTCAGCGAACCGACCCTCGCCGCCGATGCCGGCGTTGTTGACCAGAACCACCGGAGGCCCGAAGCCCGCGACGAGTGCCGCCACCGCGCTGTCGACCGCCGCCGGGTCGGTGACATCGGCGGACAGCGCCAGCGCGCGGTGGCCGTCGGCCACCAGTCCGTCGACGGCGGCCGCGAGGCGCGCGGTGTCGCGGTCGACACAGCCGACCGAGGCGCCGTCGACGGCGAGCCGTCGAGCGGTGGCCAGCCCGATCCCACCGGCCGCACCGGTGACCAGCGCCACCCGGCCGGCGAGCGGTCCGGTCCCAGACTCGGCCGTCATGAGCCGCCAGCCCGACGCAGTCGCCAGATGGATTCGGCCGGCCAGCGACGCGACCACTCACGCTCGATCTCGTCTCGATAGGAGCTGGTCGCATCCTCGGCCGGCCGCGGCTCGATGAGGTCCAGGATCTCGAAGCCATTGGCCCGGAACAGCCGGATCCACTCGCCGTATGGGAGCTGGAAGGCGATCTCGTCTTCGTAGTCCAGGCGGTGCATCCCGAAGTAATCCCGCGTGAGCCGGTCGCCGGCGCGCTCCGCGTCTTCCGGCCAGGTCATGTCGATGAACGCCGACGCATGGCTGAACGCGAACAGCCCGCCGGGCCGGGTCAGCCGGGCGACCTCGGGCACGGTCAGGTACGGGTCCGCGAAGGACATCGCGCCGTGATCGCAGAAGACGATGTCGAAGCTCCGGTCGGGCAGGGGCACCGCCTCGGCGCTGGCATGAACGAGGGGGAAGTCGACCCCGGCCTCCGCCATCAACCGCCGAGCGTGCTCCAGCTGACGCTCGGACAGGTCCAGCCCGACGGGATGGGCGCCCGCCCGGGCCAGGCCGATCGACCACTGGGCCGCCCCGCAGCCGAGCTCGAGGATGTCGCGACCGGCGGTCTCGCCGAGGATCCGAAGCTCCCCTTCGGGGAGCTGCCAGACACCCCAGGCCAGCCCGCCCCGGGCTTCGATGAACGGGCCGTTGCGAGCCTGATAGTCGTCGGCATCGCGGTTCCACGCGTCCCGGTTGAAGATCGCCTGCTCGGTCAGTCCGGTCGGTCCGGGCTCATCGGCCGGCGGTCCGTCGGACGCGGGGTCGGAACGGGGCACCGGGGAGGATTCGATCCGATCGCGCATGGCCACCGCAGGATAGTGTCCGGCGACGCTACTCTTCAGCTGTCGGCGCCGAGTCACGAGGTGAGACGTGCGGACGATCCTGCTCTGGATGGCGCGCAACTCCTGGCTCAAGGAGCGGATCCCACGGCTGGGTTTCGTCCGCCGGGCGGTTCGCAGCTTCATGCCCGGCGAGGATCTGGCGGCCGCCATCGCCGCCGCCGAGGCGACCCGTCAGAGCGGTGTCACGGCGGCCTTCACCAGGCTCGGCGAGAACGTCACCGATCTGGCCGAGGCGCACGCCGTGGCCGGCCACTATCTGGCGGTCCTCGATGAGATCGCCGCTCGCGGCCTCGACGCCGAGGTCTCGATCAAGCTGACCCAGCTCGGCTACGACCTGGATGTCGAGACGGCCTTCGGCCACATCGACGCGATCGCCCGACGGGCGGCTGAAGTCGGGACCTGGGTCTGGATCGACATGGAGGGCGGTGCCTACGTGGAGGGCACGATCGCCTTCTACGAGCGTGCTCGCGCGGCCCACCACAACGTCGGGCTGTGCCTCCAGGCGTACCTCCACCGGACCCCGGCCGATGTCCAGCGGTTGCTCCCGATCAAGCCCGCCATCCGGTTGGTCAAGGGCGCCTACGACGAGCCCGCGACGATCGCGTATCGCGCCAGGCACGAGGTCGACGCCGCGTTCCTGGCCATCGCCGCAACGTTCGCGCCCGCCGTCCGCGCGGGGAGCGCCCGGTTCATGGCCGGGACCCACGACGTCGAGCTCATCGAGCAGATCGCCCGGTTCGGCCGGGCCATCGGCCTCGAGCCGCGCCAGCTCGAGGTCGAGATGCTCTATGGGATCCGGGTCGATCAGCAACGCCGGCTGGCCGCACGCGGGTTCGACGTCCGCTGCCTGATCGCCTACGGCGAGCACTGGTACCCGTGGTACATGCGCCGTCTGGCCGAGCGCCCGGCCAACGTCATCTTCGCCCTGCGCCAGCTCCTGCCCTGGTAGCCCGAGCCCGGCTGTGGCACGGTCCGCACCCGAGCGCCGTCGAGCGGCCGGATGCGCAACCTGGCGCCCCGGTCAGGCCGCCACCGTGGTCGGGGTCGGTGTGGTCGTGGTCGAGCGATCGGGCCGACCGGGCACGGAGATCCGCAGCGCCAGCCCCGCGGCGATGAAGCCAAGCACGCTGGCGGCCAGGAAGATCGAGGTGTAGTCGCCCAGGGCGTCGTGGATGGCGCCGCCGAGGTAGGCCGCCAGAGCCGCGCCGATCATGTGCGCGGCGAAGATCCAGCCGTAGATCGTGCCCATGTTGGCGCGCCCATACAGCCGCGCGGTCAGGTTGACCGTCGGCGGCACGGTGGCGATCCAGTCGAGGCCGTAGACGACGGCAAAGACGAACAGCCAGGGCACCGCCAGGATCACCGGCAGGAAGGCGATCGACAGCGCCCGGAAGCCGTAGTAGGCCGCCAGCAGCTTGCGGTTGTCGTAGCGATCGGTGAGCCACCCGCTCGAGAGGGTGCCGACCACGTTCATCATGCCCATCAGCCCGACGGCGCTGGCGGCCGTCACCTCGGTGAAGCCGTGCTCGACCGCGTGCGGGATGAGGTGGGTCCCGATGAGGCCGTTGGAGGTGAACCCGCATACGAAGAAGCTCGCGGCGAGCAGCCAGAAGTCGCGCGTGTAAACGGCCTCACGGAGGGTCGCGCCCTGGGCCGCTTCCACACGCTCGGTCTCGGCGGCGGCGTCCGAGCCATCGTCGCCGTACGGCTGGAGGCCCAGGTCGGCGGGACGATCGCGCAGCAGGATCAGCGTGGGCACGGCCGCGATCAGGACCGCAATGGCGAGGGCCCCGATCGCCACACGCCAGCCGGCGGCGACGGTCAGCCCGACCAGCGATGGCAGAAAGATGAGCTGGCCCATCGACGAGGCGGCGGAGAATAGGCCCACGACCATCCCCCGATGGGATCGGAACCAGCGGGTGGCGACGGTCGCTCCGAGCACGCCGCCGATGGCGCCCGTACCGATCCCGACGACCAGACCCCAGAACAGGAAGAGCTGCCATTCCGCGGTCATCCACAACATCGGCAGGAGGCCCGCGGCGATCAGGGCGCAGCCGACGATAGCGATCCGACGCGGGCCGAAGCGGTCGATGAGGCCCCCGGCCAACGGCGCGCCAAAGCCATAGGCCAGGATGCTGAGGGCCACCGCCAGCGAGATGCTCCCGCGGTTCCAGCCGTACTCCGCCTCGAACGGTCGGATCAGGACCCCGGGCGCGGCGCGTACCCCGGCCGTCACCAGGATCACGACGAACGTGATCGCGGCGACGACGAAGGCGTAGTGCCAGCGGGGGCGGGCCGGACGTCGAGCGTTCATTCGGCCGATTCGTACCACGCGCCGATTGCGGGCGTCAGCCGACCGCGGACCGTCGAGGATTGGTAGGGGAGCCTGGATTCGAACCAGGGACCGGCCGTGTATAAGACGGCTGCTCTCACCACTGAGCTACTCCCCCGCCCGGGGATGCTACACCTGCCTGGCGGCCCGGCCGACGGGGGTCAGGAGTTTCGGAAGAGTCGTCCCGTCAGGGAGCGGAGCAGGAACGGACGACCCTGGAGCCCACCCTGCGGGCCGTGGCCGTTGGTCGTCACCAGGGTCGGGGCGAAGGCGCTGCCGGTCATCCGCGCGGCCAGCTCGTGCTCGTCGGGCGTGCGCAGGAATTCGAGCGGCAGATCGTCCGGATCGATCGGACGCTGGACCTCTTCGATCGGCCGCGGCGGCCGGGCGTAGGCGGGCGCTCCGTACAACGTCGGCAGCGCGAGATGCCGCTCTTCAGAAGACACACGCAACCTCTGACCGTGCAAGTGGAGGTCCGCCACCGTCGACGGGTCCAGGGGGAAGATGATAGTCGCCCGACGATAGCCCGGAATGGTACGGAAGGGCTAGTCCGAGGTGGCCCCCCGAGCGTGGCGGCGGTGCGTCCGGACCACGGTACGGAACGGACGTCCCGTTGCTCGCTCGCCGTCAGGCGAGCAGCGGTCGAACGATCTGGCTCATCAGGACGAGGACCAGGTAGGCGATCGGGACCGAGGCGAAGAAGCCCAGCGCCGCGCTCCAGACGCTGCGCGTCCGGCGTGCCCCGGATCCTGTCGGCTGGGGCACGATCAGGTAGGTCACGACGGTCCCGCAGCCCACGACGGCGACCAGGTACCCGAGGATCGCCAGCAGGCGCAGGTCACCACCGGGCGGGGCGACGCCACGAGCCAGGGCGAGGTCGTAGGCGAGATAGCCCAGTCCGAGCACCAGCGCCACGACGAGCGGGCTGAGGACCGCTCGAACGATCGGTCGCGGCGCGTTTCGAAACTGGCGCCAGCGAACCTCGAGCCAGCCCCGGCGGCGGACGCTGTCGCGATGGCTCGGATCGGCGGTCACGTGTCCTGGCCCAGGATCGCCAGCGTCCGCCGGGGCGGGATCGAGTCGGGCGTGTGGCCGGCCACCAGGGCCACGGTCGCGGCGAAGCGCTCCAGCTCGTCCTCGGTGGTGTAGAAGCCCACGCTGATCCGGAGCGCGTCGAGGGCGGGGATCGTCCGGAAGATGGCAAAGCTGCGTCGGGAGATCTCCTCGAACGCGGCCGCCGCGGGCCAGCCCTCGATCCGGAACGTGACCAGGGTGGCCATCCGCTCCGTGGGGGTCAGGAGGTGGACGCCGGGAATGGCCGCCAGACGCGCCGCCGCCACAGCGGCCAGCGTCGCGCCCCGCCGATGGACCCACTCGAGCCCGACGTACATCGACAACCAGGCCACGCTGCGGGCCATGCCCACGACCGAGGGCGGGTGGTAGCCGGCGATCTCGAACCGGCGGGCATCGGGCTGGACCCTCGGGGCCGCAGCCGGATCCCAACTGGCATACGAGAGCTCGCCGGCGAACGTCCGGCGGGCATGCTCGAGGGCGGTCGGGGCGACGTACAGCGCGCCCATCCCCTCGGGCCCGAGCAGCCACTTCTGAGCGCAGAGCGCGTAGAAATCGACTGCCAGCGCGCCCACGTCGACGGGGATCGCCCCGACCGCCTGGGCGCCGTCGACGGCCAGCAGGGCACCCCGATCGTGAGCCAGCTCGGCGATCCGGGCGATCGGCAGCCGGGTCCCGGTCGTCCAGGTCACATGGCTGATGACGACCAGCCGGGTTGCGGGGGTGATCGCCCGGTCGAGGGACTTCAGGGTCGCCTCGTCGTCGGCGCCGATCTCGGCCTGGACCAGCTCGACGCCGAATCGATCGCCAATGGTCGACAGCGGACCGAGGGCCGCGATGTACTCGGACCCCGTGGTCACGACCCGGTCGCCCGCCCGCCAGTCGATCGCCCAGCCGGCGATGTTCAGCGCCCCGGTCGCCGAGTGCGTCAACGCGATCGACCCGGGCGCGGCGACGATCGCCGCCGCGACGGCCGCGCGCGCCTCGTCCATCCGCTCGAGGAGCTCGAGATGGTCGTCCTCGGTGGCCCGCCCGACTCGCGCCTGGCGCTCAGCCACCTCGGCCATCGCCCGCTGGACCTCGCTTGGCAGGGGACCGACCGACCCGGCGTTGAGATAGATCCCGGCGGCCGTGGCCGGCAAGGCCTCACGGACAGCGGCGAGCTTCTCGCTGTCCGGGAGGAATGGGGTCACCACGGGTCCGTATCATACGAGCGTGAGCGGCTATCCCCGACCGGAACTCCTGGCGAGCGTCGAGTGGCTCGCCGAGAACCTGGGACGGCCCGAGATCCGCGTGCTCGACGTCCGGGTCAGGCCCGACGGCACCGGCCGGGCGGCCCACGCCGCGGGCCACATTCCCGGGGCGGCCTATCTCGACTGGTCGTCCGACCTGGTGGACCCCGACGACGACAGTCCGCTGTTCCTGCTGGCCGGGCCGGACCGCGTGGCGGCGGCCCTCGGCCGGCTCGGCGTGGGCGGTGGCACGACGGTCGTGCTCTATGACGACACCGCCAGCCTGTATGCCGCGCGAGCCTGGTGGAGCCTGCGGGTCTATGGCCTGGAGTCGTCGCGGATCCTGGATGGCGGACTGGCCGCCTGGACCACCGCGCAGCACGAGCTCTCGCAGGCGACCCTCCCGCCGGCACCGGCCACGTTCATCCCGCGGGCCGTGCCCCGGATGCGCCTGACGACGACCGACGTGCGCGGGCTGCTGGGCTCACCGGACGTCATTCTGCTCGACGCACGGGCACCGGCCGAGTACCGCGGCTACGAGGGCAACACCCGCCGGCTGGGGCACATCCCGGGGGCGGTCAACGTTCCGGTGTCGACGATGACCGAGCCGGGCACCGGCCTGTTCCTCGCGGCGGATGCGCTCCGCGAGATCCTGATCAAGGCCAACGTCACCCGTGGCCGCCGGCTGGTGTGCTACGACGGATCGGGCATCGCGGCCGCCAAGCTCGCCTTCGCCCTCACCCTGCTCGGCCACGACGACGTCGCCGTCTACGACGGGGGCTGGGCCGAATGGGGCGACCGCCTCGACCTGCCCGTCGATCGCTGACCCTCAGGCCGCTCCCCCGGCATCGTCGCCGGTTCGCAGGTCGGCCCACGGGTCGACCACCCGGTGTGGGGCCAGGATCTGCGTGCGCGCGTGATTGACCGCGACCATCGTCGCGGACTGGCGCGCCTCGCCGACCGTGTCGGACCAGTAGGCCGCGTCGGTCACCGGGACGAACCGGCCGACCAGCTCGCCTAGCGCGTCGACGAGGTTGCGCTCTGGCAGGAGGTGGATCCGCCCGGTGATCCGGAAGGGCGGGACGATGATCAGGGCCTCTTCCGGGACCTTGGGCATGCGCAGCTCGGGGGCGGCCCCCACGAAGTCGTTGGCGACCGCGAACAGGACGCTCTCGAGGTTGACCTGGGAGTACTCGGACTGGATCCCCATCGAACCCGACCCGTACTCCTCGAACGTCGTCTCGCGCAGGACCAGGAAGTCGTGCTCGGTGTGATTGAGGATGTCGGTCACCCGCCGCTCGCGCGTCTCGGCGGTGCCGCGAATGATGTACGAGTCGGTGTAGAGGATGAGCTCCATCGACTGTGACGGGGCGAACATGGCGACAGGATACGCCCGGGAACCGGCCGCGCAGAGACCCGATCAGGCCTTTGACCGACTCCCGGCGCGTGCTGTCACCAGGTGCTCGGCTCCGTGCTGGAGCCCGCGCCAGATGGCCTCGACGCTGGCCACGGTGTCGATCTCGTCGATCGTCTTGTCCCGACGGAGCTGGGCGATCCGGGGAAAGCGCAGCGAGAAGCCGGAGCGATGGCGGGTCGATCGGACGATGACGTCGAACGCGATCTCGACCACGATCGAGGGCTCGACGACCCGGTAGCGGCCGAAGCGCTCGAGGGTATGGGCCTCGAACCAGGCAGTCATCTCGGCGATCTCGGCGTCGGTCAGACCGCTGTAGGCCTTGCCGATCGTGACCAGGCTGCCCGTGGCTTCGTCGCGGACGGCGAAGGTGTAGTCGGACAGGACCCCATGCCGCTTGCCGTGCCCGACCTCGACCCCGACCACCACGCAATCGATCGTGGCCAGGGCCTTCTTCATCTTCAGCCAGCCCAGGCCGCGACGACCCGGTGAGTACGGACTCGTCGGGTCCTTGACCATCAGGCCCTCGTTGTTGCGGCCGCGGGCGTCGGAGAAGGCGCGTTCGAGGTCGTCGACCGAGTCGACCGACTCCAGATGGGACAGGGCGAAGACGCCGCCGTCGTCGACCAAGGGCAGGGTCAGGCCGTCCAGGCGGCGGCGGCGATCCGCCAGCGGCTCATCCAGGCAGGGCTCGACCAGCCCGCCGCGGGGCCCATGGGCAAGGACGTCGAAGGCGACGAAGATGACCGGGACCTGGGCCCGGATGGCGGGCGAGGGCGACTTCCGCCCGAGCCGCGTCTGGAGCGTGACAAAGGGCATCACCGCGCCGCCACGGTAGGCCAGCACCTCGCCATCGAGGATCCCATCCCAGGCCAGATCGCGGGCCCCGTCGACGACCTCGGGGAACTGGCCGCTGACGTCGTGCAGGTCGCGGCTGTAGAGCCGGACGTCCGCCCCCGAGTGGTGGAGCTGGGCCCGGATCCCGTCGTACTTGTCCTCGACCCAGGCGGTCGGCCCCAGTCGGGTCATGATCTCGGCGGCATCCTCAGCCGGCGAGGCCAGCATGAACTTGAGCGGATGGAACAGGCGCAGGCTGGCCGTGTCCAGGGCGTCAGCGCGGGCCAGGACCGCCGTCGCTCCGATGTCGCCGGTCAGCATCCCCGCCCGCTTGACCGCCTCGAGCGGTCGCTCGAAGGCGGTTGCGATGGCGGCTTCGAGGAGCCCCTCGCGCAGGCCGATCCGAAGCTCGCCCGAGAGGATCTTGACCACGAACTTGGCCGTCAGCGGGTCGCACCGGGCGAGCAGCTCGGTGAGGATCGCGCCTTTCGCGGCGGGGCCGGATGCGGCCTCGATCGCGGCGAACGCGGCCGCCACGTCGCCCAGGCCCGGTGGGTCGCCAGGGAGGTGGCCGTTCGAGCGCGACAGGAGATCGGCCACCGCAATGCCAAGATCGGAGGAACGGTCGTAGGCCTCGCCCAGGGCACCGGCCGGAGCGCCGGCCAGACCGGTCACGGCGGACGCGATCGCCGACCAGCCGAGACCGGTCGACCGCCCGTCGACCTCGGCGAATGGTCGGCCGGCCAGGAAGACGGCTGCGATCGGCAGCTCGGCGGGGCCCAGTGACCGCAGCTCGTCGGCGAGCAGGCGGGTCTTCTCGGAGGTGCGCGTCGTGGCGGCGACCCGCTCGGCCACCTCGCTCCAGCGCCGCATGGCGGCGATGGTATACCTTCGTCGCCCATGCTCCATCGCGGCTGGTTTCCGGACTCGATCACGGGCGAGCGGATCGTCCTGCGCCGGCACGTGCCGGACAACCTCGGCGCGTTCCGGCGCTGGTACACCGACCCCGAGGTGGCTCGCCTGACGCGCTATCAGGAAGGGCCCATGCCCACGGTCGAGATCGACCGGTTCTTCCATGCCCGGGTGGTCGGGACCGATTCGCTGGCGCTGGCGATCCACCTGCGCGACTCCGGCCGGCTGATCGGCACGTGCGCGTTCAGCCAGCTCGATGCCGACAACGGGTCGGCGATGTTCCACATCACCATCGGCGAAAAGGATGCCTGGGGCCTGGGTCTTGGCAGCGAAGCCACCGCCCTGATGCTCGAGCATGCCTTCGAGCGGCTCGGCCTGCACCGGGTCGCGTTGTCCGTGTTCTCCTTCAACGAGCGCGCCATCCGCGCCTATCGCAAGGCGGGCTTTGTCGTCGAGGGGCGCTCCCGACAGTCGATCTGGCGGGATGGTCGCTACTGGGACGAGCTCCAGATGAGCATGCTCGACAGCGACTGGACGAGCCGGGCCAAGCCGACCCCAGGATCGACGATCCGCGACGCTCCCAGCGTCGAGGGGGAGGAGCTGCCCGTCGCCCGCATCGAGCGGAGGGCCTGACCGTGGCCAGCACCGGTGCCGCCGCCGACGCCGCCCGCGCCGAGGTTCGGGCGATCGCCGAGGATCGCGGCCACGCGGTCGAGAACGCCCGCCGCGCCGTCGCCCGTCTCGACGCCGCGTTCGCCGGCGGCGAGCTGGTCCGGACGCCGGCCCTGGAGGCGATGCTCGGCGACCTGATGGTGGCGCTCGAGCAGGACGACGGCCAGAAGCTCGGAGGCAAGAGCGCCGAGGCCGCCCGGTTCATCCTGCGGGCGGTGTCGCGCGAGCTCGAAAACGCCTGATGGGCCGACCGCGCCTCCCGCCCGATCTCGATCCGGCCACGCAACGAGAGCTGGCCGCCGGGTTGTACAACCTGACCTGGACGTACCTGGAGCGGGACGATCGGTCGGCCGCCGACGTGGACCGCATGATCCACGCGGCCCATGCCTCGCGCCACCACTGGGACGCGATCGGGCTGCCGGTCAACCGGGCTCGCGGCGAATGGCTGTGCTCACGGGTCTACGCCGTACTGGGACGAGCCGAGCCGGCCCTCTGGCACGCTCGACGATGTCTGGCGATCCTCGAGGCGGACGATGCCGGGGCCGAAGACTGGGACCTGCCCGCAGCGCACGAGGCCCTGGCTCGCGCCCACGCGGTTGCCGGCCAGCGGTCCGCGGCGGAGGCGTGGCGCACGCGGGCCCACGACAGCCTGGCCCTCGTCGCCGATGCCGAGGACCGCGAGCCGATCGAGCGCGACCTGGACAGCCTGCCCCTGGAGTGACCGACGCGGTCGCGACCGGCGGCCGAGCGCGGCCGAGATGAGAGCCCACAGACCGGTGGCAGACGCGAGCCCACCGCCTGGCGTACCGTTGGCGCTTGTCCCGCGCATCCCCCGCACACCCTGGAGGGAGACCCGTGCCCGATCGCGACGTCAAGCTGGGGATCCTGCTGTGGAGTCAGGCGGCCAGTTGGCCGGACATGCTCGAAGCGGCCAAACGGGTCGATCGGCTGGGCTACGACCATCTCTGGACCTGGGATCACCTGTACGCCATCTTCGGCGACCCGTACCAGCCCATCTTCGAGGGCTGGACCGCGCTGGCGGCCTGGGCGATGGCCACCGAGCGGACTCGGCTGGGGCTGCTGGTCGGCGCGAACACGTTCCGCAACCCCGGCCTGGTGGCGAAGACCGTCGCCACCCTCGACCACATCAGCGGCGGGCGGGCCATCCTGGGCCTCGGCGGAGCCTGGATGGAGCCCGAGCACCGCGCCCACGGGATCGACTTCGGATCGGGCTTCGGTCAGCGGCTGGACTGGCTCGACGAATCGGTCGCGGCGATCCGCCGGATCCTCGATGGGGGTTCGGTGACATCGGCACCCGGCGGCCGGTACGCCTTCGACGACCTCCGCCACCAGCCAGCCCCCGTCCAGCGCCACGTCCCGATCCTGATCGGCGGCAGCGGCGAGAAGAAGACCCTGCGGACCGTGGCCAAGTACGCCGACATGTGGAACGCGATGGGTCCCGTCGAGCTCATGGCCCACAAGGTCGAGGTTCTGCGCGAGCACTGCGCTGCGGTGGGGCGCGATCCGGCCGAGATCGAGTTCACCCTGGGCGTCAAGGTGACCCTGCGCGATTCGAAAGCCGAGGCAGAGCGGGTCTGGGCCGAGAAGATGGCCGCCAACCGGACACCGATGGCCGAGGTCGAGGACGACGACACCTTCTGGAACGGGACGCCGGAGGAGATCGCCGACCGGCTGCGGCCCTATGTGGAGCTCGGCTTCCGGACCGTCATCTCCGAGCAACCCGCGCCCTACGACGTCGAGACGTTCGAACGGTTCATCGGAGAGGTCAAACCCCTGATCGACGCCGGCTGACGACTGCGCACAGCCCATGACCGCCCACCCTCGACAGGCCGCGACCGTCGAGTTCCGCCATGTCACGAAACGCTATGACACGACCCGGACGGACACTCCGGGCGCGGTCAACGACCTGTCGTTCGAGGTCCCGGCGGGCAAGATCTGCGTCCTCGTCGGCCCGTCGGGCTGCGGCAAGACGACCAGCCTCAAGATGGTCAACCGGCTCATCGAGCCGACCTCCGGCCAGATCCTGATCGATGGCGTGGATGCCGCCACGCGGGACGTCATCGAGCTCCGGCGCGGGATCGGCTACGTCATCCAGTCGACCGGGCTGTTCCCCCATCAGACGATCGGCGACAACGTCGCGGTCGTGCCCCGGCTGCTGGGTTGGGATCCGGCGCGCCGCCAGGCACGGACCGACGAGCTGCTGCGCCTGGTGGGTCTCGAGCCGGCCAGCTATCGGGATCGCTACCCGAGCCAGCTCTCGGGCGGCGAGCGGCAGCGGGTCGGGGTGGCGCGGGCGCTCGCCGCGGATCCGCCGGTGATGCTCATGGACGAGCCCTTCGGGGCCGTCGATCCGATCGTTCGCGAGCGCCTCCAGGACGAGTTCCTGAGACTTCAGGACGAGCTGGCCAAGACGATCCTGTTCGTGACCCATGACATCGACGAGGCGATCAAGATGGGCGACCTGGTCGCCGTCATGCAGGTCGGCGGGCATCTGGCCCAGTTCGGTCCACCGGCCGAGATCCTGTCGAACCCCGCGTCCGACTTCGTGGCCCGCTTCGTGGGCGCCGACCGCGGCCTCAAACGGCTGTCGCTGATCCGGGTCGGGGAGCTGCCGCTCGCCCGACCGGTGACCGCCCGGGTCGGCGACGATGCCGGCGAAGCCCGAGCGCGCGTCCTCGCCGATTCGTTCCCGTTCCTGCTCCTGGTCGACGCCGACGGCCGCCCGCTGGGCTGGGTACCCCGGAGCGCCATCCCGCCCGACGGGCCGCTGGATGCCAGCTTGGCCGACCCGACCTCGCCACTGCTCTCACCGCAATCCACGGTCAAGGACGTCCTGTCGAGGCTGCTCGCCGCCGGGGTCCAGGCCGGGATCGTGGTCGATCGCGATGGCCGATCCCTTGGCATCGTCACGATCGACACCATCGCCACCTTGCTGCGCGAAGGCGGACCGCGGTGATCGACCTCGTCTGGGTCGCCAATCACCTGAGCACGATCGGGGCCTCCGTCTGGGAGCATGTCGTCCTGACCGCGGTCGCGGTCGCGATCGGGTTCGCGATCTCGATGGTCCTGGCCCTGCTGGCCTATCGCTTCCGGTGGGCCTACGGCCCGATCACGGCGGTGACCGGACTGCTGTACACGATCCCGAGCCTGGCCCTGTTCGCGATCCTCGTCCCGTTCACCGGTTTCTCGCTCCTCACCGCCGAGATCGGGCTGGTCAGCTACACGTTGCTCATCCTCATCCGAAACATCGTGGCCGGCCTCGACGGCGTGCCGCCGGACGCGCGCGAGGCCGCCACGGCGATGGGTTACACGCCCCGCCAGCGCCTCCTCGGCATGGAGCTGCCGCTGGCCATCCCGGTGATCTTCGCCGGTCTGCGCGTCGCGACCGTGACCACCATCGGCCTGGTGACCGTGACCGGGATCATCGGCCAGGGCGGTCTCGGACAGCAGATCTTCCTGGGCCTGCAGCTGGCCTTCCCGACCCGGATCTACGTGGGTGCGATTGGCTCGGTCCTGCTTGCGGTCGTGGCCGACCTGGTCCTCCTCCGGATCCAGCGCCGGCTCAGCCCATGGGATCGGCCGCGGGACACCTGAGCCAGCGATGAACGTCATCAACCAGGCCCTCGCGTGGCTGACCGATCCGGCCCATTGGCAGGGCACGGATGGGATCCCGATCCGGCTCTTTGAGCACGTCGAGCTATGTCTCGCGGCCGCCGCCCTGGCGATCGTGATCGCGTTGCCGGTTGGACTGGCCATCGGACACACCGGTCGCGGTGGCCTGCTCGTGGTGACGATCGCCAATCTCGGCCGGGCGATCCCGTCGCTGGCCCTCCTCGTGGTCTTTCTGCCGATCCTCGGCCTGGGCTTCCGGACGACCCTGGTGGCCCTGACCATGCTGGCCATTCCGCCGATCGTGACCAATGCCTACGCCGGCGTCCGGGGGGTGGATCGGGAGCTCGTCGAGGCCGCCCGGGGGTTGGGCATGCGATCGTGGCAGGTCCTCTGGCAGGTCGAGCTGCCCCCGGCGCTGCCGGTCATCCTGGCCGGGATCCGGACGGCGTCGGTCCAGGTCGTGGCGACGGCCACGCTCGGTGCGATCGTCGCCGGCGGAGGTCTGGGACGCTACATCGTCGACGGCTTCGCCCTCCAGGATATCGGCCGGATCGTCGGTGGAGCGACCCTCGTGGCGCTCCTGGCGATCGTCACCGAGCTGTTGTTCGCCGGCCTCGAACGACTCGTCGTTTCGCCCGGACTCCGGCTGGAGCGGGGCCGCGCCGCGGGCCGCCGGACATCCATGGACGGCTCGCGCGCGTAACCACCGCGAGTTGGTGCCCGACGGACGGGTTCGGGGCACTGCTCTATAGTCGGCCGACCGTGTCCTGCCAGGACGCGCACATCAAGAGGAGGAGGAGACCCAATGCGGACTATCCGCATGCTCGCTCTCGGGGCGTCGACGCTCGCGCTGGTGCTGAGCGCGTGCTCGACGGGTGGGAGCAGTCCGTCGGCATCGACGGCACCGGCCACGACGAGCGCCTCGACGGCACCCAGTTCGTCCGCGACCATCGCCTCGACGCTCGTTCTTGGCGGGCCACCCGAATGTCCCCAACGTGAGTTCTGCGCCGTCGGCCTGGAGAAGGTCTACGGCCTGAAGTTCAAGGAATTCAAGCCGCTCGACGCCGGCGGTCCCCTGACCGTGGCCGCGGTCGAGTCCGGCCAGGTCGACGTCGGCCTGCTGTTCACCTCGGATCCATCGATCGCGGCCAAGGGCTTCGTCCTGCTCGACGATGACAAGCACCTCCAGAAGTCGGACAACATCGCCCCGGTCGTGCGCCAAGCGGTGGTCGACGCGCACCCGGAGGTCAAGACCGTCCTCGAAGCAATCAGCGCCAAGCTGTCGCAGACCGAATTGATCGGCCTCAACCAGGCGGTCGCGATCGACAAGAAGGACCCTGCCGACGCGGCCAAGGACTGGCTGACGGCGAACGGGTTCCTGCCCGGCCCGGGCGGCTCGGGCAAGGGCAAGGTCGTCGTCGCCTCATTCAACTTCCCGGAGTCGACGACCCTGGCCGAGCTCT
This sequence comes from Chloroflexota bacterium, assembly GCA_034666965.1. Lineage (GTDB taxonomy): Bacteria > Chloroflexota > Limnocylindria > Limnocylindrales > CSP1-4 > Chersky-267. The sequence continues at coordinate 8,868 of JAXDKT010000061.1, read as the reverse complement.
ATGCGCAGGCGCTCGTGGCCAACGGCTTCGACGTCGAGAAGAAGCTGAACCTGGGCAACCGCGAGGTCGTCTACCCGGCGTTGAAGTCGGGCCAGATCGACGTCGTGCCCGAGTACCTCGCCACCGCCCTGTCGGTCGCCTACAAAGGCACGCCCTCGAGCGACCCGGCCGAGACGTCGACCGCGTTCAACGCGGCGGCCAAAGCTGACGGCCTGGTTGCCCTTGCCTTCGCTGCAGCGACCGACCAGAACGGCTTCGTGGTGAGCAAGGCCACCGCCGACAAATACGCGCTCAAGACCCTCAGCGACCTGGCCAAGCCGGCTCCCTGAGCAGCCCAACCTGACCCCAACCTGACCGAGAAGACCCCGGCCGATGCGTCGGGGTCTTCTGCGTTCCCGGTCCGGCATGGGCCGGGGGTTCGTCGTTTCCCCAGAGTGTGCCGACAGGTCTCCACGTCATCGGATCGTCATCGGCGCGGCCGTCGCGTCCGGCTACCATCTCGACGATGGCAGCCAGCGCCACCCGACCGATCCTCGTCGTCGACGACGACGCCAAGATCGTCCGCCTGGTGCGGACCTACCTGGAGCGCGAGGGTCATCGGGTGGTCGAAGCCGCCGACGGGCCGAGCGCCCTGGCGGCCGTGGCCGCCCACCACCCGGCGCTGGTGGTCCTCGACCTGATGCTGCCCGAGATCGACGGTCTGGCGATCATCCGCGAGGTGCGCCGATCGAGTGACACGCCGATCATCGTGCTGTCCGCCCGGGGCACGACCGCGGACCGCATCGCGGGGCTGATCGAGGGCGCCGACGACTACCTGCCCAAGCCGTTCTCACCGGCCGAGCTCGTCCTGCGCGTCGACCGAATTCTGAGCCGGACCGTCGGCGCGCAGCCGCCCGGCGTCGGCGGGGGCACGCTGCCGGAGCCACGGCCGATGCTCAGCCTGAATGGCCTGGTCGTGGATCGCGATCGGCACGAGGTCCGGGTCGACGGAGCAGCCGTCTCCCTGACGGCCCTCGAGTTCCGGCTCCTTGCCGCGCTGCTCGAGGCCAACGGCCGGGTCCTCAACCGCGATCAGCTCCTCGACGCGGTCTACGGCCTCGACGCCGACGCGGTGCTCGACCGGACGATCGACGTCAACGTCGGACGCCTGCGGGACAAGCTCGGCGATCCGGCCGAGCGGCCGCGCTTCGTGGTCACCATCCGGGGGGTCGGCTACCGAGCCGCCGGCCCGACGTCGGCCCCGATGGACGTCCCGCCGATCGCGCCCGACGAGGCCGGCTGATGCCCTCGCGCGGACCCGCCTGGACGCGCGGGATCGGCTCGCGGATCGCCCTTGTGGCGGTCCTGACGACCCTCGTGGCGGTCGGCATCCTGGCCCTCGGCGTGACCATCGTCGGGGGCCAGATCTTCATGGCCTTGATGCGCGAGCACGGCGAGAGCACCGAGGGGGCGCGCTCGACGTTCGACGCCTCGGTCACGATCGTGGTCATTGCCGCGGTCGTGGCGGCGATCCTGGCCGCCACCGTCCTGGCTGTCGTCCTCGGCCGGCGCCTGGCCCGCCCGCTGCGCGAGATCGGCGGGGCCGCCCGGCGGGTCGCTGCGGGCGACTACGGGGCGCGGGTCCCCACCGACGGGCCCGATGAGGTGGCCGGCCTGGCGGTCTCGTTCAACCAGATGGCGGAGGCGCTCGAGGAGCAGGAGCGGATGCGGCGCGACTTCATCGCCAACGCCGCCCACGAGCTGCGCACACCGTTGACCAACCTGCAGGGCTACCTCGAGGCGCTCCGTGACGGGGTCATCCAGGCGGATGCGGCGACCTACGAGTCGCTCTACGAAGAGGCCGATCGGCTCGTCCGGCTGTCGCGCTCACTGGACACGCTGGCCGCCGGCGACGCGGGCAGCCACTGGTCGGCCCCGGTCGAGCTCGATCTGGTCGGCGCGATCGCCGCTGCCGTCGAGCTGGCCGGTCCCGGCTTCGATCGCGCCGCGATCCGCCTCGAGGCGAACTTGCCCGAGCGGCTGGTCGTGCGCGCCGACCCCGACGGCCTGGCCCAGGTCTTCGGCAATCTCCTTCAGAACGCCCTGCGCTACACGCCGCCCGGCGGTTCGGTGAGCGTCCATGCGGAACGACGACCGGATGGCGTCATCGTCTCCGTCAGCAACACCGGCGAGGGGATCCCGGCGGCCGACCAGGCGCACGTCTTCGAGCGCTTCTATCGGGTCGAGAAGTCGCGCGACCGGGGCCGGGGCGGTGCTGGCATCGGGCTGGCCATCGTCCAGCAGGTGATCGAGGCGGCCGGCGGCCGGGTCGGGGTCGAGTCGGTCGATGGCTTGACGCGCTTCTGGTTCAGCCTGCCTCCGGGGCCCGAGCCGGACCAGCTGGGCGTGGCCGCGGGAGCGGACTGACCGGTCAGCCGCCGCGCTCGGGTTCCGGTGCCGAATCGCCATCGACCAGCCCGCGGGCCACCTCGGCTACCTCGTCGCTGCTGCGCGCCCAGCCCAGTCGCAGAAACGCGCCCGCGCCCGCGACCGAGGTCAGGGTCAGGATCGAGGCGTGGACCAGGACCGCCAGCGCGAGGGCCTGGTCGCGCGACAGTCCCAGGGCCGTGCCGATGGTCACCGCAGCCAGCTCGAACGTGCCCAGATAGCCCGGTGCCGACGGGATCGCGGTGGCCAGGGCGACCCCGGCCGAGAGCAGGGCCGCGGCCCCGATCGTGAGCTGGATCCCGAGCGCCTGTCCGGCTGCGGCGACCGCCAGCAGGCTGGCTCCCCAGGCCGCAAGGCTCAGGACGATCGCCTCGGCAAGGGTCCGCGGCCGGCGGGCGACCGCGAGTCCGTCGTGCAGCCGCCGGCCGGTCCCCGCGATCCGTGGCCGGCGTTCGGCGAAGGCGATGACCCGATCGGCGCCGGGCAACCGGTGAGCGAGAATCCCGACCGCGAGCCCGACGACGAGCAGGCCGGTCACCGCCGCCCCGATGAGCACCGCGCTCGCGACGGTCCCCCGGACGTGGAGGACGAGGATCGCCAGCGCGCCGATCGACACGACCACCGCGGTGTCGACCACGCGCTCGACCACGACCGTGCCCAGCGCCGACGCGCGGCTGATCCCCTCGCGATCGCCGAGGTAATGACTCCGGACCAGCTCCCCGAGCCTCGCTGGCAGGATGTTGTTGGCCAGGTAGCCAACCAGCAGGTAGGCCAGCATCGGGGTCAGACGGACCGCCCGGATCGGGGCCACGAGGCGCTGCCAGCGCACCGCCCGCAGGAACACGTCGCTCGCCTGGAGGCTCACCGACAGGATCACCCAGCCCGGGGCTGCCGTCCCCAGGATCTCCGCTGTCCGAGCCAGGTCCACCCCGCTCAGCACGAACGCCAGCGAGGCGACCGAGATGACGATCCCCAGCACGGCCCGCAAGGTCCCGCCGACACCTCGGCGCATACTGCCCCTAGGCCGCCGGACGCCGAGCGGTCAGCTTGGGAGAGCGGCGCAGGCGGGTTCGATGGAGGAGATAGCGGGCCACGACGCGCAGGGTCGACAGGCCGTAGACCACGCTCCGCCTGAAGCCGACCGAGCTGGCCTCCTCGAAGTAGCGCGTCGGCACGGCGATCTCGCCGATGGGCAGGCCGCCGGCGGCCACGACCTGACTGATCAACTCCTGGTCGAACACGAAGTCGTCGCTGTTGAGGTGATACGGGATCGCCTCCAGGAGACGCCGGCTGTAGGCCCGCAGCCCGGTGTGGTACTCGCTCAGGTGCAGACCGAAGGCGGCATTCTCGAGCCCGGTCAGGAACCGATTGCTGACGTACTTCCAGCGCGGCATCCCGCCGGCGATCGGATCGCCCAGGAACCGGCTGCCCAGCATCAGGTCCTTCTGCCCAGCAGCGATCGGGGCGATCAGCTCCGGGATGCGGGTGGCGTCGTACTGGTAGTCGGGATGGAGCATGACCACGACGTCGGCGCCGGCGGCCAGGGCCGCGTCGTAGCACGTCTTCTGGTTGCCGCCATACCCACGGTTCTGACGATGGATGATCACATCCAGACCGAGCTGGCGGGCGACGTCGACGGTCTCGTCGTGGGACACGTCGTCGACCAGGAGAATCCGGTCGACGATCTCGTGCGGGATGTCGGCGTAGGTTCGTTCCAGGGTCTTGGCCGCGTTGTAGGCCGGCATCACGATGACGACCGTCGGGCGACCGCCCGCAGGGTCCCCATCCGGCGCCTGCCCGCTACCTGGGCTGCGGTCCGCGGTCGTGACCGGATCGGCCGTCGGCCGAGCCTCCGGACCGCGTTCTGGGGTGGGCATCGCGGACGAGGATACCCTAGACTCCGGCGACCATGACCGACCTCGCCGGCCGCTGGCGGATCGCGAGTCTGGGCGGCCGCTGGCGGGTCGCGGTTCTCGGCGGCCTGTTTCTCGCCTCCGTGTTCGTGGCCGTTCGGCTGGTGCGCCCGCTCCATTCCGGCTCGGTCGGGCCGGATGCGATCGCGCCGGTGATCGAATTCGAGCGGCTCGCCGCCGGTCAGGCCATCGAGGGCCGCCTGACCCAGACGTCGAAGCCCTTGCTCGACCTCGTCTACGGCCCGTTGTTCGCCCTCTTCCACGATTGGCGACCCGTGGCGTGGGCCGCGATCGTGGCCTTCGCCCTGTGTGTCGTGCTGGCGGCCGTCCTGGCCCACCGCGTGGCCGGCCTGGCCAGCGCCGCGTTCGCGGCCGCGTCGTTCATGCTTTCGCCGATCCTGCTGGTCGACCTCGGCCTCGCCTATGCGGTCGTGTGGATGCTGCTCTTCCTGCTGGTCGCGGGACTCGCGGTGACCGCCCAGCGGCCCCGATATGGCCTGGCCGGCGTCGCCCTGGCCGTGGCCGCCCTGGCACGCCCGGAGGCGCTGGCGGTCGTTGGCGTCGCGTTCATCGCCCTGATCGGAGCGGAAATCGGGGCGGTGGTCACCCATCGGCCTCGACCGCCCCGGAGGGCCTACCTGACCCTTCTGGGGTTGCTGGCGATTCCGATCTTCATCGCCCACGACGAAGTCCTCTTCGGCGACCCGCTGTTCTGGCTGAACACGGCCGAGATCGCCTCACAGGGTCGCAAGCTGCGTGGGCTCGTGGCCATGGTTGGCTGGATGTGGCAACACTTCCTGGGGCAGGCCGCGCTCCTGCCGCTGGCTGGCGCCTCGCTGTTCGTGCTGGTCTCGCGCCGGCAATGGCAGCTCGCCATTGGCCTGGCCGGGGTGATCCTCGGGATCGCTGGCCTGTTCATCGTCAGTGGGGCGCGGGGGACGTTCCTGTCCTCGCGCTACCTGGTCCCCATCGATCTCGGCCTGCTCTTCGCCGCGGCGGTCGGAGTGTCCGCGCTGGACGTGCCGGCGATCCGGCGCTGGCTGAGAAGGCGAATCCGGCCCAACCTGCGCACGGTCCTGCTGCCCGTCGCCGGTGGGCTGGCGGTGGCGCTCGCCATCGCACCCATCGCCCCGTTGAACGCGACGGTCAGGGCGGCGATCGACACCCAGGTCAAGCTCCACGCCAATGCCAAGCGAGCCTTCGAGGCGATCCGCAGGGAGGTCCCGGCGCGCCCGACGTGGCACCGTCTCCCGCCGTCGGGGACGATCTCCGACCATCCCCTGCTGATCGTGCCACCAACGCTCCGCGCCCAGGCCGTCGCCGACCTCGACCTGCCGCTGACCGAGGTCGCCTACTCGTACGAGACCTGGCTCGACCCCCTGCAGGGCAAGCCGACTGCCGGAACGATCGTCTATCACGATCGACTGGACGACCACCCTGGGGACCCGCGCTATTCATTGGTCGAGATCGATCGGCCGACGATCATCGGCAGCTACCGCTACGTCCCGATCCTGGTCGACAAGACGGCCGGACTGTGGGTCGTCCGCGTTGAGGCCGCTTCGCCGCCCTGAGCCCGCCCGGCGGTCGTGACCGGCGCGGCGCGTCTGTGGGACGATGCCGTCGAGACAGCACCAGGAGATCGCGATGCTCGACCGTCTACGCGGGACCAGGGCGGCCGATCCGGCCACCGCCGGGCGGATCCCGCCGGGCCAGTACAAGACCGACAAGTTCCCGGTTCTCCACTACGGGTCGGTGCCGCACACCGACCTGGCGACCTGGGACTTCCGTGTCTTCGGCGCCGTCGACAGCCCGTTCAGCCTGACCTGGGACGAGTTCAAGGCGATGCCCCGCAAGCAGGTCGCCACCGACATTCATTGCGTCACCCGCTGGACCAAGCTCGACACCCTCTGGGAGGGGGTGCCGATCCAGGAGATCCTGAGCCGGGCGGGGCTCAAGCCCGAGGCGACCCACGTCCTGGCCCATTCCGAGCAGGGCTACACCGCGAACCTGCCTCTGGCGGTCCTCGACGACGATGACGTCCTCCTGGCCGATACGTTCGACGGAAAGCCGCTCGAGCTCGAGCATGGCTACCCGCTCCGCCTGTTCGTGCCCAAGCGCTACTTCTGGAAGAGCGCCAAGTGGATCCGCGGCCTGGAGTTCCTCGACCACGACATCCTCGGCTTCTGGGAGCGCTACGGCTACAACAACGACGCCGACCCCTGGAAGGAAGAACGCTTCAGCGAGTGACGCCGCCCGGTCCCGATCAGCGGCCGGCCGCCGCGACAATCCGGGCGGCAATCCGGCCCAGGGCGTAGCGCGTCGGCCTGAACACTCGCTCGTGGGCACCGGTCAGCTCGATCCAGCTCGCACCGAACGACTCCTTGAACGCGAGCATGCCGTGGGCCGGCTCACCCGGTTCGGGGCGGCGGCGGGCACCGGGCACGTCGACGCCACCGAGGTCCATCTCGGTGCGACCCTCGGCCAGGGCGCCCTTCATCGCCTCCCAGACGACCAGGCGCACCGCTCCGGGGTAGGGCTTGCGAAAACGTGGGTCGTCGGCGGCGTTGGCGTAGGTCCAGCGGCGTCCATGGCGATAGAAGGTGGCGCCGGCCACGAGCTGCCCGCCAGGCTCGCGCAGACCGACATAGACGAGGTGGCCGGCGCTGAAGGCCCGCCCGGACCAGTCCAGGAAGCGGTCCCGCGACGCGAGCCCGAATCCGCGCCGCACGGCCGTTGCCCGCATCGAGCCGTACAGGACGTCGAGCTCGGCCAGCAGGTCTGTCTTCGGGGCCGTCGGGAACGGCCGCTGGGCCGGCGGTTCGGCGACGCCCACCGGGAGCACGTCCGGCGGACCGTAGCGGACGATCTGGAGGTCGCTCCGCTCGGCGGCCCGGATCATGTTCCGGGTTGTTGCGCTAAAGCGTGACAGCAGCTCGGCCGGGTCGGTCACGTCGGTGAGATCCACCGCGAGTCGGTGACGCGACGGCTGGAGCTCCTCGATGCGGCGGTAGCCCGCCGTCGCCAGGAGCTCGGGGTAGCCGCTCTCGGCGGGCACCTCCGCGTCGCTCGCGACGACTGCCACACCGCGCTCGGCGAGCCAGCCGGCGACCGCCTCGAGGCGGGCCAGCGTCGTGCCCGGATCCGTCTCGGGAAGGGGCCCGCGGGACAGGTAGGCACCCTCGCTGCGGACCAGCGGCCAGGCCCGGCTGAGGGCCAGGATCGGGGCGCCGTCCCCAACGACCAGGAAGCGCGGCCGCCAGCCGAACGCCGCGCGGTAGGCCGCCCAGGCGCGCGACTGGTGGACGTTGCCGTGCGGACCGTCGACGACCCGAGCATCCCAATCCTCGAGCTCGCCCGGGGAGGCTTCGCGGACCTGGAGGGTCATGCGCTGACTGGCCCGGACGCCTAGTTGCGCCGCAGCGCGGCCGTCCGCGGGTCGACGTTGAAGTTGCGCAGCCGGCGCTCGAGGAGCACGACCTCACGGTCGATGAGTCGGATCAGCTCGTGCAGTCGAGCCTCGGTCGACTCCGCCTCGAGGAGGTCCTGGCGTCGGGGTTGATCCACCTGAATGATCCCGGACAGGAGGTAGGACAGGATCGTGGGGTCGTCGGGGATGGCGACGTCGTGCGCGACCGCGTCGAGCCGATCGCGCTCGTCACTCGACCCCGATACGTCGTCCAGACCGCCGGGGGCTGAGCCGACCTCCGGCGGGTCGGCGACCTCGAGCTCGACCTGGACGTCGATCTCATCGGCGTCCTCACCGTCGATCGGCTGGAGCAGGGCCAGGTAACGGACGAACCGCCGGGTCACCCGCTCCGTCAGCTCCCGGGCGATCGCCAGGTCGCCAACGACCTCGTCGAGCTCCTCGACCTGCCCGATGAGATAGGGCTCGCGCCCAACGGTCACCGATTCGATCCGAAAGCGACGGACCCCGACCACCAGCAGCTCATAGCGCCCATCGGCGAACTTCCCCGCCTCCCGGATTTCGGCCATCGTTCCGACCGTGGCGATGCTGGTCGGTCCGCCACCGACCTCGCGGCCGTTGCGGATCAGGACCACCCCGAACGGACCGCCCTCGTCGAGGCAACGGGCGACCAATGCCCGGTAGCGCGGCTCGAAGATGTGGAGGGGCAGGGCGACGCCCGGGCACAGGACCGTGTGCAGCGGGAACAGCGGGAGGTCCATCGGCCCGAGTGTAGGTCAGACCGGCCGCGCCCAGGGTCGGACCGGAGGGCGCCGGTCAGCCCGCCTGGAGCCCCTCGTCGAGTCGAGCGGCGGCGATCGACCTCGGTCGCCGGACGCCGGCCCGGCCCGGCGGAAGTCCCAGCCCGGGGCTGCCCGGCGAAGCGACCTCGATGGTTCCCTTGCCGGCCGCCTTCGCCCGGTACATCGCGACGTCTGCGGCCCCGAGCAGGTCGTCGGCCTGGCGCGTCTCGGCGGTGTCGACGGCCAGGCCGAGGCTGACCCCGACCGGGACCATCGTCTGGGCGATCTCGACCGGCGCGGACAGCAGGCCGTGGATCCGATC
>JAXDKT010000060.1:0-28759 GCA_034666965.1 Chloroflexota bacterium | reverse complement strand
CGGGGCGATCCTGAGCTTTGTCGCTGTCCACGTCGTCCACGTGGCCGTGCTGGCCGCCGCGCCCGCCGCGCTGACCGCCGCCGTGAGCTTCGTCTGCCACATCCATTGAGCTGAAGCTCGTCCGTCGGTCGCGGCCGCTCGACCGAGCCGTCGCGATCGGCGACGTCCCGCTTCTGCCGCACTCCGAGGCAGCGCAGGAGCGCGATCCCTTGACAGGTGACCACCCGGTGAGCGCTCGTCAGCGCATCGGCGCGGTTGAACGCTGATCTGGCCCCAATCTTGCCCCGATCGCTGTCAGCCGCTCGTCACCCGATCATTTGACACGAGCTCACGCCGCCCCGTTGACGTACGACCGCCTGGTGGGAATCTGTCACAACGGGTCCGCGGACGCGTTCCTCCGCTCGGCCGCGAACCCAACGGGGGCCGCGAGGCCAACAGGGCCGCGGACGCGTTCCTCCGCTCGGCCGCTAGCCCAACGGGGCCGCGAACGCGTTCGTCCACTCGGCCGCTAGTCACAACGGGGCCGCGAGGCCAACGCGGCCGGCCGCGGACGCGTTCGTCCGCTCGTCCGCTCGCCCGACGGGGCCGCAGACCCGTTCGTCCGCTCGGCCGCTAGCCCAATGCGGCGAACTCGTCGAGGAAGCGGGCGGTGAGCCGGGCGGCCTTGGCCGCATAGCCGAGGTGGACGTTCTCGTCCGGCGCGTGAGCGCGGCAGTCCCAGGTGCCGCCGCCGAGGCTGGTCATCGGGACCTTGTCGCGACCGCAGACCTGCCACATCGGGGCGACGCCGGGCATCGACAGGTAGCGCACCGAGGGCATGTCGAAGACGGTCTCGGAGACACGGGTCGCCGCGTCCAGGATCGGGTCGTCGCACTCGGACCAGTAGGCGGGCTCGCTCTCTTCGCCGACGATCACGATGTCGCTGAACCCGCCTCGGTCGAGGTGCACGCGGAGGGCCGCCACGATGTCCGCGGGATCCTGGTCGGGAACGATCCTGATGTCGAGCCGAGCATGGGCCTCGGCCGGCGTGATCGTCTTGTCGCCGGGGCCGATGAAGCCGGACCAGAGGCCCTGGATGTTGAGTGTCGGGGCAAAGGTGATGGCCCGGATCGCGGCAAGCCCGTCGAGTCCGCCGATCAGGCGCGGAATCTGGTACTCGGTCCGGATCTCGTCGACCACGTCGGGGGGCGTGGCGTCGACGATCGCCAGCTGGGCCGGGGTGGGCGTTCGGACGCCTTTGTCGAGCCCCGCGACGGCCGGCACGCCGTCGGCCGAATAGAAGCTCGCCAACGCCTGGGCCAGGCGAACCGGCGCGCTGGGCAGGACCGTGGCCATGCTCGAATGGGCGTCGTAGGCGATGGTCCGGCAGACGAGCTCGAGGACGACGATGCCACGGACGCCGCCGACGATCTCCGGCCGACCGGCCAGGTCCACCCCGCCACCCTCGATCAGGGCGCCATCGGCGCGCCGCAGACCGGGGCGTTGGTCCAGGAGCGCGTCGAGATGCCCGCTGCCGTACTCCTCCTCGCCCTCGACCAGGAACCGGATCCGGCAGGGGAGCGGTCCGACGGTGGCCAGGTAGGCCTCGATCGCCCAGATCCGGGGCAGCGTCTCGCCTTTGTTGTCGGTCGCGCCGCGGGCATAGAGGCGGCCGTCGCGGATGGCGGGCTCGTAGGGCGGCGTCGTCCACAGGTCGAGCGGAACGGACGGCTGGACGTCGTAATGCTGCACCGCGTTGAGCATTCGCGGCCCGTCGCCGATCTCGCCGACGACGAGCGGCGGCACATCGGGCTCGTCCGGCAGGCCGACGACGTCGACGCTGGCCCCGAGGCGTCGCAGCCGGTCGGCGATCCAGTCGGCGGCGCCGCTCAACCCCTCCCGGTCGCCTGCCTCCGAGCGGAATCGGCAGTAGGCCGCCAGCTCATCGGTCCACTCCGGCATCCGCTCCTCGATGTAGCGGTCGAGGGCGGCGTAGTCGGGCACGGGCGGGTCCTCCATCCGAGTTCTTGCCTGCGCGGGGGCTGATCGAGGATACCCGCCGGACGTCACGCGCCGTTGCCCGTTTCCTCATCCGCGGACTCTGGCGCGCGCAACGAATCTTCGGCGAGCGCAGCGAACGCGACGGGAGTAGCCTCGACCCGACCAACGTCGCTCGGCAACCCGGCCATGACCTCGTCCGATCGCAATGCCAAGTCCGCGAGCCGCCGCCGCCTGGTGATCGCGGCTGCCGCCCTGGCCGTCCTGGTCGGGGTCCCACCGGCCGAGATCGGGCGGGCCGCGACGGCTTCAGTGCCCTCGGCGACGGTCGGGTCGCCCACGCAGGCCGCGTCTCCGGCGATGGCGGATGAGCCTGCGACCGCATCGCCGTCGTCGGCCGATCCGACGGTCGCCCGGCGGACGATCCCGAACTTCCGACACATCTACGTCATCGTCATGGAGAACCGCGAGTACGGGACGATCGTGGGCAATTCGTCCGCGCCGTACATCAACAGCCTCATCGCCCGATACGGCCTGGCCACGAACTACCGCGCCGTCGCCCATCCCTCGCAGCCGAACTACATCGCGCTTTTCAGCGGCTCCACGCAGGGCGTCAAGGACAACGGGATCCATTCTCTGGCGCGCGCCAACCTGGTCGACCAGCTCACGGCGCACGGCATCAGCTGGCGGGTCTTCGCCCAGAACGTGCCAGCGGGCTGCTACAAGGGCGCCACCGCGCATGGCGGTCCCGACGGCTCGGGCACCTACGCCCGCAAGCACGAGCCTGCGATCAGCTTCACGAGCATCGCCCGACGACCGGTCCGCTGCGCGAGGATCCGCGACTTCAGCCACTTCAGCCCGTCCATCGCCGACTTCGAGCTGATCGTCCCCAACATGTGCAACTCGATGCACGACTGCTCCACTGCGACCGGCGATTCATTCCTGCGCAGGTTCGTCCCCCGAATCCTCAGGAGTCCGGCCATGCAGGGCAGCGTCCTGTTCCTGACCTGGGACGAGGGCACCACGGATCTCGGCGGTGGCGGGCGGATCGCGACCGTGGTCATCGGGCCGACGGTCAAGCGCGGCTACCGCTCGGCGACCCCGCACACGCACTACTCGTTGCTGCGGACCGTCGAGACCGCCTGGGGGCTCGGCTGCCTCAACCGCGCCTGCGCGGCGAACGACCTGCGCGAGTTCTTCCGCTGACGGTGCCCCGTCAGGCGCGCTTGCGGGGCAGGTCGAGGAAGGGCAGCTCGACGACGGTCGCCCCGACCCGACCATGCTTCGCCTCGACGGTCCACTCGACCGAAAGCTTCGAGCCCAGCGGCTCGTAGCTGGCCGGGACCGAGGCGAGCGCGATCGGCTTCTTCAGGATCGGACTCCAGCCGAGGCTGGTGACCCGCCCGACCTGGCGCCCGCCACTCGCGTCGAAGAGCGGGGTGTGCTCGCGGGAGACGACCGCCGGTGCGGAGGGCGGCAGTCCCTGCGCGTCGTACAGCTCGACGATGTCGTCCCAGGCCAGCTCCAGCCCGACCAGGCGGCGACCCGGTCCACCCTTCTTGCGCTCCGCGGCCAGGGCACGCTTGCCCACGAACTCGGCCTTGTCCAGGTCGACCAGCCGCCCGAGTCCGATCTCGTAGGGCGAGTAGGCCTGGTCGGCGTTCATCGCGTGGCGGGCGCTGGTGTAGTCGACCTCGAGCAGGATGAGCCCGGCCTCCAGCCGAACGACGTCGAGGGCGATCATCCCGGCCGGTCGAATCCCGTACGGCCGACCCGCGACGACCAGCGCGTCCCACACCTCGACCGCCCGTTCGGCTGGGATCCACAGCTCGTAGCCGAGATCGCCGGTGTAGCCGGTGCGGCTGACGTCGACCGTGGCCCCTGCGATCGTGGTCGGGCGGCGGCGGAAGTAGCGCAGGCCCCCGAAGGACTCGCCGGTCGCGGCCTCGAGCACGGCCCGGCTGCACGGTCCCTGGAGGGCAACCGCCGCGAGCGACTCGCTGACGTCCTCGACCTCGACGTCCAGCCCGCTGGCGTTCATCGTGAGCCAGCGGTACTGCGGATCCGCGGCCGTCCAGCGGAAGCGATCCTCGGCCAGGCGATGGACGGTCCCGTCGTCGACGACCTTGCCGTCCTCGTCGCACCACGGCGTGTAGTACACGGCGCCGTCCCTGAGTTTGGTCGCGTCCCGGGTGATGACCCGGTCGACGAGCTGGAGGGCGTCGCGCCCGCGGACCTCGTACTTGTAGAGCGGACAGACGTCGATCAGCGCGGCCTGTTCGCGGATCGCGTTGTACTCGATGTCGTGGAAGTCGGCGTAGACGCTGGCCGCGAAGTAGCCCGACCATTCGCGCCACTGCATCTTCCGGTTGTGGGGCTCGGTCCGGGGGTGGAACGCGGTCCCGACGCTCAAGGTGCTCCTCCATTGCGACCGACGGAGTATGCAGGAAACCTATGCAGGCTGGATGGCCCATCCCGTCTGATAGCGCGGTGTGCATGGGGCGCACCGACCGCCCCCGAGCCCTCGTCGAGTCGCTAGACTGCATCGGTCCCATGCACGATGCATAGCGGGCTGGCGCGCCCGGAGGGCGCCAAGCGGGAGGAGCAGGTGCCGGCGAGCTACGACGCGGTGATCATCGGCGGCGGGCACAACGGACTGGTCAGTGCCGCCTACCTCGCCCGCGCCGGGCTCAGGACGGTCGTCCTCGAGAAGCGTGAGCTGCTCGGCGGCGCCGCGGTCACCGAGGAGATCTTCCCGGGCTTCCGTTTCAGCGTCGCGAGCTACGTGGTCAGCCTCCTCCGCCCGGAGATCATCCGCGAGCTCGACCTCCCCCGCTACGGCCTGGACATCCTGCCCCTCGACGGCACCTTCACGCCCCTCCAGGGCGACTACCTGTGGCGGGTCAACGACCACGGCCGGACGATCCGGGAACTCCGCCGCTGGAGCCTCAGGGACGCCGAGGCGTACGAGGAGTACGGCCAGCTCATGGTCGAGATGGCCAAGTTCATCAAGCCCATCCTGGGGATCGTCCCGCCCGACCTGACCGGCTTCGACCCGCGGCAGCTGACGCCCTTGACCGGTCTCCTGCGGGCGTTCCAGAAGCTGCCCGAGAAGCAGCAGGCCGTGTTCGTCCAGCTGATGACGATGAGCGCCGCCGACTTCCTGCGCCAGTGGTTCGAGACTGACCCGCTCGTCGCCACCATGTCCGCGTCGGGCATCATCGGCACCTTCCAGGGCGTTCAGAGCCCGGGCACCGCCTACGTCCTGCTCCACCACTACATGGGCGAGATCGACGGGGCGTTCCGGGCCTGGGGGATTCCCCGGGGTGGGACCGGCGGCGTGTCGAATGCGATCGGCGACGCCGCGCGGGCGCTCGGCGCCGAGATCCGCCTGTCGGCTCCGGTCGCCCGGATCGACGTGCGCGGCGGCCGGGCCATCGGGGTGACCCTCGAGTCGGGCGAGGAGATCCGGGCGGCGACCGTCCTGAGCTCCGTCGATGCCCGGCTGACCTACCTCGGACTGCTCGAGTCCGGTGCCCTCGATGCCGAGTTCGAGGAGGAGGTCCGCCGGTTCAAGTTCCGGGGCTCTTCGGGCAAGGTCAACCTGGCGGTGGATCGGCTGCCGGACTTCACCTGCCTGCCCGGCGAGGGCGAGCACCTGCGGGGGGCGATCAGCTTCAGCGCCGGCGTGGATGACATGGAGCGGGCCTACGACGACGCCAAGTACGGGCGCTGGTCGCGGCGGCCCTATATCGACATGATCATCCCGACCCTGGTCGACCCGACCATGGCCCCACCGGGCAAGCACGTCATCAGCTGCTTCGTCCAGTACGCCCCGTACAAGCTGGACCCGAGCCTGGGCAGCTGGGACGACAACCGCGAGGCGTTCGGCGACGCCGTCATCGACCGGATCGCCGAGGTGGCCCCCAACATCCGCGACATCGTCCTCCACCGCCAGGTCCTCACGCCGCTCGACATCGAGCGCCGCTTCGGCCTGACCGAGGGCAACATCTTCCAGGGCGAGCTGAGCCTCGAGCAGCTCTTCTTCAACCGCCCGGTGCCCGGTTACGCCCGCTTCCGGAGCCCGGTCGACGGCCTCTGGCTGGGTGGCTCGTCGACCCATCCCGGCGGCGGGATCATGGGTGCCAACGGCCGGATCGCGGCGCTGGAGATCCTCAAGGCCCGCGGCCGGAAGGCGGCCTGACGGTGGCCCGCACAGCGCGGACCGCCTCGACCGCCCGTACCGCCTCGACCGCTCGAAGCGTCTCGACCCCGCGGACCGCCTACGACGCGGTGGTCGTCGGCGCGGGCCACAACGGCCTGGTCGCCGCGGCCTACCTCGCGCGGGCCGGGGTCCGGGTCCTGGTCCTCGACCGGCGGGAGCGGGTCGGCGGAATCGCCGACACCGTCGAGATCGCTCCCGGCGTCCGTGCCCCGGCGGTCGCCCAGACGGTGGGCCGGCTGCGTCCGTCCGTGGTCCGCGAGCTCGGGCTGCGAGGGCACGGCCTGTCGCTGGTGGCGCCCGAGGTGCGCGTCTTCGCGCCCCAGCCCGACGGCCGGGCCGTCACCCTGTGGGGGGATCCGGTGCGGACCGCCGACGGCCTGCGGGCCTGGTCCGAGCGCGATGGCGAACGCTACCTCGGCTTCGACCGCCTGGTCCGCTCGATCGGGCGCTTCCTGGCCGAGCTCAACGCCTCGACCCCACCCGACGTCAAGTCGCCCGGCATTGCCGATGCCCTCGCCGGGCTCCGCCTGGGGCGCTCGTTCCGGGGCCTGGGCAGGCGCGACTCGCGCTCGGTCCTGCGGGTCCTGCCGATGGCCATCGCCGACTTCGTGGCCGAGGCCTTCGAGAGCGATCCGCTCCGGGGCGTGCTGGCCGCGCGCGGGGTCCACAACAGCGCGATGGGTCCGTGGTCGGCCGGAACGGCGGCGGTCTTTCTCAACGACTCGGCCGGCAACGATGGTGGGGCCGCCGGCCAGACCGTCTACGCCCGGGGTGGCCCCGGCGTCCTGTCCGCCGCCCTCGCAGGAGCGGTGCGCGCCGCGGGCGGCGAGATCCGGACCGGGGCCGAGGTCGTGGCCATCGCCACGAGCGACGGTCGCGCCACGGGGGTCGTGCTCGCCTCGGGCGAGGAGATCGGCGCCCGGATCGTGGTCGCCGGGGCGGATCCCAAGCACGTCCTGACGAGCCTCCTCGACCCGGTCGTGGTCGGTCCCGGGATGCGCTGGCGGGCCGCCAACATTCGCACCCCGGGCACGGTCGCGAAGATCAACCTCGCCCTGGCCGGCGTGCCCCATTTCCCAGCCGCCGGAGATGGCACGGCGGCCGAGGAGCTGCTGCGCGGGCGGATCGTCATCGCCCCCGGGATCGACTACGTCGAACGCGCCTTTGACGCGGCCAAGTACGGCCGCCCCAGCGACGCGCCCTATCTCGAGGCCACCATCCCTTCGCTCGTCGACCCCAGCCTGGTCGAAGGAGCCCCGGCCGGGACGCAGGTCATGAGCATCCACCTCCAGTACGCGCCATACGCCCTCCGCGAAGGCTCGTGGGACGGCCGCCGTGAGGAGCTGGGCGATCTCGCCGTTCGGACGCTGGCGACGTACGCCCCGGATCTGAGCGGGCTGGTCACCGCCCGGCAGGTGCTCACGCCGCTCGACCTCGAGCGCGACTACGGCCTGACCGGCGGCCATCCCGATCACGCCGAACCGGCGCTCGACAGCTTCTTCGCCTGGCGGCCGCTGTTCGGTCAGGCGCGCTACCGCCTGCCGGTCGACGGTCTGTACCTGGCCGGCTCGGGTGCCCATCCCGGCGGCGGGATCACTGGCCAGCCGGGCCAGAACGCCGCGCGGGAGATCCTCGCCGACCGGCGGCGCTGGTCCCGCTGACGGCCGCAGGCCCCCGGGGCCGGCCCGAGCTGCGTCAGGCCCCGCCGGTCTCCTCGACGTCGGCGTCGACGCCCGGTTGGGGCTCACGCGGGACGCGGATCCGACGCCCCTCGCGGTTCTCGAGGCGACGGGCGGCACGGGCGGCAACCGTGCGGTCCTCGCCGAAGATCTCCAGGTAGTGGAAGAACAGCGACGAAATGACCGCGGCGATCGGGATGCCGAAGATCGCCCCGGACACCCCCGCGATCTTGGAGCCGATGATGACCGAGGCCAGGACCACGATCGGGTGGAGCCCGACCGCGTCGGCCATCAGCCGCGGCTGGAGCACGTTCATGACGATGAACCAGCCGATCATCATGATCACGAGGGTGGGCAGGATCAGCCCCGGATGGGCGAAGACGGCCACGATGACCGGCGGCGCCCAGGCCACGAACGGACCGAAGAAGGGGATGGCCATCAACAGCCCCGACGCGGCGGTCGTGACCGCGATGAAGTCGAGCCCGAGGAGGGCGCTGGTGGCCAGGGCGATCGCCGCGTAGGCAAAGCCGATCGCGGCCTGGCCGCGCAGGAAGCCCCCGAACGAGCGCGACACCGAGTGCTCCAGGTGGCGGACGTCCTCGCGCTGGCCGGGCGGGACCATCCGGTTCAGGAACGCCTGGATGTGCTCCTGGTCGAGGACGATGTAGACCGACAGGATGGTCACGATCAGGGCCGTGCCCACGGCGCCCACGCTGGCCACGGCGATCGACTGGAGCGGGCCGACGATCGTCGTCGCCGAGTCTCTCAACGACTGGAGGACCTGGGCGGCCAGCGCCTGCAGGTCGACCTGACGGAAGCCGAACTGGTCCAGCCACGACTGCAGCGGGGCAAGGATGCCGGGCAGGTCTGCCAGCAGCCTGGGCAGTTCGGCGATGAACTCGGCGATGCCGGTCGCCAGGGCCTGGGCGATGAACACGACGACCGCCAGCAAGCCCACGATGAGGGCCAGATAGATGAGCACCACCGCAACCACCCGCGGCAGGCGCGGCACGTGCTCCACGATCCAGCGCACCAGGGGGCTGAGCACGAAGGCGATGAGCCAGGCAAGGAAGAAGATCAGGATGATGTCGCCAAAGGCGAAGAAGACCTGGCCGAGCATGCCGATGACGACGATGCCCAGGGCGATCGTGCCCAGCACGAGCAGGATGTCGACGAGGCGTGCCTGTCGGCGCGACAGGGGCACCACCGCCAGCTGGGGCGGGGCGACCGGCTCCGCGATCACCGCCGGGGGCCCCTCGGCCGGGCGGTCTCGCTCGCCGGGGTGGGCCTCGGTCATCGCAGGCCCATCCGCTCGCGGACCTCGGCCAGCGTCGCCTCGGCTGTGGGGCGCAGCCGCGCGGCGCCCGCGGCCAGAATCTGGTCGATCCGATCGGGATCGGCCAGCAGGGCGGTGTACCGCTCGCGCGCCTGTGCATAGTGGGCGATGATCCGGTCGGCCAGCAGGCGCTTGGTGTCAACGCAGCCGGTCCGGGCGGTTCGTTCCCCGTCCCAGATCGTCTCGTAGTCGTCGCCGAACCAGCGATGGAGCTGGCACACGTTGCAGACCTCGGGCCGGCCCGGATCCGTGCGCCGGATCCGCTGCGTGTCGGTGACCATCGCCATGACCTGCTTCCGGATGACGTCCGGATCGGCCAGGATGTCGATCGTGTTGCCGACCGACTTGCTCATCTTGCGGACCCCGTCGGTGCCCAGCACGACCGGCGCCTCGGTGAAGACGGCGTGCGGCTCGGGGAACGTCTCGCCGTAGCGCGAGTTGAAGGCCCGCACGATCTCGCGGGTCAGCTCGAGGTGAGCGGCCTGGTCTCGCCCGACCGGCACCTGCGACGCCTTGTAGATGACAATGTCGGCGGCCTGGAGCACGGGGTAGGTCAGCAGGCCGTGGTTGAGGTCGTGGGGCTGGCTCTCCCGCTTCTCCTTGTACGTCGGCGTCCGCTCGAGCCAGCTGACGGGGGTCACCGTGCACAGCAGCCAGCACAGCTCGGTGTGCTCGGGCCGGTGGCTCTGGACGAACAGCGTGCAGCGTTCCGGGTCGAGGCCCAGGGCCAGCAGCGAGGCGGCCATCTGCCGGGTCCATGCCCGGAGCAGGTCGGGATCGTGCAGGCTGGTCAGGGCGTGGTAGTCGACGATGCAGTAGATCGCCTCGAACTCGTCCTGGAGGCGGACGTAGTTGCGGATCGCGCCCAGGTCGTTGCCGAGATGGACCGTCCCGGAGGGCTGGATGCCGCTGAAGATCCGTGGCCGCGGCGCCGCGGTCGGGATCGGCGCCGGCGCGGGCGCGAGCTCGGTCGTCATCGCCCGCGAGTGTAGCCGACCGGCGGGCGCCGACGACCGCTCCGGGTCGGGTGGGTCGGCTACCATTCGGCCGATGTCCAGCCACGTTCCGGGACCGCGATGAGCCGTGCGCCCCTGCGTGTCGCCGTGCTCGGTGCCGGGACGGTCGGGCTCGAGGTGATCCGGGCGTTGACGACCGACTCGGATCGCCTGTCGCCGGCCGACGGGTCGACGCTGGTCCTGGCCGGAGTGGCCGTCCGGGATCTCGACCGAGCGCAGGCCCGGGGCGTGCCGGCCGCGATCCTGACCGACGCCCCCGCCCACCTGGTCGCGTCGCCCGAGGTCGACGTCATCGTCGAGGTGATGGGCGGCGATGAGCCCGCCCGGACCCTGACCGCGGCCGCGCTGGGCGCCGGCAAGCCCGTGGTCAGCGCCAACAAGCACGTGCTCGCCCATCACGGGCCCGAGCTCGAGGCGGTCGCCCGGCGCACGGGAGCCGCGCTCCGGTTCGAGGCGGCCGTCGGTGGCGGAACGCCCCTGCTTGGGCCGCTTGCAGTCGACCTGGCGGCCAACCGGATCGAGTCGCTGCGGGGCATCGTCAACGGCACCACCAACCACGTCCTGACCGCCATGACCGAGCGTGGGCGGCCCTATGCCGACGTCCTGGCCGATGCCCAGGCGGCGGGCTACGCCGAAGCCGACCCGAGCGGCGACGTCGACGGTGACGACGCGGTCAACAAGCTGGTCATCCTGGCTCGACTGGCCTTCGGCTCGTGGCTGGCCCCGGGCTCGATCGAGCGCCGGCCACCGACCGTGGCCGGGCCCGGCCGTCCGGGAATCAGCGGCGTGTCCGGTGACGAGGTCAAGGCGGCAACGGCGGTGGGCCTGACCCTCAAGCTCGTGGCTCGGGCGCGGCGCCTGCCGGACGGGACGGTCGGGGCCGGCGTGCTCGTGACCGCGCTCGCGGCGGATGACGAGTTGGCCCGCACGGGCGGAGTCGAGAACCGGGTCGAGATCGATGCGGTCCCGGTCGGTCGGGTGGCCTTTGCCGGTCCCGGAGCCGGCGGCCCGGCGACGAGCAGCGCCATCCTGGGCGACCTCATCGCGATCGCTCGAGGCGGTTCCGCAACGTGGGCCGGTCTGCCGCCGGCCGAGGGTCCGGCCGGGATCGCCGTCGCCGACGACCAACCTCGGCGGCGCTTCTTTGCCTCGACCCTGCCCGAGCAGCTGGTCCGCGACCAGGTCGACGTGGAGGTCGCCCGGGGCGGCGGATTCGTCACGGCGGCCCGACCGCTCGCTGAGCTCCAGGCCGGCCTGGATGCGGCCGGTGTCGTCGCGACGCTCTATCCGCTCGAGGACTGAGCCCGCACGATGTCCATTCGTCCGTCTCTGGTCGAGCGCTACCGCCAGTTCCTGCCGGTGGGCCCGTCCACGCCGATCCCGACCCTGGGTGAAGGCGCGACGCCACTGATCCACGCTCGTCATCTCGGGCGCGACCTCGGCTTGCCCAACCTCCATCTCAAGGTCGAGGGCGCCAATCCGACCGGCAGCTTCAAGGATCGGGGCATGGTCGTGGCCGTGGGCAAGGCCCTCGAGGCCGGCGCCGGCTCGATCGTGTGCGCCTCGACCGGGAACACCTCGGCGTCGGCCGCGGCCTACGGCGCGACGGCCGGGCTGGAGGTCGTGGTCGTCCTGCCCCGCGGCCAGATCGCGATGGGCAAGCTGCTCCAGGCGCTGATCGCGGGGGCGCGGGTGGTGGCCGTCGACGGCAACTTCGACGCGGCGCTCCGGATCGTCCGCGAGCTCGCCGAGCTGGCCGACCACCCGATCACCCTGGTCAACTCGGTCAATCCCCATCGTCTCGAGGGACCGAAGACCGCCGCCTTCGAGGTCTGCGACGACCTCGGCCGAGCGCCCGACGTGCTGGCCATTCCGGTTGGCAACGCCGGCAACATCAGCGCCTATTGGGCCGGCTTCCGCGATTACCGGACGGCCGGCCTGACCGATTCGCTCCCCCGGATGTACGGCTTCCAGGCCGCGGGCGCGGCACCGATCGTGCTGGGCCACCCGGTCGCCGAGCCGGACACGATCGCGACCGCCATCCGGATCGGCGACCCGGCCAGCTGGTCCAAGGCGACCGCCGCCCGGGATGAGTCGGGCGGGCTGATCGAGGCGGTGACCGACGACGAGATCCTGGCCGCCTACCGCGACATCGCCCGGCTCGAGGGCATCTTCTGCGAGCCGTCGTCGGCGGCCAGCGTGGCCGGTCTCCGAACACTTGTCGCGAGTGGCCGACTCGGCGTCGAGCCGGATGCGATCATCGTCTGCGTCCTGACCGGCAATGGCCTCAAGGACCCGCACACCGCGGAGTCCCAGGTCGGCGCCGTGATCGAGGCACCGCCGACGATCGACGCGGTGGTCGCCGCGCTGGGCTGGTAGCGGCCGGACACAGGAGGGCGCGTGGTTTCGAACTGGCTGGCGGAGCTCGACGGGCGGCGGATTGCCGTGGAGGTCCCGGCGACGAGCGCCAACCTGGGCGCTGGCTACGACTGCCTGGCCCTGGCCCTCGACGTGACCGACACGATCGAGGTGGAGGTCCGCAGCTGGAGCCGGGGCGCGATCGAGCTCGAGATCGAGGGCGAGGGGGCCAACGAGCTCAGCGACGATCGCCAGAACCGATTCGTGCAAGCCCTCGAGGCGGCTCTCGTCCGGCTCCGCGGCGAGATCCCCGAGGGCGTGGGCTGGCGAGTCGTGATGCACAACCGGATCCCGCTCATGCGCGGACTGGGATCGTCGGCGGCGGCCACCGTTGCCGGGATCGTCGCCGCCAATGCGCTCGCGGCAGGCGCGTTCGAGCCGGCCGAGATGCTGTCCATGGCGACCGCCATCGATGGCCACTCCGACAACGTCGGCGCCGCGCTGCTCGGCGGGTTCGTCGTCAGCGTCCTGATCGACGATCGGGTCGAGGCGCTCCGTTTCGACATCCCGCGCGACCTGCGCTGCGTCCTGTACGTGCCCGATCTTCGACTCGAGACCGAGGCCATGCGCCGTGCGCTGCCCAAGACGGTCCCCTTCGCCGACGCCGCCGCCAACCTTGGGCGGGTCGCCTTGGGTGTGGCCGGCATGGCCGGGCGACGGACCGACCTGCTCCGATTCCTCACGGTCGATCGTCTGCACGAGCCGTACCGGGCGGCCGCCTACCCGCAGCTGCCCCGTTTGGTCGAGGCAGCTCGCGAGGCCGGTGCCCTGGGCGCCTGCCTGTCGGGATCCGGCTCGGCGATCATCGCCTTCACGGACAAGGTCGCCACGGTCGCCCGGATCGAGGCGGCGCTCTCGGCGGTCGCAGCCGACACGGACCTGCCCGGCCATGTCACGGTCGCGTCGCCGCGCAACGCCGGCGCCAAGGTCATCGGGCGCGGCTGAATCCACGCCCGAGACATCGGTGCAACGCGGCACCGGCTGACCGTCGTCGGCCGCACAGCCCGAGCGGGCCGGCCCACGCCGCCCTTGACTGGCGGGCGGACACTCAACCGATGGGGCACTCGGGCGGTCGGTGACCGACTTCTTCGGTGAGCTCGCGCGGGTCGTCGGCGAGTTCGTCAGGAACGTCATTGGCGTGGGGGCACACCTCGTTTCGACGATCGTCCACACGACAAATGCGGTCGTGCCCGGCGGCTTCCCGGTCTTCGTCGTGCTGTGTGTCATCGGCGTGCTCGTCGGCCTTGCCACGCTTCGCCGCTGACGGACCTCAGGCCGGCGCGGAGCGCCGGAACGGGACGATCCGGGCCGCCAGCCCCAGCCCGAGCGATGCATACAGCCCGTTGGCCGCCGGATTGGCGCCTTCGGCCGCGACGAGGACCTGCTGACCGCCCATCGCCCGGGCCGCGCGCAGGGCCGCGCGACAGACAGCGGTCCCGAGCCCGCGGCGCTGACGATCAGGGTGGGTGCCAACCGGCTCCAGCTCGACGGACAGCGTGAGCGGATCGAGCCAGGCCAGGGCGAACGCGGCGACGCTCCCATCCGGAGCGGTCGCGATCGTATCCAGGGCCGGCCGGTAGAGCGGCGTCGAGCGACAGAAGCGGTACTGTTCGACGGTCATGGTCGAGCGCGGAAAGGCCGCGTGGCCGGCCACCACCCGGGCGGCGACGTCGGCGTCGGTCGAGATGGTTCGCAGGGCATGCCCTGGGGGCAGTTCGGGTGGCTCCAGGTCCAGGCGGTCGAGATTCCCGACGAAATGGTTGTAGCCCGCCTGGGCGTCGGGTCCGAAGCCGAGCTCGGCCAGGGCGAGGACCTGGCGCTGATCCGACTCTGCGATCCAGATGCGCGCGGGCCTCGCGGGTTGGCCGGTCCCGAAACGCGCGACCCGTCCCTCGGCCCAGGCGACGATGGCCGCCGTGAGGGCCGTCGACCGGTGGGCGGGCAGGATGGTCAGGTCGACGTCGCCCGGCGACCCGTACCAGGCGAAGGCCACCAGCTCGGTGGCGTCCGGCTCCTCCGCGAACCAGAGCCGGACCCGCTCCTCCAGCCCGGGCGTCGGGTCCAGCGTCTGCCTCGACCACCAGTCGATGTCGCCGGCATGGAGATGGACATTGGGCCAGTCTTCGCGCCAGCAGCACGACACCAGGGCCTGCATCTGGCGGCTGTCGGCCGGGGTCTGCCAGGCGCGCGAACCGTACGCCGCGGGCTGGGCCGTCACGCGGTGGGCGTGTTGGCCCGGATGAACTTGAGCGTTCGCCGCCAGGCATTGGTCGACGCCTCGGCAAAATCCTTCGCCTTGCGATCGAAGAAGCTGTGCGGCGCGCCCGGGTAGACAACCAGCTCGTGGGTGACCCCGGCCGCGATGAGGGCGTGCTCGAAGGCCGCCACCACGTCCGAGGTGATCCCCTCGTCGGCCCCGCCAAAGATGCCCAGGATCGGGGCGCGCATCTCGCTGGCCACGTCGGCCGGGGCTGGGGAGTTGGGGCGGGCTCCGGTCGGCCAGCCATAGAAGCCGATCGCACCTGACATGCCCAGGTCGAACGTCGGCGTCAGGAACGCCAGCCGACCGCCGAAGCAGAACCCGATGGCGAACAGGGCCACCACCCGACCCCCCTCACGGACCGCCGCCGCACCGGCGTGGACGTCGGCCAGCAGTCCCTCGTAAGTCACCTGCTTGACGTGGGGCGCGTGGTCGAAGTCGTCGCCGCGCGGGCCGACCCCCGCGGTCCGACCGAAATAGTCGATCGCGACCGCATCGACCCCGGTCTCGGCAAAGCGCAGGGCAAGCTCCTCGTAGTAGGGGTGCAGCCCGCGGACGTCGGGCAGGATCACGATCCCGGCGCCGCTGGGTGCGGTCGCTCGGGCCCGGAAGGCGAGCAGCTCGTTGCCGTCCGCAGCCGTAAGCGTCAGGCGCTCGTGGTCCATGGCCCCACCCGCGATCGGCGCGATCGGTGGCCGGCTATCGAGATCGAAACACATCCGATGAGTCCTCCGGAGTCAGGATACGGCGACGCGCTCCGGACCGGAAAACAGCACGAGGCCGAGCACGAGAGAGGCGCTGCTAGAATGCGCGCCTGATGCCAGCCCCCCTGGTCGTGCAGAAGTTCGGGGGCTCGTCGGTCGCCGGGGCGGACCGGATCAAGCGGGTCGCACGCCGGATCGCTCGCGAGCGGGCCGCAGGCTCGGATCTCGTCGTGGTGGTGAGCGCGATGGGCGACACCACCGACGAGCTCCTGGCCCTGGCCGCCGCGATCACCGACGAGCCCGATTCGCGCGAGCTGGACATGCTCCTGGCGACCGGCGAGCACCAGAGCGCAACGCTCGTGTCCATGGCTCTCCACGCGCTCGGTGTCCCGGCCATCAGCCTGACCGGCGCCCAGGCCGGCATCCGGACCGATGGCCGCTACGGCAAGGCCCGGATCGCCAACGTCGATCCGGCTCGCGTTCACGCCGAGATCGCGGCCGGCAAGGTGGTCATCGTGGCCGGATTCCAGGGCCTCAGCGCGACCGAGAGCGACAAGGCCGAGACGACGACCCTCGGTCGAGGTGGGTCGGACACCACGGCGGTGGCGCTGGCCGCCCGGCTCGGCGCCGAACGCTGCCAGATCTTCACCGACGTGCGCGGGATCTACACTGCCGACCCCCGGCTGGTGTCCAGCGCGCGGCAGCTGCCGGTCATCGGCTACGAGGAGATGCTCGAGCTGGCTCACCAGGGTGCCCAGGTCATGCAGGTCCGGGCGGTCGAGCTGGGCTGGGTCAACAACGTCGTCATCGAGGTCCTCAGCTCGTTCGAGGACGCCCCCGGCACGCTCATCGAGGAGGATCCGCTGGTGGAGCAGCGCAACAAGGTCCGTGGCCTGGCTCACGATCGGAACGTCGCCAAGCTGACCCTGGTGGCGGTCCCTGACCGGCCGGGCGTGGCTCACGCGATCTTCGCCCCGCTGGCCGATGCCGGGATCAACGTCGACATGATCGTCCAGAACGTGGGCCACGGCGGGACGACCGACCAGAGCTTCACCGTTGCCCGCTCGGACCTGGCCCGGGCCAAGCGTCTGCTCGAGCCGATTGCCCGCGAGCTGGGCTTCCAGGAGCTGACCACCGACGCGGCCGTGGCCAAGGTGTCGATCGTCGGCGCCGGCATCCACAACGCGCCGGGGTATGCCGCCCGGATGTTCGGTGCGCTGGCCGAGGCCGGCGTCAACATCGAGATGATCTCGACGTCCGAGGTCCGGATCACCTGCATCATCGCCGAGGAAGACGTGGAGACGGCCGTCCGGGCGCTCCACTCGGCCTTCGAGCTCGAGCGGCCGGACGCCATCGAGCAGACCTCCGCGGCCCAGCCCCGCGCGGCCCGGGCCGGCTGACGGGCTCGTGACGGCCAGCCCGTTCCTCAGCCGCCGGGAGCGCTTTGCCAGCGTCGGTTCGACCAACGACATCGCCCGGTCCTGGCTCGAGTCGGGCACGCCCGAGGTCTGTCTGGCGGTCGCCGGCGAGCAGACCGCCGGGCGTGGTCGCGAGGGTCGGAGCTGGACGGCTCCACCCGGCGCGGGGTTGCTCCTGTCGCTCGGCTTTCGACCCACCTGGCTCGATCCCGAGCGGACCTGGCGACTGGCCGCGATCGCGGCATTGGCGATGGCCGAGGCCGCCGAGGGCGTCGCCGGTCTGCCGGCCGGCGCCATCGGACTGAAATGGCCCAACGACCTGGTCGTCGCGGCCACGCTGCGCAAGCTCGGCGGGTTGCTCGGTGAGACCGTCGGCCTGGGCACGCCCGATCCCCGGGCGATCGTCGGCCTCGGGCTCAATGCGGACTGGCCCGCGGCCGACTTCCCGCCCCAGCTGGCCGATACGATGACCAGCCTGCGCGAGATCGCGGACGGCACGGCGATCGATCCCGGCGCCCTGCTCGATGGCTTCCTGGACCGGCTCGAAGCGCTGACGGTCGCGCTGCGGGTGGACCGGTTCGACGCGGACGGCTGGGCCGCCCGCCAGGTGACCACCGGCCGAACGGTCCGGCTCGAGGGCTGGGCTGGCGGCTCAGGCGACCTTCTCGTCACCGCTGTCGATCCGGATGGCGGTGGCCTGATCGTCGACGACCCGGCGAGCGCCGGCGGCCGACGAACGGTCCTGGCCGGAGAGATCGTCCACCTTCGCCTGGCGCCTGGGTCGGCCGGCGCAGGCACGGCCGCGGGCGCGGCGCCGGCCGTCGAGCGGGTGGGGGTGTAACGGAATGGCTCGACCGGGGTTCAGGAGGGTGTCGGCGGGGGTGGAGCGCCGGCTCGTCCATCTCGACCGGGATCGCCCGCTGGTCGAGGCCGCCCTGCGTGAACCGGCCCGGTTCGACGCCCTCTATCGGAAGTACCTCGCCCAGGTGTACAGCTACGCGTACTACGAGCTCGGCGACCACCACGACGCCGAGGACGCCACCGAGCGCACGTTCATGCTCGCGCTCGGCGCGCTGCCCCGCTTCCAGGAGCGCGCCCGCCCGGCCGACGGCGATGGCGCGTCGACCTTTCGGGTGTGGCTCTTCCAGATCGCCCGCAACGTGGTCGCCAACGTGCGCCGGACCCGTCGGCGGCGACCCGAGGCGCCACTCGAGGCGGCGTTCGGGATCGCCAGCGTGCATGACGTCGAGACCCGGGCATGGCGACGGGCCGAGGCCGACGAGGCCTGGGCCGCCGTGAGCCGCTTGCCCGACGACCGCCGCCGGGCCCTCGTGCTGCGCTTCGTCGACGAGCTGTCGACCGCCGAGATCGCCGGCGTGCTCGGTCGCTCCGAGGGCGCCGTCCGGGTGCTCATCCATCGTGGCCTGCGCGCGGTCGCACGCGACCTCGGCCCGAGGTCGTGAGCTTCCGTCCGCCGCTGACCGGCCAGGTCGACGCGCTGATCACCGACGACTACCTCGATTCGTTGCTCGCCGCGCGAGAGCGCCGGGCGGCGGACGTGCCCAGCGTCGCCGAGCTCGATCCGGACGTCCGCTTCGCCGCCGCGGCGCTCGCCGAGGGCGCCGCTCGCGTCCACCCGTCGTTCCGCTTCGGAGAGCGGCTGGCGGCCCGCCTCGCCGACGCCGCCGCGGGGATCACCCTGGCCCGGGCAGCGGGTGAAAGCGCGGCGGCCATGGCGCCCGCCACGGCCGGCGGTCCAATCGACCTGCTGGCCAGCGGCCCGATCGGCACGGGCCTGCCGCCCATCGGACCCCTCGACCTGCTCGATCCGGCTCGGCCCGAAGACGATCCCGGGATCCCGCGGCGCCCGCTGATCATCGGCGGGACGCTGGCCTCGGCCGCGCTGTCGATCGCCGGTGCCGCGATCGTCGCCTGGCGCCACAACCGAGCCGCCCACGCGGGCGACCGGGTGAGGCTGGCCTGATGCCGATCAAGCTGCCGTCGTTCCGTGCCCGTCGCGACGTCTACCCGGCCGATCTCTGGACCAAGTGCCCGTCGTGCGAGGAACAGCTCTTCAACAAGCAGCTCGACAAGACCCTCCGCGTGTGCCCCAACTGCGGCCACCATTTCCGCCTCTCGGCGGCGGCCCGCCTCGAGCACCTCCTCGACGAAGGTTCGTTCGTGGAGCGCGATGCCGGCCTCCAGTCGGTCGACCCGCTCGGGTTCGTCGACCAGAAGTCCTACACCGACCGGGTCGCGGCCGCGCAGCTCGCGACCGGCATGCGCGACGCCGCGATCTGGGGAACGGGCACCGTGACCGGCTACCCCGTGGCGATCTGCGTCATGGACTTCGGGTTCATGGGCGGCTCGATGGGGGCGGTTGTCGGCGAGAAGGTGACCCGCGCCGCGGAGGCCGCCCTGGCCGAACGGATCCCGCTCGTGATCGTGTCCGCGTCGGGCGGTGCCCGGATGCAGGAGGGGACCCTGTCCCTGATGCAGCTGGCCAAGACGGTGGCCGCGACCGAGCGACTGCGACTGGCCGGCGTCCCGTTCGTATCGATCATGAGCGACCCGACCACCGGCGGGGTGTTCGCCTCGTTCGCGGTCCTCGGTGACGTCAACCTGGCCGAGCCCAACGCGCTCATCGGGTTCGCCGGCGCGCGGGTCAGTGCCGGGACGATCGGCGGCGAGCTGCCCGAAGGGTTCCAGCGCGCCGAGTTCCTGTATCGCCACGGCTTCGTCGATCGGGTCGTCCATCGCGACGACCTGCGGACCGAGCTGGCCGCGATCGTCGGTTTCCTCGAGCCGGCGACCGTGATCGAGGTCGAGGAGCAGAGCGACAACGGCACGCTGCCGAGCTTCCGCCCCCTGGCCATCCTGACCGCCCTGGCGGACAAGGTCATCCCCGAGGGCGACAGCGAGGCTGCAACCTCCGGCGCCAGCGTCGGCGTCTCGAGGCCGAGCTCGTCGGCGGGGGAGGATCGCGGCCGTGGTTGACCGGATCCTCGGCCGCGACCGTCGCGACGGGCCCGACGCCGACTCCGCTGCGGCGGCTCCTCGGAGCGTGGCGCCGGTCGCCTCGAGCGATCCGGTGGCGACGGTCTGGGCGACGGTCCAGCTGGCCCGCAACCTGAGCCGCCCGCGGACCCTCGAGCTCGTCGGCTTGATCGCCGACGAGTTCATCGAGCTCCACGGCGACCGACTGTTCGGCGATGACCCGGCGATGGTCGCCGGTCTGGCCCGGATCGCCGGCCGGCGTGTCGTCGTGATTGGCCAGCAGAAGGGCGCCGAGACCGAGGAGAACATCCGGCGCAACTTCGGAATGCCCCACCCCGAGGGCTACCGCAAGGCGATGCGGCTGATGGAGCTCGCCGAGCGGCTGGGCATCCCGGTGGTGACCTTCATCGACGTACCCGGAGCTCACCCGGGACCCGAATCGGAGGAGCGTGGCATCGCCGAGTCGATCGCCCGCTCGATCGCGCTGATGAGCCGGTTGCGCACGCCCATCGTGGCCGTGATCACCGGTGAGGGTGGCTCGGGCGGAGCGCTCGCCATCGCCGTCGGCGACGTCGTCATCGCGCTGGAGAACGCCGTCTACTCCGTCATCTCGCCCGAGGGCTGCGCCGCGATCCTGTGGCGCAGCGCCGACCAGGCGGCCACTGCCGCGGCCGCGATGAAGATGACGGCCATGGACCAGGTCGGCCTGGGCGTCGTCGACTTCGTCGTCCCGGAGCCGGAGGGCGGCGCGCAGACCGACCCGGTCGCGACCGCGGCCCGACTCAAGGAGGCCATCGTCGCCCAGCTCGAAGTCCTCGAGGGGCGTCCGATCGAGGACCTCGTCGAGGCCCGCTATCGGCGCTATCGTTCGCTCGGTCCGTTCGCGACGATCACCACCGCGGAGGTGCCACCGCCGGAGCGCCCGGGGCTGGCCGATCGCCTGCGCAACTTCATCGGCGGGAGCCGCACCGCGGTGGGGTTGCCGCCGACCGGTCGTCCCGGCGACGAGACGCCGCTCCGCGAGGGAGACTGATCGATGCCCGACGACGAGCGCAGTCCCGCCGAGCGGCTGGTCGATCACGCCGCCATCGACACCCTGGCAAACGAGCTGATCCCGGCCCTGATGGCCAAGCTCGGTGCCAGCGGGCTGGGTGAGATCGAGGTCCGGGAAGGCACCTGGAAGGTCCGCCTGCGTCGACCGGCGGACGGGACGATCGCCGCGCATCCGGGCGGACGGCGCGTGGGCGAGCGCGGCCGGGGCGCGGCGGGTGGCGCGGCACTCGGCTCGGGTGGCGCGGCCGCCCGTAGCGTGCTGACTCCGGTCGGGCCGGGACGCCAGGCGGCTGGGCCCGACGACGGTGACGAGCGAGCCACCGGCTCCGCGGGCGAGGCCCTCGCCGACGAGGGCGGCGGCGGGCGGGACCCCTTCCGCGCGATCGCGACCTCGCCAGCGGTCGGCTTCTACCAGCCCCGCCCCGGGATCGTGCCCGGGTCGCGCGTGCGGACCGGCGATCCCATCGGTGCCGTCGACGTCCTGGGCGTGCCGACCGAGGTCGTCGCGCCGGCCGACGGCGTCGTCGGGGCCAGCCTGGTCGAGCCCGGCGAATCGGTCGAATACGGCCAGGAGCTCATCTGGGTCGAGCTCCTGTCCAGCGCGCCGGCGACCGACGTCCCCATCGAGCCCTGACCGATGACGTCGACCTGATGTTCCAGAAGATCCTGATCGCCAACCGGGGCGAGATCGCGGTCCGCGTGTTGCGGGCCTGCCGCGCGCTGGGGGTCGATGCGGCGGTCGTGTACAGCGAGGCCGACCGGGACTCACTGGCCGTGCGTCTCGCCGACGAGGCCATCTGCATCGGGCCGGCGGACGCCAAGCGGAGTTACCTGTCCGCGCCGGCGGTGATCAGTGCCGCGGTCGTGACCGGCTGCGACGCGATCCATCCGGGCTATGGCTTCCTGTCCGAGGACGAGACCTTCGCCGAGGTCGTCCGGGCCCACGGCCTGACGTTCATCGGACCACCGCCCCAGATCCTCGACCGGTTCGCCAGCAAGGAGGCCACCCGCCGGCTGCTGGGCGGCTATGGCCTGCCGACCATTCCGGGCTCGAACGGGATGATCCGTGACGAGCTCCACGC
Source organism: Chloroflexota bacterium (assembly GCA_034666965.1). Lineage (GTDB taxonomy): Bacteria > Chloroflexota > Limnocylindria > Limnocylindrales > CSP1-4 > Chersky-267. The sequence goes on along the minus strand of JAXDKT010000060.1, from coordinate 6,594 downwards.
CCTCGAGGAGGCCGAGCGGATCGGCTACCCGATCGTGATCAAGCCCAGCGCCGGTGGCGGCGGCAAGGGCATGCGCATGGTCCGCTCCGGGCGCGAGCTCGAGGCCTCGATCAAGGTCTGCCGGTCGGAGGCCAAGGCCGCCTTCGGCGACGATTCGCTGTACCTCGAGAAATGGCTCGACGACACCCGTCATGTCGAGGTCCAGGTGGCGGTCGATCGGTTCGGCAACGGCGTCCACCTGGGCGAGCGCGACTGCTCGGTCCAGCGCCGCCACCAGAAGATCCTCGAGGAGGCGCCCACCCCGGCGCTCTCGCCGGCGGCCCGCAGCGACCTCGCCGACCGGGCGATCCGGGCGGTCGTGGCGGCCGGCTACGAGAACGTCGGGACCCTGGAGTTCCTGGTCGATCGCGACGGCGACGCCCATTTCATCGAGATCAACTGCCGGATCCAGGTCGAGCATCCGGTCACCGAGATGCTGACCGGCATCGATCTCGTCGCCACCCAGATCCGGATCGCCGCCGGCGAGCCGCTTGGCTTCGGCCAAGCCGACATCGAGGTCCGCGGCCACGCCATCGAGATGCGGATCAACGCCGAGGACGTCGACCACGACTTCCGGCCAAGTGCCGGGGTGGTCGAGAGCTATCTGGCGCCGGGCGGACCGGGCGTCCGGATGGATTCGCACCTGTTCTCGGGCTACGAGGTCCCGCCCTTCTACGACTCGCTGCTGGGCAAGCTGATCGTGTGGGGCCGTGATCGGGAGTCGGCCATCGGCCGCGCCCGGGCCGCGCTCGACGAGCTGGTCGTGGACGGCATGGTCACCAACGTGCCCATCCACAAGGCCCTGCTCCGCAACGACGTGTTCCTCGAAGGCCGGATGACGACGAACCTGCTCGACCGGGTCGGCAGTGCCGCCTTCGTGGCCGCCGCGGAGCGGCGGTGAGCGGGGCGATCCTGCCCGCGGTCGGAGCAGACTCCCTGCAGGTCTGCACGGACCGCCCGCAGGATGGCGGCCCGACCCGTCAGACTTGGCCAGTCCCCCGGCCCTGGACCTGGAGCTGCCCGTGACCGACCTCGAGGCCGCCGCCTCGCCCGCGCCGCCGATCCACACCGTTCGCGAGATCGAGGCGCTCATCCCGCACCGCTGGCCGTTGCTGCTCGTCGACCGGATCGTCGAGTACGACCGCGACGCGGCCCGCATCGTGGGAATCAAGGGCGTGACCGCCAGCGAGTGGTTCTTCCAGGGCCACTTCCCGGGCCTGCCGGTGATGCCCGGCGTGTTTCTGGTCGAAGCCCTGGCCCAGACGATGGCGGTCTACGTGGCCAAGCAGCCCGGCTTCGGCGAGCGGATCGGGCTGTTCGGCGGGATCGACGAATGCCGCTTCAAGCGGGTCGTGATCCCGGGCGACACGCTCCGGCTCGAGGTCACCATGGCCAAGCTCGGGCGCCGCTTCGGGCGCGGCCGCGGGGTCGCCTCGGTCGACGGAGAGGTCGCCTGCGAGGCCACCCTCAGCTTCATCATCCCGGACGCCTCGGTGCTGCGCTGATGGCGCGCCTGGCCTTGTTCGGGGACATCCACGGCAACGCCCTGGCGCTGGCGGCGGTGCGCAAGGCCGTCAAGGCCAGCAAGCCGGACGCCGTGCTGATCGCCGGCGACCTGGTCCTCAACGGTCCGGAACCAGCCGAGGTCGTCGACGCCGTGCGCGAGCTCGAAGCCGACGGCGCGCTCGTGATCCAGGGCAACACCGACGTGGCCGTGGCCGACTTCGACTATTCGGCCGCCTTTCCGTGGCTGACCGAGGGCGTGCCCGAATCGATCCGATCGGCCGCGGCATGGGCCCATGAGGCCCTCGGACCCGAGCGACTGGACTGGCTCCGGCGGCTGCCGTACGAGCGCCGCCTGCTCCAGGCGGACATGCTGGCCCTGGTCTGTCACGGCTCGCCCGGGTCGCAGACGGCCGGCTTCGATCAGATGCTCGACCCGAACATCACCCTCGAGCGGATCTCGCACACCGACGCCCGGGTCATCGCTTGCGGCCACACCCATTTGCCCGAGGTCCGCGACCTGGGCTGGAAGATGATCGTCAACTCGGGCAGCGCCGGCTACGTCTTCGACGGCGACCCGACGGCCTCGTGGGCCCTCATCGAGCTGTCCGGCGACGAGGTCCGGGCCGAGATCCGGCGAGCCGAGTTCGACACGATGGCCGTCTCGAACGCAATCTCGGCGCGGGGTCTGCCCGGCGACGTCTACCGGGCCGCCACGGTCCGCACCGGGAAGCTCGTGCGGTGAGCGCGCCGGTGCCCGTCTGGCCCGCCCCCCGGCGGGTCGTCGTGACCGGGACGGGGATGCTCAGCGCGCTCGGCAGCGACGTCGCCTCGACCTGGGACGGGCTGGTCGCCGGACGCTCGGGGATCCGCCGGATCGAGGCCTTCGACCCGTCACGGCTGACCTCCCAGATCGCCGGCGAGGTGCGCGACTTCGACGCCAGCGGCGTGCTCGACCGCAAGGACATGCGTCGGACCGACCGCTACATCCAGTTCGCCCTGGTCGGCGCCCGTCAGGCCCTCGACCAGGCGGGCCTGCCCGGCCGCCTGGAGGGCACCCTCGCCGAACGGACCGGGGTCATCGTTGGCTCGGGCCTGGGCGGGGTCAACACGCTCTTCGACAATGCCCAGGTGATGGCCGAGCGCGGCCCCGATCGGATCAGCCCGTTCTTCATCCCGATGGGCATCGCCAACGTCGGCGCCGGCCAGGTGGCGATTGTCTTCGGGCCCCTCGGGCCGAACTTCGCCACGGTGTCGGCCTGTGCCACGGGCGGCCATGCCATCGGCGAGGCCTGGGAGACGATCCGCCGGGGCGACGCCGACGTGATGATCGCGGGCGGGGTCGAGGCCGCCATCCACGAGGCCTCGATCGGCGGGTTCTGCTCGATGAAGGCGCTCTCGACCCGGAACGACGACCCGGCCGGGGCCTCACGCCCGTTCGACCGAGGGCGCGACGGGTTCGTCATCGGCGAAGGTGCCGGAGTCGTCATCCTCGAGGCGCTCGAGCATGCCGAGGCACGCGGGGCGACCCCGCTGGCGGAGATCGTCGGCTACGGCGCGACGGCCGATGCCAGCCACATCACCCTGCCGGCACCGGGCGGCATCGGCGCGGTCCGGGCGGCGCGCCGCGCCCTCGAGAAGGCCGGCCTCGAGCCCACGGCCATCGACCACGTCAACGCCCACGCCACGTCGACGCCCGAGGGCGACAAGGCAGAGTTGCAGGCGATCAAGACGATCTTCGGCGAGCACGCCCCCAAGGTCGCGGTGACGGCCAACAAGTCGATGCTGGGTCATACCCTCGGCGCGGCCGGCGCGATCGAGGCGATCACCTCGATCCTGGCCATTCGAACGGGGATCGTTCCGCCGACGATCAACCTCGTCGATCCGGACGAGGCGGCCGAGGGCCTCGATCTGACCCCGCTGCGCGCCGGCGGGCGCCAGATCTCGACCGTCCTGTCAAACTCGTTCGGGTTCGGCGGCCAGAACACCGCCCTGGTGTTCGCGAGGTTCGACGGATGACCGAGGATCTCGACCGACCGCGCACGGCCGACGCAAGCGCTTCCGCCACGAGCGGCCAGGACGGCTCGCTGCTGGCCATCCTCGATCGTCTGACCGCGCTGCTCGAGCGGAGCGACCTGACCGAGATCGAGGTCGAGGCCGGCGGGACTGGCCTGATCCTGCGCAAGGCCGTGGTCATTGCTCCGGTGGCTGCTGGCGTGCCGGCCTCGAGCGTACCCGTCTCGGGTGCGGGCGACAGCGGACCGCCCGTCGCCCTCGACGGTGCGCCCGGACGACCGTCGGTCAAGGCGCCCCTGACCGGCATCTTCTACACCGCCCCGGGGCCCGGATCGGCAGCCTACGTCCAGGTCGGCGGCGAGGTGGCCGTCGGTCAGGTCATCGGCCTGATCGAGGCGATGAAGCTGTTCAACGAGATCAAGAGCGACCTGGCCGGTCGCGTCGTGAAGGTCGTGGCAGAAAGCGGCTCGCTGGTCAAGGCCAAGCAGCCGCTTATCGAGGTGGAGCCGCTGTGAGCACCGAGCGTTCGCCCTATGCCCATGTCACCGGTTGGGGGCGCTACGCCCCGGCGGGGATCCTGAGCAACGCCGACCTCGAGAAGATGGTCGACACCAGCGATGAGTGGATCCGGACCCGCACGGGCATCCGCGAGCGGCGAGTGGCGGCCGCCGACGAGACGACCGCCTCGATGGCGGCGGTGGCCGCCAAACGGGCGATCGCCGTGGCGGGCCTCGAGCCCGACGACATCGAGGTCATCCTGCTGGCCACCCTCACCCCCGACTACTGGATGCCATCGACGGCGGCCCTGGTCAAGGAGGCGATCGGCAACACCCGGGCGTTCGCCATGGATGTCTCGGCGGCCTGCTCGGGCTTCGTCTACGCCTATTCCGCGGCCCAGGCCTACATCACCAGCGGGATGGCCCGCAACGTTCTCGTCATCGGCGCCGAGCTGCTGACCCGGTTCCTCGACTACACCGACCGGAACACCTGCATCCTGTTCGGCGACGGAGCCGGCGCGGTCGTGCTGTCGGCGGCCAGCGAGCCCGGGGGCGGTCTGGGCATCGAGCTCACCACCGAGCCGCAAGGCGCGTACATGATCTGGCTCCCGGCCGGTGGGGCCAAGAGCCCGCCGTCGCTGGCGACCGTTGGCCGCGGCGAGCACTTCATCCGGATGGAGGGCCGCGAGACCTATCGTTTCGCCACCCGGACCCTCGCCTCGACCGCCCTCGCGGCGGTCGCCAAGGCGGGCCTCGAGCCATCCGACATCGACCTGTTCATCCCGCACCAGGCCAACATCCGGATCATCCAGTCGGTGGCCGACGGTCTGGGCCTGCCCATGGACAAGATGTTCGTGAACCTGGACAAGTACGGCAACACGTCGGCGGCGTCGATCCCGATCGCCCTGGCTGAGGCGGTCGATTCGGGCCGGGTCCAGGTGGGCGACCACATCGTCATTGTCGCCTTTGGCGCCGGCTTCACCTCGGGCGCGGTGGCCATCGAGTGGACGGCCGATCCGAACCGCGGCACGCTCGCCGAAGCGGTCCGGGCCGAGGACGTTCACGTCCGGCTTCCCGTCGACTGGGATTCGGTCGACCCGATCCCGCCGGCACTGGCCGAGATCCTGGCCAGACCGGTGGTGCCCGGAGTCGAGCTCGATCTCGACGACGTCGTGCCCGGCGAGCCCGACCACGCCCCCCGCCGGACGAAGATCCACGCATGATCGACCTGACCGGCAAAGCCGCGCTCGTCACCGGTGGCGCTCGGGGGATCGGCCGGGGCATCGTCCTGCGCCTTGCCGGGCAGGGCGCCGACGTCGCGTTCAGCTATCGCGGCAACGCCGAAGCGGCCGCGGCCACGGCGGCCGAGGTCGAGGCGCTCGGCCGGACGGCGCTGGCCATCCAGGCCGACGTCAAGGAACCCGAGGCGGCCGAAGCGGTCGTCAAGCAGACCCTCGAAGCCTTCGCCAAGGTCGACATCCTGGTCAACAACGCGGGGATCACCCGCGATGACCTGATCATGCGCATGAGCGTCGACGCCTGGCGCGAGGTGCTCGAGACGAACCTGTTCGGGGCGTTCTACATGACCAAGGCCGTGACCCGGCCGATGCTCAAGGCCCGGGCCGGTCGGATCGTCAACATCACCAGCGTCTCGGGGCAGGCCGGCCAGATGGGCCAGGCCAACTACTCCTCGGCCAAGGCCGGCCTGATCGGGTTGACCAAGGCGACCGCGCGCGAGCTCGCCTCGCGCGGGATCACGGCCAACGCTGTCGCGCCCGGCTTCGTCCTGACCGAGCTCACCCAGGACCTGCCCGAGGCGCTCCAGGCCGAGATCGTCGCGCGCACGCCGCTGGGCCGCTTTGGCACGACTGACGAGGTCGCCAACGCGGTCGCCTTCCTCGTCTCCGATGAGGCCGCCTTCGTCACCGGCCAGGTTCTGGCCGTGGACGGCGGTCTGGTGATGATGTAGCGAGGCCCCGTGCCAGCTCCCGGCCTGGCGCCCCGTGCCAGCTCCCGGCCTGGCCCGCGCCAGCTCCGGCGCCCGCGCCAGCGCCCGGCCTGGCGCCCCGTGCCAGCTCCCTGCCTGGCGCCCCGCGCCAGCTCCGGCGCCCGCGCCAGCGCCCGGCCCCGTGCCAGCTCCCTGCCTGGCGCCCCGTGCCAGCTCTTCTCTCGTGGAGGAACAACCAAGACGGTGTTCTTCGTGGAGAGACAAACTGCGGCATGGCAGCCGCGCGACGAGCTACGGACGGCCAGTGGCCGCCCAAGGTGACCCCTACGCCCACAAATCAGGCCGTGCGGCTCGAGTAACGGCGCATCCGGGCGACGTTGCTTCGTGTACACCCGCCAAATCGTCGACTCGCCTGAACGCGGACGCTCCGTTGTGAACGGTTTGTTCTGCGTGAGAGAACGACGGCCACCCCCGCCCGCCCCCCCCGCCCCCGGGCCCGCGGTCTCGTGATGAGCTAGCGAGGCCCCGACGGGCCCGCCCCCCCCGCCCGCGCCCCCGTCCCGCGGCCCCGTCCTCCGCCCGCGGCGTCCC
>JAXDKT010000059.1:0-4958 GCA_034666965.1 Chloroflexota bacterium | reverse complement strand
TGGGCGAAATCCGGGTAGTCATCGGCCGGGTCCGAGCCATCGTCGCCGAGATCGATCAGCTCGTGCTCGGGAGCGCTGGCGCCGAGGCGCAGGATCAGCTCGTCCTTGAGCTCGGCCCCGGCATGGTCAGCGGCGAATCCGATGCGCATCGGTGGTCACCGACCTCAGTGCGCCGGCTCGGCGTCGCCGCCCTGGCCGAGCGTGGCACCGCCGAGGCCCAGGCCGGCGGGCTGGTGGCCGTGGTCGACGGTCGGAATGCGCCCGCGGAGGCCGTCCCGGACGACCCGCCGGCCGATGTCGGCCACGCGATCCGGAACGAAGCCGAAGTGCTCGAAGATCGTCTGGCCGGGCGCGCTGGCACCGAAGTGATCGATGCCCACGATCGCGCCCTCGTCGCCCGCGTAGCGTTCCCAGCCGAGCGACACGCCCGCCTCGACCGTCACCCGCTTGCGCACGGCCGGCGGCAGGACCTCGTTCCGATAGGCCGCCGGCTGGAGCTCGAACAGCTCCCAGCAGGGCAGCGACACCAGTCGCGTCCGGACGCCCTCGGCGGTGAGCAGGTCGGCGGCCGCGGCGGCGAGCGGGAGCTCGGAGCCGGTGGCGATCAGGAGGAGGTCGATCGACTCGGGCCCGCCGCTCGATTCGCGCAGGATGTAGCCGCCCCGGGCGACTCCGTCCCGTGCCCGCTCGGCCGTCTCGGCAAGCGTGGTCAGCTTCTGGCGAGTGAGCGACAGGGCGACCGGGCCGTTCTGGCGCTCGACCGCGACCGCCCAGGCGGCCGAGGTCTCGTTGGCATCCCCCGGTCGCACGAACCACAGGTTGGGGATCGCCCGCAGCGCGGCGTAGTGCTCGACCGGCTGGTGGGTGGGGCCATCCTCGCCCAGCCCCACCGAGTCGTGGGTCCAGACGTACACGACGTGGACGCCCGACAGGGCGGCCAGCCGGACCGAGCCGCGCATGTAGTCGCTGAAGGTCAGGAACGTGCCCGCGTACGGGATGAACCCGCCGTGGTAGGCGATGCCGTTCGAGATCCCACCCATGGCGTGCTCGCGGACGCCGAAGCGCAGGTTCCGGCCCGGCTCGTCGGCCGAGAAGTCACCCCCGCCCTTGATGTCGGTCAGGTTCGACTCGCTGAGGTCGGCCGAGCCTCCGAACAGCTCGGGGACGGATTCGGCCAGGACCTGGATCGCCGCCTGGCTGGCTTGTCGCGTGGCCATGTCCTCACCGACCGGGTAGCTCTTCAGCCCGGCGGTGGCATTGGGTCGCAGGTCGCCGTCGAGCCGGCGCATCAGCTCGGCAGCATCGGCCGGGAAGGCAGAGCGGTAGCGGTCCAGCCGCGTCTGCCAGTCCTCCGCGAGCTGCTCGCCGCGAGGGATCGCCCGGGAGAACAGCGCCGCGGCCTCGGGCGGGACGTAGAACGTCTTGTCCGGGTCCCAGCCGTAGGCCTCCTTGGTCAGGCGGACCTCGTCCGGCCCGAGCGGAGCGCCGTGAGCCTTCTGGCTGTCGTGCTTGTTCGGTGAGCCATAGCCGATATGGGTCCGGACGGCGATGAGACTCGGTCGGTCGTCGTCGATGGCCTCCTGGATGGCCGCCGAGATCGCCTCCAGGTCGTTGCCGTCGGCCACCCGCCGAGTGTGCCAGCCGTACGCGTCGAAGCGGGCCGGGACGTCCTCACTGAAGGCCATCGCCGTAGGCCCGTCGAGCTGGATGTGGTTGTCGTCGTAGAGCATCGTCAGCTTGCCCAGACGAAGGTGCCCGGCCAGCGATGCCGCCTCGGCGGCGATGCCCTCCTGGAGGTCGCCGTCGGAGCAGATGACGAAGGTCCGGTGGTCGACGATCGCGTGGCCGGGCCGGTTGAACTCGCCGGCCAGGCGGCGCTCGGCGATGGCCATCCCGACCGCATTGGCGACACCCTGCCCCAGCGGACCGGTGGTCGCCTCGACGCCCGGGGTCAGGCCGTACTCCGGGTGACCGGGCGTCCGCGAGCCCCACTGGCGGAATTGCTCCAGCTCGCTCAGCGGCAGGTCGTAGCCGGTCAGGTGGAGGAGCGAATAGAGCAGCATCGAGGCGTGTCCGGCGCTCAGCACGAACCGGTCCCGGTCGGGCCAGTCGGGCCGCGTGGGAGCGTGGCGGAGGAAGCGCGTCCACAGGACGTAGGCCATCGGCGCCGCGCCCATCGGGGCCCCGGGATGGCCCGAGTTCGCCTTCTGGACGGCATCGATCGAGAGCGTCCGGATCGTGTTGATGGCGAGCTCGTCGAGCCGGTCGGTGGCGATCGTCATCGAAGGTTCGTGATCCCTCCTCGTGGGCCCGATGCGGGGCGGCCATTCTAATCCGCGGAACCACGCCGAGCGCTGGGCCGCGGAGCGGTCGCTATCCTCGACGGGTGTCGACCCTGCGCCGGATCACCCGGGTTCGCCCAGCGCGCCCGTCGCGCCCCGCTCGGCGGCCGCGCGTGGTCGTCGTCGGCGACCTCGTCATCGACGTGGTCCTGGCCCCGGGTCGTCCCCTCCAGACCGGCACCGACGTGCCCGGCCGGGTGTCGATCTACCAAGGTGGCTCGGCCGCCAACACGGCCCGCTGGCTGGGTCGGCTGGGCGTCCCGACGCAGCTGATCGGCTCGGTCGGGCGCGATCACGCCGGCCGGGCTCTGGTGGCGGCGATCCGATCCGACGGCGTGACGACCCGGATCGTCCGGAACGGCGCCGCCCGGACCGGCCGGATTGGCATCCTGGTCACGCCCGACGGCGAGCGCTCGTTCGTCGCGGACCGTGGGGCCGCCGATCTGCTCGGCCCCGACGACCTCCGGGCGGCCTGGTTCGAACGGGTCGGCCTGGTCCATTTGCCGGCGTACTCGCTCCTGGGCGAGCCACTCGGGCGGGCCGGCCGGCGAGCCGTCGCGCTGGGCCGATCCGCCGGGGCGCTCATCAGCCTCGATCTGGCGTCCGCGGGGCCGCTCCTCGCCGATGGCCGCCGGGCGGCGTTGGCCCTGGTGACGGCGGTGGCGCCCGATCTCGTGTTCGCCACGGCCGCTGAGCTGGGTGCCCTCATCGGACCCAGCGGCCGCGGCGAGGTTCGCGCCGTCGACCTGGCTCCGATCGTGGTGATCAAGCGCGGTCCGGGTGGGGTCAGCGTCCTGATCCGCAACGGAGGGCCGTCGCGGTTCGACGTGGCCACCCGCCCGATCTCGGTGGCCGACAGCACCGGCGCCGGCGATGCGTTCGACGCCGGGTTCATCGCCGAGTGGCTGGCGTCGCGAGCGGCCGGCCGATCGACCAACGTCGCCCTCCGGCGAGCGGCCGTGGCCGGCAACCGGGTCGCCGCCCGGCAGGTCTCGGTCCCGAGACGCGAGCTCCAGATCGTCTGACCGCGTGCGCTAGGATCGGATCGATGTCGATCGCCGAGCGGCTGCTGCCGAGCCCCGAGGTCGCCGACGCGCTGGCGACCGGGCGGCCGCTGGTCGTGCTGGAGTCGACCCTGATCAGCCACGGCCTGCCCTATCCGCACAACGTCGCCGTGGCACGCGCATCGGAGGCGGCCGTCCGCGAAGCCGGGGCGGTCCCGGCGACGGTGGCGATTCGGGACGGCCGGATCCTGGTGGGTCTGGACGACGCCGAGCTCGAGGCCCTCGCGACCGCGCCCGCCGGCTCGGTGCTCAAGGCCGCCCGGCCGAGCATGGCCGTGGCACTCGCCCGCGACGGCTGGGCGGCCACGACGGTGTCGGCGACGATGATCGCCGCCGACGCGGCCGGGATCCGGGTGTTTGCCACGGGCGGCATCGGCGGCGTCCATCGCGGCGCGCTGGGTGGTGGCGGTATCCCCGCCACGCTCGACATCTCCTCGGATCTGGAGGAGCTCGCAAGAACCCCGGTCGTGGTGGTCTGTGCCGGCCCGAAGTCCATCCTGGACCTGCCCCTGACGCTCGAGTATCTCGAAACGCGCGGCGTGCCCGTGCTGGCCATCGGCCAGGCCGCCATGCCCGGCTTCTACTCGCGCGGGACGGGAGTGTCGGCGCCGGCCTCGGTCCCGGACGAGGCGGCCGCGGCTCGACTCGTTCGGACCCACCTCGGGTTGGGCCTGGGTTCCGGGTTGCTCGTCTGCGTGCCGGTTCCCGAGCCGGCCGCGCTTCCGCACGAGCTGGCTCGCGCGGCCGTCGACCAGGCCACGGCCGAGGCCGATGCGGCGGGCATCCACGGACCGGCCCTGACGCCGTGGCTGCTGGCCCGGATCGCCGAGCTGACCGGCGGCGCGAGCCTGCGCGCGAACACGGCCCTGATCGAGAACGACGCGCGGGTGGCCGGGCGCCTGGCGGTGGCACTGGGCGCAGCCGAGTCGATCGCCTCGCCGGACGACCCGCCTCGACGCTGAGCTCGACCATCGCGTGGCGAGGCCGACTGGCTGGGCCGTCGGAGGCGGGGCCGGCTCGCGGCGTCGGTGGCGAGGCCGACTGGCGGCTCGGTGGCGGGGCCGGCTCGCCGCGACGGTGGCGGGGCCGGCTCGCGGCGACGGTGGCGGGGCCGGCTCGCGGCTCGGTGGCGGGGCCGGCTGGCTGGACGGTCGGAGACGGGACCAACTCGCGGCGACGCTGGCGGGAGCCAATTCTTGACAGATGCTCGTCAGGTGAGCCTTGGACAACGCCCCGCAGCCTCGAACGCTCTGGGAGGCGCGAAATCGTGCCGGGTCACGCTTGGCTCGGGACGAAAACGTCAGCGACGACGGTTCGCCTCGCCTGGACTGGCGACGTACGACCGCCTGGTGAGCATCTGGCAAGACCGGGCCGGAGCCTGGCGCGGCCGGAGCCTGGCGTGGCCGGCCGGAGCCTCGCGTGGCCCGAGCCTGGCCGGAAACTCGCGTGGCCCGAGCCTGGCCGGAGCCTCGCGTGGCCGGAACCTCGCCGCGTGGCCCGAGCCTGGCGTGGCCGGAGCCCGGCGTGGCCGGAGCCCGGCGTGGCCGGAGCC
>JAXDKT010000058.1:0-6311 GCA_034666965.1 Chloroflexota bacterium | reverse complement strand
TCTGCAGCCGCAACGTGTCCGTCCTCGGCATCGGCGGAGAGATGGCCACCCAATACGAGCCATCGATGCGCCTGATGGTCGCCAATCTCGACCGATACCCACTTCGGAAGATCGTGTCGCACATCCTTCCGCTGGACCGAGCGCGGGAAGCGGTCCGGCTCGCCCAGTCGGGAGAGGCGATGCAGGTCGCCCTCGACCCCAGGCTTCCGCTCGGGGACGGGATCCCTTGAGCTAGCATCGTCTCCGCGACCCCTCGGTCTGGCCGGAGAGGAGTCATGCGACGCGGATTGGCACCTTCAGATCTCGGCGACCTGTTCGACCAGCCGCGCGCGGCCGTGATCTCCATGATCCTGCCGGACGGCCGGGTCTTCAGCCGGCCCGTCTGGCATCGGTTCGTCGCTGGTCGGTTCATCTTCCAGTTCCCCGCCGGCGATCGCAAGATCGCGATCCTGAAAGCAGATCCCCGGGCGACGGTGGTGCTCGCCGAAGACGCCCACCCATACCGGGCGGTCGAGGTCCGCGGTCGCGTCCGCATGACCCCTGACGGCTACCACGACATCGGGCTCGGGATCTGCCGGCCCTACGTCGATGCCTTCGACCCCACGACGGATCCGTCGGCGTACCTGAGCGTTGACCCCGGGGTGATCGCGGAGCTCGAACCCGATGTCATCAGGTGCTGGGACTACGCGGACGACGCGATGATGCCGCCGTCGGAGCCACGGCTTTGAGCTCGGCCTAGTCCAGCCGCCGCAATAGCGCTTTGCGGGGACTTCGCTATAGTTGAGCGATGGCTCAAGTGTTAACGATCGATCAGTGCGACACCGTGTATCTCCACCCCGACGCTGTTCGCCCGTTGATCGGTCGACTGCTGTCTGCCGACGCCGCACGCGCGACGGCCAACTGGTTCGATTCCCTGGCTGATCCGACGCGAGCGCGGATTCTTCAGGCACTCGCCCTCGCGCCGGAACTCTGCGTGTGCGATCTCGCGCTTGTGCTCGATCTATCGGTGTCGGCTCTGAGTCACCAACTCCGGCTCCTCCGCGAGCGCGGCGCCGTGACCCGGCGCAAGGCGGGCCGGATCGCCTTCTACTCACTCGCTGATCAGCACGTCCGGCACGTCCTCGCCGACGCCCTGGCACACACCGCGGAGCCGGAGAGCCAGACCGTCTGATGCCGCTCGTTCACAGCGCCGCCGCGGCCAATAGCGGCCGCCTCCTCACGGTCTTTGGCCTGACCCTTGCGATCTTCGCGGTAGAGGCGGTCGGCGGCTTCGCGGCGAACAGCCTCGCCCTCCTCGCCGATGCCGGGCACATGCTCACCGACGTCGCCGGCATCGGGCTGGCCCTTCTCGCGATCTGGATCGGCGCGCGCCCGGCCGGCCCGGAGCGAACGTTCGGGTACCAGCGCCTCGAGATGCTCGCCGCCATCGTGAATGCGCTGCTCCTCTTCGGCGTTGGGGCCTTCATCCTCTTCGAGGCCGTCCGCCGGCTGGCTCAGCCGGCGGGGGTTGCGTCCGGGTTGATGATCGCGGTGGCCCTGGTCGGGCTGGCCGGGAACGGCGCCTCGCTGTGGCTCCTTCGGAACGCTCAGGCGAGCAGCCTCAACGCCCGCGGCGCCTTCCTCGAAGTGCTCAGCGACTTCGCCGGTTCGGCAGCCGTCATCGTGGCCGGGCTGGTGATCGTCGTCACGGGGTTCGGGGCAGCCGATGCGATCGCGTCGATCGTCATCGGTGTCCTCATCTTCCCGCGCACCTGGCGCCTCCTGCGCGATGCGGTCGACGTCTTGCTCGAGGCGACCCCGAAGGGCCTGGACATGGCGCTCGTCCGCTCGCACATCCTCGAGGCCCCTGGGGTGACCGAGTGCCACGACCTCCATGTCTGGACGATCACCTCGGGGATGAACGTCGTGTCGGCGCACGTGATCGTGGAGCCAGATGCCCAGCCCGCTGCCGTCCTCGATCACCTGTGCGAGTGCCTGGCCGGCTTCTTCGACATTGAGCACAGCACCTTCCAGATCGAGACCGCGGATCGGCGTCGCCTCGAGGAGGTCGGCCACGCATGACCTGTTCTGATCGCGATTGGGGCGCGAGCCCCAGCCGGTGGTCCGCGTCGGCTCGGGCGGCAGGACGCACGATCGCGGCGTCTCCAGGCTAGCTGAACCGGCGGTCCGCTCGGGCTTGCGCCAGCCCCTCCAGGCGATCCGTGAACCAGCCGATCTTGACTTGGTCTCGATGGCGGGCTGCAGGCGGGGATCGTCGCGATAGCCGAATCGGGCGAGTGCACCGATGATCGAATGGGTGATGCACGTGTACCCGCGCGCGTCCCGGTGCTCGCAACGATGGCTCGGGACGTTCATCAAAGAGATCGCGCCGCGCGACCAGCTGGCGACGACCAGGTCGCCGATCACGGCCGTCCTGTGGCGGCAGATCAGATGAGCAGGAACACGCCGAGCGCGATCAGCCACAGCGACCATGCGATGTAGGCGATCGGCACGATGATCCCGGCCAGGTGCCATCCGTCAGGCTCGTTGGGCCCGACGAACTCCAGCGTTCCGATCAGGAGCGCGATGCCGATCAGGATGCCGACGATGCCGAGCCAGGCGGGCAGGACGCTGGTCGAAAGGATCGACCCGCTGACCAGCAGCGTCCAAAGGCCGGTGAACAGGTAACCAAGGTGCTCGCCGATACCCACGCCGAGCAGTCGATGGAGTGTCGCGAACGCGACCTCCACGGTCTGCCGGGTGGCATCGCCGTCCGGTCCCTCAGGCGCAGCGACGTACCGACGGGCCAGCTCAGGGACGGCGAACGGCCAGCGCACGAGCCCGAGTCCCTGGACGATCGCGGCCGCCGCGCCAACGACCACGGACAGGACGCTCAGGGCGGGCCCGGCAGCCAGGACGACGGCAAGAAGGGCAGCGAGGGGCAGCATCAGCAGCGCGCTGACCAGCAGCGCCTCCCAGCGCAGGATCAGCCCCGACCCGCCGGCGACGAACCGTCTCAGGATCTCATCGGGCTCCTTGCGCAGGATGTTTGGATAGTCGAAGGCCCGGCCCAGCTCGAAGAACGCGACGTTGAAGGCGATCGGCACCAGGATGAGCAGGACGGCGGCGATGGTCTCAGCGCGCACTGGCAGCTCCGCGATGGGAAGGGTCTCTCAACAGCAGCGCACCTGCGGTGTTCCGTCACGATCGTCTTGCCGTTGCCGCTCGAACTCCCGTCGGGACAGCACCGGGCGCCCGGGGTGCTCAAGGGACCCGTGCTCGACGTAGCGCTCGTATGCATTCTCGCCGGCCACCTCCCGCAGGTACCAGCGCACGACGTCCAGGGTTCGCCGCGCGGAGATCATCGTGAGCTGCCTCCCGGAGGCAGGTCGTCGGCCGAGAGTCCGTCGCCGCCGACACCAGGCCCGCCGATGGCGACACTGCCACCGGCCAGCAGCATGCGCTCGTCGGCGGTGGGCCACAGCCCTGCCGGCGCGACGATGTGCGACAGGACGACGGGCGACTCCATCATCGGCAGCGGCTCGCGTGCCGACAGAGCCTTCACCCAGATCCGGAACGCGTCGAGGATGACGATGATGATGAGCACCGCGAACAGGGCAGAGAGCACCCCGTCGACTGTGGCGTTGGTCACGACCTGGTGCATGGCGTCCATCGTCTTGGCTGGGGCCAGCAACTTGCCGCTGTCGATCGCGGCCTGGTATGTCGTCCGCTGGGCAAAGAAGCCCAACTTTGGGTCGTTGGAGAAGACCTTGTACCAGCTAGCGGTCAGCGTGACTGCTGCATCCCAAGCCAACGGGACGAGGGTGACCCAGGCGTAGCGGGCCTTGCCGCTCTTGATGATCAGGGTCGTGGCCAGGGCCAGCGCGACTGCCGCGAGCAACTGGTTGGCGATCCCGAACAGCGGGAACAACTGGTAGATGCCGCCGAGCGGGTCGTTCACGCCGGTCCACAGGAAGTAGCCCCATGCCAGCACCACCACGGCGCTGGTGGCCCACAGACCCGGCTTCCAGCTGACCCGGCCCATCGGCTTGTAGATGTTGCCGAGCGTGTCCTGGAGCATGAACCGTGCCACCCGTGTGCCGGCGTCCACGGTCGTGAGGATGAACAGGGCCTCGAACATGATCGCGAAGTGGTACCAGACCGCCTTGAGCGCCGTGCCGGCGCCAAAGATGCCGGAGAGGATCTCCGACATGCCCACGGCCAGGGTGGGGGCCCCGCCGGTCCGTGCGACGAGGGTCTTCTCCTGCACGGCGGCAGCGGCCGCCGACAGCTGGTCCGGGCTGATGGTGAAGCCGAGGGTGGTGACGGCCTGGGCTGCGGTCTGGGCGGTCGCACCGACGAGCCCCGCGGGGGCGTTCATGGCGTAGTACAGCCCGGGGTCGAGGATGGAGGCCGCGATCAGGGCCATGATCGCCACGAAGGACTCCATGAGCATCCCGCCGTAACCGATCATCTGGACCTGCGACTCCTTCTGGATCATCTTCGGTGTCGTCCCGGAGGCGATCAGGGCGTGGAACCCGGACAGTGCGCCGCAGGCGATGGTGATGAACACGAACGGGAACAGCGGCCCGGCGAACACCGGGCCGGTGCCGTCGGCGAATTTCGAGACCGCCGCGTTCTGCAGCGTCGGTCCCGTGACGAGCACGCCGACCGCCAGCAGCCCGATCGCGCCGATCTTCATGAACGTCGACAGGTAGTCGCGCGGAGCGAGCAACATCCACACCGGAAGCACCGAGGCGAAGAAGCCGTAGATGACCAGGGCGATCACCAGGGACTGCGGGCTTAGCGTGAAGATGCCCGCGAGGCTGGACTCCTGGACCCACCCACCGCCGACGATCGCCGCGAGGAGCAACGCGACACCGATCACCGTGGTCTCGATGACCCGGCCGGGCCGCAGCGTGCGCAGGTAGAACCCCATGAACAGGGCGATGGGGATCGTCATGGCGATGCTGAAGGTGCCCCATGGGGATGCCGCCAGCGCGTTGACGACGACAAGAGCGAGCACCGCGAGCAGGATGATCATGATCGAGAAGACGGCCACCAAGGCCGCCGCGCCACCCACCGGGCCGATCTCTTCTCGCACCATCTGGCCCAGGCTCTTGCCGTCGCGGCGCATGGAGAAGAACAGGATCACCATGTCCTGGACCCCTCCGGCGAAGATCACACCGGCGATGATCCAGATGGTGCCCGGCAGGTAGCCCATCTGGGCCGCCAGCACCGGACCAACCAGCGGGCCAGCCCCGGCGATCGCAGCGAAGTGGTGGCCCAGCAGGATGCGGCGGTCGGTGGGTTGGTAGTCGACGCCGTTGTCCAGGCGTTCGGCTGGGGTGGCCCTGCTGTTATCGACCTGGAGCACCCGGCGGACGATGAACCGGGCGTAGAAGCGATAGGCGATCGCGTATGACGCCAGGGCGGCGATCACCACCCATATCGCGGAGATCTTCTCGCCTCGTGCGAGGGCGATGACCGACCACGCCAGGGCGCCGATGACGGCGACCCCGGTCCAGGTGATCATCGAGCGCCAGCTCGGTCGTCGTGTCCCGACATCGGTGGCGGTCATGGCAATCCTCCCGTGTGGGTCGTCAACGGAACTGTTGTCTATCCCTCAAGCACAGGCTGGACGAGGGTCAGATCGTGCGGCCGCCGTTGGCGGTCGCCGAGCGTGCGCGAGCCGCAGGATGAACTTGAACGCGAGGCCCAGGGCGTTGCCCCACCGGCGGAGCCGCATCGCGACGGCGACCCAGTGGCCGTGGAGGATCTCGACCGCCAGCTCCTGGACTCTCGCGTGGAGCCTGCGGGCGAACTCGGCCCGGCGCAGCTTGCACTCACTCCCGCTCGGCGCATCCAGCACCTCTTCCGGCGACCAGCCGGCAACGCGACCCTTCGTGCATAGGCCCGACGGGCGGTCTCGTTCCGCCTGGGGCCCTGTGCCAGCTGGCCGCCGCCGAACCATAACACCCGTCCGAGTCCGTCCTGCGGCCCCACCTCCGCTGAGAAGCTGGGACCCGGGAGCGGCGTCAGACGTGCTTCAGCGGCAGGCGACCCGAAGCGCGGCGCCCTTGAAGACGCTCGCGTTGTGACCAGACGGTTCGTACCCCTCCGACTGGGAGTCGCGCAGAGGTCAGGTCACGTGAGGACTTCGGGCGGTTGGGGCTTGACGGCGTGACGTGCGCGAAGCCATCCAGGCGACGTAACAGCGGCCGACACCCTACGGGGCCACGGCGACGACCCCGAACATCGTGAGGCTCATCAAGAACTGACCTCGCCGCGCGGCGTCGTGGATCGTCGACACGAACCTCCGCCGATCGGCG